>CALBYK010000001.1 GCA_937889855.1 uncultured Prevotella sp.
GCGGAATGGACAAGCACAGTCTATACTGAGGCTGGTGTGGAGGCTATGAACGACCTTAATCCGACACTTGAGTATAATGCCGCCAAGGAAGACCCCTACAGGCTAAAGAAGAAGAGTGTGCGGGGCGGATCTTGGAAGGATCCGGAGTCGTTCATACGCTCAGCATGGCGCACATGGGAGTATCAGAACCAGCCTCGTTGCTATATCGGTTTCAGATGTGTGCGCAGTCTTGCAAGTACGTCGAGCGTGAAGAGCAAAGGCTCAGGCAAAAAGGCCAAGAGATAGGATAATGAATATATAGGTTTCTTTCTCTCCATAATTCAATGAATAAACCAATTAACATATAAAGACAATGACTGTTTACAGTAAATTCAACATAGTCTATCATCTGCAGAAGTGGATGGATAGTGTTCCTGGTCAGACATTCCTCAACTATGCCTACAGTTGGGGCGCGTCCGTTGTGATTCTCGGAACCCTTTTTAAGCTAACTCACCTCCCGGGAGCCAACTTTATGCTGTTTGCCGGCATGGGCACAGAGGTGTTTGTGTTCTTCCTCTCTGCCTTTGACCGCCCGTTTGACAAGACTCAGGACGGAAAGGACTTGCCCATCCATATCGACGAGGAGGAGATAGACCGTGAGGAGGAAGAGGCCGAGGCTGAATATAAAGCTGGACGCGATGACGACTATATGCCTCATGCGCAAGCTTCTGCCGGTGGCACTATAATAATAGGTGGTTCCGCGCCTGCCTTCTCTGGAGGCGTGGCAGCCGCTTCTGCTTCGGAAAACGCGAGCGCGTCGGCTGCTGCTACACAGGCAAATGCTGGTGTGGCTGGTGCCGGTGTGGTGGCAGGAACGGCAGCTATGGCAGCCGACCTTGCAGCAAGTCAGACAATTGCCTCACAGCTCACCGATGCACAGTCGGCTTATCTCGAGCAACTCAAGAGTCTTACCGAGACATTGCAGAAGGTTGCCGAGCAGAGCAACCGCCTTACACGCGACAGCGAGGAGATGGAGAACCTCAACCGCACACTTACCGGCATCTGCAAGGTTTACGAGATGCAGCTTAAGGGCGCGAGCCAGCAAATTGGCACCATCGACCAAATCAATGATCAGAGCCGCAAGATGGCGCAGCAGATTGAACAGCTCAACAGTATCTACGCCCGTATGATTGAGGCCATGACGGTTAACATGAACCTAAAGGTAAAAGAGTAAAAAAAGTAAAAGGGTAAAAGGGAAAAGCCCCAAAATCAAAACTCAGATAATGGCAATAAAGAAAAAAGCGGTATCTCCACGCCAAAAGATGATTAACCTCATGTATGTGGTGCTCATGGCAATGCTTGCCCTGAACATATCGTCAGAGGTGCTCAACGGATTCTCAATTGTCGAGGAGAGCCTAAACCGCACTACAGCCAACTCATCAAAGGAGAACGAGGCGCTCTATGACAGCTTTGCCGACCAGATGAAGGCAAACCCGCAGAAGGTGAAGGAGTGGTTTGACAAAGCCACTACAGTTAAGCGTATGAGCGACTCGCTCTACAACTATGCGCAGTGGCTCAAGCTTGAGATTGTTCACCAGGCTGACGGCAAGGACGGAAACATCAACGACATAAAGAACAAGGACAACCTTGAGGCGGCAAGCCATGTTATGCTTGCTCCAGGCACCGGACAGGGACGCAAACTGTTCAACGCCATCAACTCGTTCCGCGAGCGCATCTTGGCAATGGTGAGCGACCCGCACCAGCGCAGCATCATCGAGAGTAACCTCACTACCAAGCTCCCCAAGAATGCCCATACTATGGGCAAGAACTGGCAGGAGTATATGTTTGAGGACATGCCCGTGGCTGGTGCCGTCACGCTGCTGTCAAAGTTGCAGAGTGACGTGCGCTATGCAGAGGGGGAGGTGCTCCATACTCTTGTGTCTAACATTGATATGAAGGATATACGCGTCAACAAGTTGTCGGCGTTTGTCATTCCTGAGTCACGCACCGTCATTAGCGGTGACCAGTTCTCGGCACAAATCGTCATGGCTGCTGTAGACACTACGCAGCAGCCTGAGATATATGTCGGTGGACAGCGCGTGAGCAACGGTATGTATCGTTTCACCGCAGGTGGGGTGGGTGAACACCAGTTTGGCGGCTACATCACCATGCGTGACGGAGCAGGCAACACCATCCGCCGCGACTTCACGCAGAAATACACAGTAGTGGCACCGAGCGCCACCGTCAGTGCCGACCTGATGAACGTGCTCTATGCCGGTTACGACAACCCTATCAGCGTCAGCATACCAGGTGTGCCGCTCAATGCCGTGTCGGCTTCGATGTCGGGTGGCTCGTTCCGTAGCATAGGCATGGGCAAGTACATCGCCCGGCCGTCGGCTGTAGGCAGTGATGTCACTATCAACGTGGCAAGCAACCAGGACGGCAAGTCGCGGCAAATGGGTAAGTTTACGTTCCACGTGCGCAAGTTGCCCGATCCGGCTGCCTATATTTCTGTTGGCACCGACCGTTTCCGTGGCGGTGGACTCGCCAAGGCGTCGCTCATGGGTGTGCATGGCATAAATGCTGCCATCGATGATGGCATACTCGACATACAATTCAAGGTGGTGAGCTTCGAGACCGTGTTTTTCGACAATATGGGCAACGCCGTACCGATGGCAAGCAACGGGGCTTCTTTCTCCGAGCGCCAGCGTGACACGTTCCGCAAGCTCTCGCGCAACAAGCGGTTCTATATATCGCGCATCACGGCTGTTGGTCCTGATGGCATCACGCGCAAGCTTAACGGCTCAATGGAAGTGATAGTGAAATAGGTATAGGGCCTATAAGTCTAATAGATCTAATAGGTCTTATAAGTCCCATAAAAAAAGAAAAAATAAAACACGATGAAGAAAATACTGACAATATTGCTCGCCGCTCTCTTCTGTGCCGATATAGCCTCGGCACAGCCGGCGGCACGGCGCCGTGAACAAGCGCAGCAGCAACAGCAGAAGGAACAAGGACTGAGCGTTCGCGCCCAGATATCATTTCCTACGCAGAAGGCAATGGATGAGGACGTTACTTGGCGCCGCGACCTCTACCGCGAGATTTCGCTTAACGATGACGCCAATGCCGGACTCTACTATCCAGTAGAGCCCGTAGGTTCGCAGATGAATCTCTTCACTTACATCTTCAAGCTTGTCCTCCGGCGTGCCGTTCCAGCCTACGAGTATCGCCTTGATGGCAATGAGGTGTTTGACGACGCATCTAAGATAAACCTCAAGTCGTTTCTCGACAACTACCACATCTTTTATGAGCGCACCGACCGTGGCATACGCATCGATGATAGCGACATACCGTCGCGTGAGGTGACGGCCTACTACGTTAAGGAGTCAACCTACTATGACGACCACAACTCTGCGTTCCACACCAAGGTGCTCGCCCTTTGTCCTATACTAAAGCGCGATGACGACTTCGGCGATGGCGGCACAAGCTATCCGCTTTTCTGGGTGAAGTATGACGACCTCGCGCCGTTCCTCACCAAGCAGACTATCATGACATCCAACCTCAACAACGCCGCCACTATGTCTATGGACGACTTCTTCACGAAGAACATGTACAAAGGCAAGATTTACAAAACCACAAACATGCTTGGAAAGACTCTCGCACAATACTGTCCTTCCGACTCGGCTATGGCGAAGGAACAGAAACGCATAGAGAAACAACTTGCCGACTTTGAGCAGGACATATGGGGCAAGCCCGAACCCAAGGACTCGCTTGACAGCATAGCCCGTGTGGACAAGAAGGCCGCACGCGCCCTGGCAAAGAAGAACCGCCGGGCTGGAGGCTCTTCTTCCTCGGCAAAGACCACGAAGGTGAAGAAGACACGCTCGCAGAGTCCGTCGTCATCGTCTGCCGGAGGTTCGGCTCGCGTGACCGTCCGCCGACAGCGCCACTGACAAAGGCATAATCAGCAAGCATATTTACTAACCCGAGCAGCAAGGCACATATCTCGTGTGCTTTGCCTCATAAACACAAAACATAGGTATGAAAAAGATTTTTACTTCTGCAGCCATCGCTCTTGCGATGATATCCGCTGCAAACACAGCCCAGGCACAAGTGAAATTTGGTGTCAAGGGAGGTCTCAACGTCACAAACATGAGTTTCAGCAAGGATGTTGTTGACGCAAACAACCAGACCGGATTCTTCATCGGTCCTACCGTGAAGTTCACTCTCCCTATCGTCGGACTCGGCATTGACGCGTCTGCACTCTACGACCAGCGTGAGGCCAAACTGAAGGTAGGCGACACAGAGGCACAAGATGCAAAGCTTAAGACACAGGCCATCAACATTCCTATCAATGTGCGCTATGGTGTAGGCTTGGGGTCGTTGGCCAACATTTATGCCTTTGCCGGTCCGCAGTTTGGATTCAATGTGGGCGACAAGAACCAGTCTATATTCAAGGATGCTGCCGACTGGACTCTCAAATCGTCGAACTTCAGCGTGAATGTAGGCTTGGGCGCAACTCTGTTGAGTCATCTGCAAGTTTCAGCCAACTACAACATAGCTTGCGGCAAGACGGGTGACGTGACGTTGGCAAACGGTACAAGTGCGGTCCTGAAGGAAGTCACCGGAACACGCGGACGCTCAAACGCCTGGCAGATAGGTGTGGCTTACTATTTCTAATATATTGGAGGAGAGTGTGTCAAAACCATTGACAATACGTCCATGAGGCTCTGGTCATAAACAGCTTTGGACTATAAACATTTTTGACTTTCTTGCTAAGGCAAGCGGCAGAGCTGAGCGCAGTCCGCCGTATTAATGATTTTGACACACCCTCCGCTCTGTTATCATTGTATATATTCTACATAGCCATTAGTTGGTATTGTTGCATATCGGATATAACATCCGATGCCATACCATCCTACGATACGTAAAGATATTTTTTGCCACTTGCTTAACAATTTAGCTAACTAAGTAAAGTTGGCCAATTTATTTGGAGGTTTCATTATAAATGCCTATTTTTGTTGACTGAATGTTTAGAATGAAGCCATGCCACACTACGTAGAAGTAATACTCCCCCTGCCCCTTGAGGGCACCTTCACCTACTCCTTGCCTGAGTCGCTCGTACCGCAGGTGAGGATGGGGGTGCGTGTGCTTGTGCCACTCGGCAAGTCGAAAACATACACGGCTATGGCGGTACGTGTGCACGACACCAAGCCAGAGTTCACCACACGCGACATCCTGCAGGTTATTGACACCGACCCCGTGATGCTCGAGCGGCAGATGCGTCTGTGGCAATGGATTTCGACCTATTACATGGCTGCACTCGGTGACGTGTTCAAGGCAGCCCTTCCGGCTGGCCTCAAGGCTGAGGAAAACTACCGTCCGAAGACCGTGCGGTGTGTCACACTGCCCGCAAACCTCCGTTCGGAGCAGGCGCTGCAACTTGTGCTGAACATCCTGTCACGCGCATTGAAGCAGCAGCAGACCTTCAGCACCTATCTGCAACTCTCCCATTGGGACCAGATTGACGGTGAGCGGCAGCCGGACCACATAGCAGATGTGGCGTGTGACGAGCTGCTTAACGCCTCAGGCGCATCCGATGCCGTGCTGAGGCAACTCGTAAGCCGAAAGTTTCTGGATGTTTACCATCGTGAGGTGGAACGCATAGGTGGAGGAGGCGACTATCATCCTGAGAACATCCAGCCTCTAAGCGAGGCGCAGCAGGACGCCATGAACAATGTCTGTACACAGTTCATGAAGAAAAACGTGGTGCTCCTGCATGGTGTCACGTCAAGCGGCAAGACCGAAATATACATCCATCTCATACAGCGTGCCATCGAGCGGGGCAAGCAGGTGCTCTATCTCCTGCCAGAGATAGCCCTGACCGTGCAGATGACGCGCCGACTCCAGAATGTGTTTGGCTCGCGCCTCGGCATATACCACTCCAAGTACAGCGACGCCGAGCGTGTGGAAATATGGAAGAAGCAACTATCCGACACTCCGTATGACGTGATTCTCGGCGCTCGTTCGGCAGTATTTCTGCCATTCACGCGTCTCGGACTTGTCATTGTAGACGAGGAACACGAGACCTCATTCAAACAGCAGGATCCTGCGCCGCGCTATCATGCACGCTCGGCTGCCATCATGCTCGCGCGCATGTACGACGGGGCGAAGGTACTGCTCGGCACGGCAACGCCGTCAATGGAGAGCTATTACAACGCGTCCACTGGCAAATATGGCTACGTGCGGCTCACCACGCGCTACAAGAACGTGGCGCTGCCCGAGATAAGGGTTGTCGACATCAAGGACCTTTACAGACGCAAGATAATGCGCGGCCTATTTTCGCCAGAGCTTATTGGCGCCATGCGCACGGCATTGAGGAACAACAAGCAGATAATTCTGTTCCAAAACCGCCGCGGTTTTGCACCCATGGTTGAGTGTAAGGTGTGTGGATGGGTGCCCAAGTGCAAGAACTGCGACGTATCGCTCACTTACCACCGGTCGATGAATGTCTTGACGTGCCACTATTGTGGCTACACGTATGCCGTGCCCAGGCAGTGCCCAAACTGCGAGAGCACCGAGTTGCTCGGGCGCGGATATGGCACGGAGAAGGTTGAGGACCGCGTGCGCGAGCTGTTCCCAAAGGCGCGCATCGCACGCATGGATCTCGACACAACGCGCTCGCGCAATGCTTACTCGCGCATCATCAACGATTTCTCCAACGGGCGCACCGACATCCTCATCGGCACGCAGATGATATCCAAGGGCCTCGACTTCGGCAATGTCACAGTGGTGGGCATTCTCAATGCCGACACCATGCTCAACTATCCCGACTTCCGCGCCTATGAGCACGCATTCCAGATGTTGTCGCAAGTGAGCGGACGTGCCGGACGGCGCGACGAGCAAGGACTGGTGATACTACAGACCAAGAGTGCCGACTTGCCCGTGATACGCCAGGTGGTGGACGGCGACTTCGTGTCCTTTGCGCGCGATGTGCTCGAGGAGCGCCGCATGTTCCGTTATCCTCCTTATTGGCATCTCGTGTATGTATACCTTCGCTCTAAGAGCGAGCCGTTGGTGGAGAGTGCCGCGATAGAGATGGCATCACGCCTGCGCCAGGTTTTTGCCGACCGCGTGCTCGGTCCAGACAAGCCGTCAGTGGCAAGGGTCAAGACTGAGTCAATACGCAAGATTGTGCTGAAGCTTGAGCTCGGCATCAACCTCGACCTCGTGCGCCAAGGCATGACGGCGGCACGCACCGCCTTGCTGCAGGACAAGCGTTATGCTGCCATGACCATATTCTTTGACGTTGACCCGTTGTAAGAAATGCATATACAACACATTATATTTAAATCTTATATATAGACAAATGAATTGCAAGACACTGTTACATAGCTTTCTCGTAATGGCTCTTTGGGGCTTGTCGCTCATGTCATGTGTTGACGAGGACGAATATGCCGACAACCCGCGCGGCAACTTTGAGGCATTGTGGAAAACCATTGACGAGCACTACTGTTTCTTCGACTACAAGAAGGAGCAATACGGACTTGACTGGGACGCCGTGCACGAGAAGTACTCGCTGCAAATTGCCGACGACATGACCGACACACAACTCTTCGAGGTTCTCGGCAACATGCTTGCCGAGCTCAAAGACGGACATGTCAACATGTACTCATCGTGGGACGTGGCACGCAACTGGTCGTGGCATGAGGACTACCCATCCAACGTGAGCGACACTCTGCTGAGCCGATATCTCGGTACCGACTACCGCATAGCCTCTGGCATGCGCTACAGGAGACTGGACGATAATGTTGGCTACATACGCTGCGCCTCGTTCGCCAACGGCATAGGCGACGGCAACCTCGACGACATCCTCCTATATCTTGCACCTTGTAACGGACTCATAATCGACCTGCGCGACAACTCCGGCGGACTCCTCTCTTCTGCGGAGAAACTGGCGGCGCGATTTACCAACAGCACCATTCTCGTGGGATACATGCAGCACAAGACCGGACGCGGACACTCCGACTTCTCACAACTGGAGGAGCAACTACTCAAGCCTGCAAAGGGATTGCGCTGGCAAAAGCGTGTCGTGCTGCTTACCAACCGATCTGTGTACAGCGCGGCTAACGAGTTTGTGAAGTATATGAAGTGTTGTCCTGGTGTCACAATCGTAGGCGACCGCACCGGGGGCGGGGCTGGCATGCCTTTTACCTCAGAACTGCCGGCAGGGTGGAGCATACGATTCTCGGCGTGCCCTATGTACGACAAGGACAGGCAGTCGACGGAGTTTGGAATTGCCCCCGACTACAATGTGGCTCTCTCGCAAGCCGACCTCCTGCGTGGCGAGGATACCATAATTGAGTATGCGCGCCAGTTGCTGAGAGAGTAACTCACACTTTTATTTTTACAGATGCCATAAAAATTTGGATGATAGCACGGAATTGTGTACTTTTGTGTCGCGAAAGAACGCAGTAAAGTAACTCTAATTAAATATAAGCAAGAAAATGTTGAATTTAGACAATTTCTACAAGGCACGCTACGTACTAAGCAAGGTGATACGCAAGACAGCACTTGTCCATGCCCCTAAGATAAACCCCGAAAGTGACGTGTATCTTAAACCCGAATGTCTGCAGAAGACAGGCTCGTTCAAGATTCGCGGAGCCTACTATAAAATATCGCAACTCTCGGAGGAGGAGAAGGCTAAGGGTGTGATTGCGTGTTCCGCCGGAAACCACGCGCAAGGCGTGGCGCTCGGCGCCACAGCAATGGGCATCAAGTCGCTTATATGCCTGCCGGAGGGCGCGCCTATAAGCAAGGTGGAGGCTACACGCAAGCTCGGTGCCCAGGTGAAGCTCGTGCCGGGCGTGTATGACGATGCTTATAATGAGGCTTTGCGTCTGCGCGATGAGCACGGCTACACATTCATTCATCCTTTCGACGACGAGAATGTCATAGCCGGACAGGGCACCATTGGACTTGAACTGCTCGACCAGCTGCCCGACATCGAGGCTGTTGTAGTGCCGGTTGGCGGCGGCGGACTGCTCTCGGGCATCGCCTTTGCCATCAAGTCGCTCAATCCTGAGGTGAAGGTGTACGGCGTGCAGGCTGCCGGGGCGGCAAGCATGGTGCAGAGCCTCCACGACCACAAGCAGGAGATGCTCGACCATGTGTCTACCATCGCTGACGGCATTGCCGTCAAGGAGCCTGGAAAGATAACATTCGATACTTGCTCAAAGTATGTTGACGACATCGTGACCGTTACCGAAGACGAGATTTGCGCAGCAATCCTGCAGCTCATCGAGAGCGAGAAGATGGTGGCAGAGGGAGCAGGAGCGGCGAGCGTGGCAGCTGTGATGTTCAACAAGGTGCCGGTAAAAGGCAAGAAGACGGTGTGTGTGGTAAGCGGCGGCAACATTGATGTCACCATACTCAACCGTGTCATCAACCGTGGACTGACAAAGAGCGGACGCATCTGCTCGCTCTGCATAGAGCTTGAGGACAAGCCAGGGCAGATGCTCGGAGTGAGCAAGGTGTTTGCCGAGCTCGGAGCCAACATCATACGTGTCAATCATGAGCGCAGTGTTGACAGCGAGAAGGTCAACTCATGCGTGTTGCGCCTCCAGGCCGAAACAAAGAACGAGGAGCATATAGAGCATATAAAGACAGAACTCGCCAAGCGTGGATTCAAGGTGGTTGACTATACGCTGTAATGTTGAAAGATTGAAAAAATTAAATACTGGAAAAATATAATTATGAACAAGCAAATTCACACAGACAACGCACCGGCAGCCATCGGTCCCTACTCTCAGGCTATAGAGGCTGGCGGCATGGTGTTCGCTTCGGGCCAGATTCCTATCGACCCGGCAACTGGTAACTTTGTTGAGGGCGGCATAAAGGAGCAGACTCGCCAGTCGCTCACAAACGCCCAGAACATACTCAAGCAGGCAGGCACTGACCTCGCACATGTCGTGAAGACAACCGTTTTCCTCAGCGACATGGACAACTTCGGAGCCATGAACGAGGTGTATGCCGAGTTCTTCGCACAGCCGTTCCCTGCACGCTCTGCTGTGGCAGTGAAGACGCTGCCTAAAGGAGCGCTCGTGGAAGTGGAGTGCATTGCTGTGAAATAAAAAAAACATCGACCAAAAAAGCCGGGGCAGAATCACTTCTTCCCCGGTTTTTTTTGGTTATGAAACCTAACTTTCTAACTAAATCTTTTGACCTCTTAATCTACTAAAACAACAAACTTACAATCTTTACTATCTCCCACGCCAGGGAATGTTGCAAATGATGAATCTGTTTACTATTTTCTATGTTAAACCTATTGACGATTACTTTTTGCATGAGAGGAACATTCCGTCTTGCCGAAAAGCCTCTTCTTGTTCTTTGACATTGCAAAGGTAGGCATTATGCCCAAAATGTTGTTTAGGTTATCGTTCCTTGAGTTGTAATAATGTTGCACGTAACAATTTTTATGTGTTAATGTCATAATTGTTGTCCAAACCGAACCTCAACACTGCCTCAACAACGAGTGGTTTTGTCTTGTAAACTATCCTAAAATGCCTCATGCCTACTGTTTTATATTTCTTTTTTGCTTCAAAAGTTGGCTTTTATGTCTGAAAACAATAACTTTGCACCATAAATATATGAGAAAAAGGCAACAACTATGAAAAAGTATTCTCTTGTTATTATTGGCGCGGCAATGCTTGCAAGACGGGAGCCGGCGCGGGAGCCTATGCAGGTGGGTCACTTGGCTCAGTGTTGGGCTCGGCTATCGGCGGAATAATAGGCGGCCCTCATGGCAGCGATGTCGGGACGTTGTTCGGAATGGCTGGCGGAGCCGTTGTCGGTGGGGTAGTGGGCGATGCCGCCGACAGGCAGCAGCGCCAGGAGCAAAGCGATGTGCTCGCCCGCCGCAACCAGCGCATACAGCGCGAGAAGGCTGAGCGTGCGCAGGCGCAACAACAATATAGCGACGGCTATGGATGCGGAGCTGAGCATAGCGACAATATAGACCCCTCACAGATGGTGGACGACAGCAACTCTGGCGACGACCGCATCGACTTCAGTACCGGCCAGACCCCATCGGCTTCTCTGAATGACGGCCGACAGGCCGGTCAAAATGCCGGGCCTTCTGTTGACGCAAGCCGCATAGAGCAGCTGTATGGCGGAAACGCCACATCCACGGGCGGAAGACTTGATATACGCAATGTGGTCTTCACCGATTCAAGTGCCGACAATGTGCTGCATGGAGGCGAGTTTGGAAAGGTGGTATTTGAGATATATAACAATACAGGCGCTGCCGTCTACAACTTCGAGCCTTCGGTGGTTGAGGCTGACGGCAACAAGCGCATATACATTTCGCCGAGCGTGCGTGTGGAGCGCATTGACCCTGGACAGGGACTCCGATATACTGCTTCGGTGAAAGCCGACCGTCGTTTGAAGACCGGACAGATACGCTTGCTCGTGTCGGCACAGAAGGATGGCAAGCCTATTTCGTATGTCACTGTGGTTAAGGTGAATACCGTCAGATAGGAGGCTTTTAGGGCTTTTCAGTAACAAGGCAAATGTATGTCAACATTGTTGTGTGTTCGCACACAACAATGTTGACATACATCAAAATCTATACTGAATATGCAAGTTTTTTACTGTAAAACTTGTATGTGTGCGTAAACAGTTGTACCTTTGCAACGTCAAAACAAGGGAACCGTGAGGCAACCGATAACAAGAAACATAAAAGGTATTGGAAAATTTTGAGAGAATATTCAAAACGTATTAGTCTCAAAGGTAAACAAATGGATTGTGAAAGGATAACGCACAAAAGGTAAGGATTTGAGGATAACAACACTCAGAGTATTAGTCAATTAAAGGTAATGATTGTTTAGGAATGACTCAGAGAAAGGTAGAAAAGATTTAGGATGACAATTGGTTGAAGGTAATAAAGATTAGGATGACAGTTTAAATGGTGTTAGTCAGAAAGGTAGTTAGGAAGATTGTAGTAATAAGGATAACGCACGAGTCAATAGGTTATTAATAAGATCAATAGGTAGTTTGAAAGGTATTAGGATTTAGTTAGGTTAATGGTTTAGAAAGGTAAAAAGTTATGTTGATGACAATGATGATGACTCTATTTGCAGCAAGTGCTGCGATAGGTATGTGGGGAGATGGCAACGGCAAATAGTTCGTTTGCACCCCCGCCGAAAGGATGGAGCGGATGTCGAACGCGATGAAGTCTTTCATTTTTTTTAGGCAATAATAGAACATCAAATATTAGAGAGGCTGTCCATAAGGGCAGCCTTTTTCCGTATAGCACAAATGTTGTGGAACTTAATAACCGGGAGATGTCGAGTTTCCGCTCGACACAACATAAGCAATCCTCGGACAGAAATTATTTATATAAAAAAAGATGCAACACGTATGTGTTGCATCTCCTCAAGTGGGTGGTGATGGATTCGAACCACCGAAGGCATAGCCAGCAGATTTACAGT
>CALBYK010000002.1 GCA_937889855.1 uncultured Prevotella sp.
GCTGGCGTAAGCATCGGCATCATCTTGATGATGTCGCTGCAAGGCAAGCTCCTCGGACACAGAGTAGCGAGTGCGGATAATTGCATTGGCCATGTCGTGATAGTCGGAAGGGTCGGGACAATCACGAATGAAGCCACCATCGCGCTCCTCACCCGTATATATGTAGGCCTTGAACGGCTCAACCGACTGCTCATCAGCGGATGAATCGTCGGGTTGATAGTCATCGACAATGCGCTCATCGGGATAGACAATGACACGCCCTTCATCATACTTGAGGAAGGTACGCGGCGAATTGGAAACAGATGTATAAGACAATTTAGCCATAACTTAAGTAATTTTGAAAAATGTTTGACCTTTTTTGCCCTCAAACTGTTGTATCACTGTAGGCGCAGGAAGATCCTCGTGAGAGAAATCTTTTTGCGCCTGGTCGATCAGAACCTTAGAGCCAGTGAAGGCATAGAACTCAGCATCGAGCAGAGTCGGGTTGCCTTCGCGGTCGCGAGCTTTCTCAAACACATAAGACTCCTGTACAGAGCCATCGGAAGCCTCCGTATGAAGTGTTTCAAGAATCTTCTTGAACCTGATTGCAAGCACCTTAGATGCTACAACCTTAGTAATCTCCTGAAGATTGCCCGACGAGTCAGGCACAGAAACCGTGACCTTCTGCCGGTCGATTTTAGAATCTTCGATTTTGTAGTCTTCGAGCAGGATTTTTTTATTCCAGGTATCTGGTCTACCCCCCCCGTTAACTTCCGTTAAGGTTTTACAAATGAGCGAGAAGTTAATCTTCTGGCTGCCGGTCATCTCTTCGAACGGAGCCTTTACGCGGTGCGACTTGATGATTTTGCCTAATGATTTTTCCATTCCTAAAGTTTTAAAAAGATGTATGCAGTTGGCGTGCTTGGCATAGCCGAAGCGTGAAGCCTGCCTGAGTCTGATTTGCTCCTCATCGAAGCCACGCTTTTGCAGCTTCGCCACATGCCGTGCAAGCTCCTGCTTGTTGTGCTTAGCGAGCAGAACACGGTCATGGAAAAACACATAGCCACAAATACGAATGCCCATGTGTGTAGGGCGGATGTTATAGTCGCGGTTAATCTGCACATGATAGTCACGCGCGAGAATAGCCACAGCAATAATGCGGACAATGCCAAGTACCGTCTTGTCTTCGTGGCGGAAGATTATATTATCCACGAACCGTGAATAGTGCGGAAGACCAGCGGCAACATACCTACGGAACTTGTCGGCAAGGAAAGCCGGTCCTCGGCAGAGGTCGGCATAGTCTTCGGGCGAGCGAGCCGTAATGATGCGCCCCTCGATATATTTGGAAGTCCAATAGGCAAGTCTCTCAGGGTCGTTGCCAATATCGAAGAACCTCATGGCAAGGCGGTCGAAGTCGGCAAGATACAACATGCCGAAAATCTGCGACACCTTGACACCGAGCGGAGCCCCCTGCAGATAAGAGTCAACGACCTTGAAGAGTACCCGCTGCAGTTTTCCCGGCTTAACCTTGCGCAGGATTTGCCGCTTGAGAATGTCATGATCCATAAGAGGAAAATAATGGTGAGCATCCATTGACAGATTGTATGCCACCTCGCTTTGTGAGCAGCCGAACAACTCATTGCGCAATACCCGCAAAAGAGCGTGCTGCCCCATATTGGGGCGTACAGCCGGACACTGCCACGCAATATAATCATAAAGCGTGGTTTCATAAGGAAGAATTGCGGCAGCTTCGAGCACATGATCGTGAATAGGCGCACGCGCCAGCTCACGCCGTTTGCGCTCGACGACAACCTTGGGTCGGTAAGGGGAAGGCATCCACGACTCATCGCGCAGTTCATGAAGAACACGGTCGAGATTGCTGTCGAGCCGTTCATCGTAGTCACGCACAGCCTTGCGTTTGTGCTTGGAACGGCTAAAATTGTCGTAAGCAGCCTGCACGTTAGCCATAGACTCAGCCTCCCCACGATCACGAATACGTCGCATAGTGGGTTGATTGAAGTGAATAAACAAGCGGGATTAAGACGGGATTAGAATCGGGATTTACAGAAGAGCGAGTGCCCTTCGTCGGGTAATGTGGTCTGCAATTTTAGACCGTCGGGTATGTCGCTCGCCTATTGGCTACGAGACTCACCGACACCTTACGATATTTTTCTCCATTGGGAGAGGCTCACTCCGCTCATAAATTGTTGAGGAACGCGCCGTAGTTCGCATTGGAGACCGAGGGCGCATTGTTAGCATTCAGCGCACCAGAGCCAGCATTGCCACCGTTGTTCGCATTGGCGAAAGCGGCGAGGCCACGCAAACCGGAGCTAAGGAGTTCTACCTGCAATCATAGGATTGCGGCTGCAAAGGTAATGAAAAACAGTGATACAACAAGTCAAAGAGCGATTAAATCTTAAATAAATTAACACCTGCGCCACTAAAAATGTGGCGCGACCGCCTACGGCGGTAGTGTACTAAGGTTTGCAATAGCCACCTTATGCCACCCATGTAGCCTCAGTGTCCCAGTCTTCGTCTGCTTCGCAGAGGAACGCGCCGCAGACCGCAGCGGAGACCGAGGGCGCATCGTTAGCAGTCAGCGCACCAGAGCCAGCATCGCCACCGCTGTACGCACTGGCGAAAGCGGCGAGGCCACGCAAACCGGAAGTAACGGCAGGATGATAGAAGCCATCGGAATAGTAGGTGGACTCGCTTGCACCAAGCTCAAGCGGGAACATAAGCATGTTGTCGAGATTCATGCGCTTGATGTAGTACCAATTGGCTGCATCAGCGGCAGGAATGGAACCAATCTTGACAAAACCGCTTGTATTGGATGTATTGACAGCAGCTTTAGTCCACTTACGCAAGATGTAGACATCGAGAGTCTTGTTGGCTGTAGCCTGCAGTATCACACCATGCATCATCATCCACATGTTGCGATACCAGTTCTTAAGGCCGAAGAAACACGGGATATTCTTGACGACCTTGTTAGTGCCATCGCCTTTGTCGACAGTGTAGGAGAACACACCGGTGGCATCACCCTTGTCAGCGAGAGCATCGAGGTCGAGCGTAGCATACTGAGCACCATAATCGGCAGAGACATTGTCTATGCCAATGCCGAGACCTCCCTGATGAAGACCGTCGGCAGTGAGCGAGGCATTGTAGGGAGCCTGAATATTGCGATTATGGAAGATGATGCGCGTGAGCACGCCAATAGCGAACACCATCTGGAACATGGATGCACCCCAGCGGTCGCCATTTTTCTCGGCATAGTCTTGCAGAAGTTCCTCGTTGACAGTGGAGACAGCCTTGCCGAGCAAGGTGTTCCACTTGGCATCGTTGTCAGGTTTGTTGTCGCCGCCACGATACTGCGCCGTGCGGTTGCAGAAAGACACGAGCAGTCGATTGGTACGGTCGAGCGCGGCAGCGCCAGAGCATGACATGGAGGCGACGGGAATCTTGTAGTTCCAGTGGCCGGAGATAGGAGCCGTAGAAACAGCCTCACACTCATAGATGTCATCCTCCCAGTGCGCATAATACCAAGGAACATTCCAGCCCCACTGATAATGCCCCATAGTGCCGTCGAGAGCAGCTACGCCACCAGCGGCAAACAGCTTGTGGTTGTTAGGGTCGAGCTTACGGCGCGTATGGTCGTTCTTGACGAGGTAGCCACCAAGACCAAGAATAGACGGGAGATTGGCAAGCATGGTAAGGTCGCCAAACGGCTCGCCCTCAGGCTTAGCTTCAGACTTTTTCCAGCGGCAGCCACAGTAGGCAGTCTTGGAAGTGATGGCAGCGAGCGGCATGGAGCCGACCTTGTTGGAAGCCGGGTCGTAGCCGAGGAGACGGATGGAAGAGTTCTGGTTGGAGAACTCCTCGATTTGGGAGATTTTTTGAGTATTCATAACTATTTTGAGATTAAAAATTATAGCCTTACTAAGCCTCTCCAAGCCTTTTTAAGCCGAGGAACAGATTTGAGGCAGTTATCTAGGGAGGACGATAAAATTGAAGCCACCCTCATTGAGAGAGCTGTCATCGGCGACACGGACGGTAAAAGAGTTGACATCTTGTGCCACTACGCTCGCGTAGACAGCCTTTGCATCGGT
>CALBYK010000003.1 GCA_937889855.1 uncultured Prevotella sp.
CACAGGTGGGCACACAGCCAGAAGGCTGGTGTATCTCGAATGTATTTACCAGCAAATATATCACGACAGAAGTTGGCTCAAGCGTTGAAGGCAACAACTCCGATAAGGCCGTGTTACTCAAGAACCAAAGCATGGCAGGTCAGGCAATTCCTGCCTATCTGACTTTGGGTACAGCTTGGGCGACAGCCAAAGGTACTGATCCCAAGAATACGGCAGACGGTGGAACATTTGGCGGAAAGGCTTTCACTTTCCATCCTGACGCTTTGTCGTTTGACTATAAGCGCGACAACTCAAACGGAGAGGAAAACGCAACGGTTGTTGCTTATCTATGGAATGGCACATGGACACAGAAGGATGTGCCAGGCAACACGGTGGCTCTTTTTGGAAGTATAGTAAAAAAGGATATGGTCAACCGTGACCGTAACATTCTCGGCATGGAGACAACACTGGGTGGTGATGTCACATCTACAGAAGGCGCCACTTGTGTAGCTCAGATAAAGAAGTCGATAGATGGCAAGGCAGACGAATGGCAGACAATGACCGTTCCTTTCACATACGCAAAAGACCAGGATGGCAAATCAAAGGTTGAGAACATCAACATTATCTTGTCAGCCAACGACTATTTCGGCGATCGCTCGGATATTGTGGCAGGCAACTCGCTCACCATCGACAACGTGAAGCTCATCTACAATCATGCCCTTTCAGCTCTCACAGCTACAGATAATTGGGGATATGACGCTGAACTCAACTTTGATCCTAAAACTTACAACTATACAGTAAACTCCGTATACGATGAAGATTGTACTGAAGTGAATTACACTAAGGATGGTGTAGGTGCATCTGTTGACGCCGCATATAACGAGGAGACAGCACAGTATGTAATCACGGTGAAGGGTGAAGACTATGACGAGCAGACAAACCCGGACGCAAAGACTGTATACACCATCCAGTATCAGAAGCCGGCTCCGACTCTTTCTTCATTGGTTGTCGCCGGTCATGAGTTTATCTCTGCTGGTGGTGCTACTACTGATTTCACAGCCACAGGCATATACTACGAAAATGAGGTGAGCTATGTAGTAAAAACAGGTGAGGATGCAGCAGACGTTGCTGCAGAGAAGAACTACGATGACAATACAAACACTCTCACCGTGACCTTGAAGCAGGCAGGACACCCTGACGGCGTATACACAATCAAGTTTGAGGGCAATAAGAAGGATGCTGTTTATCAGATTCCTAACTCCGACTTCGAAAATTGGTCGGAGGATGGTTCTTCGCTTGCCGAAACATGGAACTCTTTCGAGTCGGCCTCTGGTCTTTTTGCTACATTTGCTTCTATGTCTCCGCTGCCTACAAAGATTGACGGTTATGAGGGCAATGGTGTGCGCATTGTGTCAAAGGACCTTTGGGTTGCATACGCCAATGGTAATCTGACAACAGGTCATATTAATATGGGTAGCACTAATCCTGCGGATGCTTCCAACTTCAACTTCACCGACCGTACCGACGTGAATGGCAACCTTCCATTTGCCGGAACTCCAGACGCATTCGAGGTTTATGCCCGCTTCCATGCAGGTGAGGCCAAGAAAGAGGGTACTACTCTCCAGGGTCGCGTGCAGCTCATTCTCCACGGAGATGTGGCTTATCACGACCCTGAGTTAGAAGACATGGCTGGCGAGAAGGTGGCATCGGCTGCCGTGCTGGTGCAGCCTTCTGAGGTATGGACAAAGTACACTGGTGAGTTTGTATATACCGGCAACAAGTTCGACACTCAGTATATGCTCGCATCTGCAACAACCAACCCTGTGCCTGGCGCTTCAAAGGACGACCAGCTCGACCTTGACAACCTCAAGCTCATCTACTATCACACACTGAAGTCAATAACAGTGGATGGCGAGCCAATTGAGGGCTTTGATCCTGAGAAGACAGAATACACAATTAATGGTTCTGTTGAAGAAATTGCTGGTGGTCTCGACTATGAGCAGGCAGGCAAAGGTGGTCATGTAGACGAGGACTTCGACGTTGAGGGCGACGGTGTTTATGTGCAGACCTATACTGTATATGGCGACGACTACTCTGTCAACCCCGATAGCAAGACCATTTACACAATACGTATTGTAGACAAGACAGTGGGCATTGGCTCTATTTCTGCTGACGATGCCAAGAACCACAAGGTATACACAATCAGCGGTGTCCGTGTAAACGGCAAGCCGGCTGCTGGTCTGTATATCGTTGACGGTAAGAAGATGATGGTTAAGTAATTCTTGACCATTCATACATACAAACATTAAAAAAAGCCCAGAGTCATATTCAACTCTGGGCTTTTTTTTTGACTTAGTTCATTGAGCATCCCGACGGTCTTTCGCTGTGCTCTGCTCTTACCGAGCCGCCGAGCCGTTGGCTGAATTCCATGTGTATTTCGGCAAGTTCCTTGCGCCCGAAGATATAGTCATCGTACATGTCGTCCATATCGATGCCTTCACATTCTCCATCACCAAAACCCTTGAGCGCTTCTTTCACGATATCCATACGCTCGTCAACAGTTGTGTCCTTGATAAGTAAGCTTTTCATTTTCTTTCTTTTTTATGTCTGTAATTATATGTTCCTGTTCTGCAAAAATATATAAAAATAACGGAAAGGCAAAAATACCTTCCCTTTTCTTAGCTCTTAGTTCTTTTCACTCCTCTCACGGCCTCTGCCTCAAGCGGGTTTTCGGGCCAGTAGTGCTTTGGATAGCGGCGGCGCAGTTCTTTGCGCACTTCAAAATATGTAGTCTGCCAGAAACTCGCGAGATCCTGGGTCAGTTGTACTGGCTTGAAGCCGGGCGAAAGCAGTTCCATCAGCACCGGTCTGTGTCCTCCGTCCACGCATGGTGTTTGCTCCATACCGAAGCATTCTTGCAGCCGGACGCTCAGCACGGGAGCCTCAGCTCCTTGCCGGTAGTCCACCCTGATGTGTGAGCCTGTTGGCACCTCGATGTGCGACGGGGCGAGTCGGTCTATCTCCTGCTGCATGTCGTATGGAATGATATTCCATAGTATTTCGGCAAGATGTAGCTTTCGCAGCTCTGCCACTGACGACTTTATGTGTCCGCCGTCGTCGAGGTAGAAAGGCAACCAGTCGGCGGCGGTGTTCAAAAGATGCTCCGTAGATATGTTGGGGATGTCGAGTTCGGGGTGCCATGCTGCAACTTGTGCCACGCGCTGTTGCAGCCTTACTACATCGTCGTTGCTCCATGAGAACATGCTCAGACCGTTTTTCGGCATCGCCTCGCACACTGTCTTTATGACGTCTTCTTTTGTCGCGTTGTGTATGGGTTTGCTGCTGACGGTCAGTTTGCCTATTCTTCTTTCCCTTTGCATGACCACGCATCCTTGTTTTGCATCCCAGGAAATGTTTTCACGCTCCTTAATTGCCGTTTCGTCGAGGTCGTCGGGATTTAGCGGTGCGGCAAGAAACACTCGCCCCGTTGTGCCTGGCGTGTTGTATAGCGACGCTATGGCAAGCCATGGGTGAGCCGTCATTTGGTCGGTTTGTTCCAGCCGCACATTGTCACCGCTTGCCAATCGGTAGCCTCCTATGCTGTCCACGCTGCGTGCCACGCGTTCCGGGTAGGCGTAAGCCACAAGCAAGCCCACCTCCTCAGGTGCCATGTCGCGGTTGTCTTCGTTGGCATGTGCCATGCGGTGGTATTCTGTGGCAATCTGGATGATGCGCTTCCATCTGCCTTGCTGTTTGTCGCGGCGTGCGCGGCGCATTGCGGAAAGGCGCAATGTGAGGTCGGTTCCGGCTGAGTCGCCCATAGGGTCTTTCTCTTCGAGCACGGCTGCGATGTCGCAGGCAAGACTTTTAAGGTGTGGCGATTGGCTTTGCGTCGGACGGGAGTCTGCCGTTCCGATGATCATTCTCGCTATGCGTGGGTGGCAGGGTAGGGCAGACATGCGCTTGCCGAGAGGGGTTATGTCGCCATTGTCGTTTATTGCACCGAGGTCGGTGAGCAACTGGCGTGCCTTGACGGTGTTGGCACGCGGTGGCATGGTGAGCCATGGCAGACTCTCGATATCGTTTTCGCCAAATGCCGCTATGT
>CALBYK010000004.1 GCA_937889855.1 uncultured Prevotella sp.
ATCTTGTTAATGGCCTCTATCTTCTGCGCACTCACGGCAAGAGCGTTGAGTGCGAGGAAGATGGCAGATATATAAATTTTCTTCATAATATAGAATTTTTGTAGGAGACTGCGTTGCATTATGCCACAGTCTCCTGCATTTATTTATATACTATATCATTCAACATCAAGTGTCACCGCCTTTGTACGAGCCATGAACTCAGGCGAATAGGCACACTGCACGGCACACGTGCCAGTCTGGTACTCCCCGCTGCGGTCAACATAGTAGGTTGTCTCTACAACATGCTTGCCCTTCGGCATACGCGAGAAGAAATAGTTTGTGGCATTGTCCTTTGGCTGGCAGTAGTAGCCACGTCCATAGCCAGATAGCTGCTCGGCAGGCTCAAGGCATGCCGCGCGTCGGTCGGCAAGCTGCACAAAGTCGTAGTCGCGATCTGCCGTAACCGTGAGGCGCACCGTTATGCGGTCGCCAACATGCAGCTGCACATTTCCCCCCGACAGTTTCTTGCCGTCCTTCATCACCTCACGTGTGACGGTCATACCAGTTGAGGCGTCTGCCACATCAGCGGTAGGCTGCATGAACTGGGCATATACGGCTCCCCATGATGTGCCGGTCGACGTCTTCTCTACTGTGAGCTGCCGGTAGTTCATGTCTGTCTTCACGGCCTTCACATACCCGAGACCGGCTGTAGCCTTTGACGTCTGCAGCTTCTGCCCATTGAGCTTCAGTACGGTGGGACGCTCTGTGTTCTCTGTAAGGGCTGAGGCATTTCCATCCAAGAAGGCATACACAGCGTTCACTGAGTTGAGCGGTGTGTCCCAGGCCTGTGTGCGTTTCGACTGCAATAGCCAACGCTGCATCTCAGAGATGGTCTTCGTGTCGTCGGGCTGGAGCGTTTTGAGTGCCTCTATAGCAGCCACCTGTGATGGTATGCGGTAGTCGAACCATGAGTAGAGGGCCTTCGGTGTGTCAAAGTAGCGTCCTACCTCCTCCTTGTAAACAGTGTACTGGCGTAAACCTTCGAGCAAGTTGGCAGCCTCCTTGCGGTGGCCGCTCTTGGCGAGTGCCACAGCTGCTACAGCCTTTCCGTATATGGAGAACTCGCTGTTCTGCGCGGCAAGACGCGACACGAGATAGTCGAGATTCTGCTTTGCAGCCGACTTCATATTGCGTTCGGCAAGCGTTGACGCGTATATATATTGCACGGCGAGCTCGCTCGGGCGCACATTCTTCTGCTTTCCCTCACGCTCCGCCTTCTTCATGTCCTTCACTTCCTCAGCCATCTGCTTGTCCATATAGGCAAAGGCAGCAGAAATCATGTTGACGGTAGGCTTCTGCTCACCAACCATACGGTTAAGGCGAACAAGGGTCTGGAGCACCGACATTGTCATGTACGGCGAGCCGTCCATTCCCTTCCACCATGCAAACGAGCCGTCCTCACGCTGAAGCCGTGACAGACGCGAAAGGTTATCGGCAAGACGGTAGTCAATCTGCGACTCATTGAAGTAGCCCATGAGCTGCCGCTTCTGCTCCGCCTCGCGGTCGGCGTCCAAGAGCCACGGTGTCTCGTCGAGCACCACCTGGCGCAACTCATCGTTCTTCTGCAACGCGCTCTGCAGCGATGAGCCTGTCGACTGATTCGTGCCTTCCTTCTGCCACAGTTCCACGGTCTGCTTTATGTCAGGCGTGAGATGCATTATGTGGCGGCCTAACGAGTTGGCGTAATATGCCGTTGCAAGCGAGATGGCATTGTCACCGTCTGGCGTGGCCATCGTGGGCAGAGCCTGTATCATAAGCCATACAGGAGAGTTGGTGTATTCAACAGTGAGCTTGCGGTTGTCGCTGTTGGCTGGGAAGAGTTTCTCTATATCGACATTGAGTGTACCAGGCTCGTTCTGGGTGAACGCCACGGTGTTTGTCACCCGTTCCTCGTCTGGCAACACTGGCAGATAGTGCTGCTCGCCGTCGCTGTAGCCGTGTCCCTGTGCCGTTACGCGGCAGATGAGCAATCCGTCGTTCTTTATCTTCGCCATGTCGAAGTCGAAGTTGGCGGCAGTGGTTTCGCCAGCCTTTACAGTGAACTTCTTTTCACTATGATACACTTCCTTTCCCGTCTCTGGGTTAATGAGCGAGAGCCGTACAGTGCCACCCTGTTGCTTGTCGGAAGTATTGGATATGCGTGCCGACAGCACACCACGGTCGGCCGTGCGCACAAAGCGCGGCACGTTAGGCTGAACCATAACGGTCTTCTTTGCCACTGATGCAGCCGATATTGCGCCGTTGTTCATGTCCTTGTCGTGTGCCAATCCATAGAACTGCCACGTGGTGACACTCTCTGGCAACGTGAACCGCATGGAAACGTTGCCCTTCTCGTCGGTCACCAGTCCCGGATAGAAGAATGCCGTCTCGTTGAGGTTCTCCCTCACCTGTTCTGAGGCTACCTTCACGATGCTCTGTCCATCATTCTCTTCCATGCCATTCTCTCTGTCAGATGAATTCGTCATCTTTGACGACAACATTGGCGACATAGCGGCATCAGAAGCTGAACCCATCGCGGCATCACGTCTTGTTGAGACAAGTTCACGTGCCTTCATCACCGGACGGTAGTTGGGCATGGCTGTAGCCAACTCTTCTTTAGCCATAAGCACCTCCCCATATCCAGGATTGACATAAAAATCTTCAAAATGACTGAATCCGAGTGCCGGCTCGTCAAGGAAACGCATAGGCATCTCACTGTATGCAAACAAGTCACGGGTGTACACCCCGTTCCATGAGAGCCACGGCACGTTGACATATGCCGGAAGCGAGAACTGTATGCTATGCGGCCGTATCTCGTCAAGCGACTTGTCGTACAGAGTGGCAAGCAGCTGGGCACGTGCCGGCTTGCCGTC
Organism: uncultured Prevotella sp.; assembly: GCA_937889855.1. Lineage (GTDB taxonomy): Bacteria > Bacteroidota > Bacteroidia > Bacteroidales > Bacteroidaceae > Prevotella. Next base: position 2,892 of record CALBYK010000004.1, read on the forward strand.
GGGACGCGTGATGTTGAGCGTCCATGTCTCGCGTTGCCCCGGAGTGAGACGGTCGCGGAACGTTGTCCACTTAAGGTTGAGGCGAGAGTCGGGCAACGGACGCTCAATGCGTGCCGTGTGCTTGTAACTGTGCCCGTCCTTCACCCATGCCACAGACAGGGTCACGCCATCGCCCCACTCTGGCTTGTAGATAAGGGCACGTGTGCGCAACTCGTTCTTCAAGTCGGCGCGTCCCTCCTCTATAATGTTGTTGCCGGAAATGATGGTGTATACCACATGCTGTATCGAGTCGCTTGAGCCAAGCTGTACGAACACAGGACCGCCACCTGTAGGAAACTGCTCTGCCGACTGATAGAACCAGTCGTGTGTGTTGACAGGAGCCTTGCGATCCTGTAGTGTGAATGTAGTGAACGCCGTGCGCAGCGTGTCCGTGCCGCACACAGCCATAAGCTGATGGCGTGCCGACGGCAAAGCCTCGGCATTGACCTTTGACGGAACATTCGCCTTGCATGTATAGCGGTTGCCGTCTATATAATATACCACCTCACCGTCAACAGGCTCTCCAGCGTTGTTGCGGTAAGAGAACGTGACAGTACGCAGACTGTCTCGCAGCGACTTGTCAGGCACGTCACACGTCAGTATGGTTGGGTGGTCACTCAACGGGAGCGAAGTCTCGCCATGACGCGTCTCGCCCGTCACGTCGGTAGCATCGGCTGAAACGTCAAACGTGTAGTACCGGCTCGGATGCTCATCGTATGTATCGGGCATCACCATCGGCACATTGACGGCAAACGTTCCGTCAGCAGCCGTCAGTACGGTATCGCTGAGCACTGTTTCATGCTTGGGGTCCATTCCAGAGCACCGCCAGAACATTGCAGGACGGCGCACAACCTGTACAGCCACCTTTGCGCCCTGTACAGGCACGCCTGTAAAAGCCTTGGCTGTCGCCTTCAGGCGGACAGTGTCACCGATGGCATACTTGCCTGTGTATTTGTCAAACTCAACCTTAAACGTAGGACGCTTATACTCCTCAACTGAGAAGTTGGTGTATATATTGTTGCCGAGGTCGCTCCTCAGCGTATATAAGCCTGTGAGTCCGCCTTGCGGCAATACGAAGTCGGCAGAAGCCATGCCATACTCATCTGTAGTGACCGTCTTTTGGGCCACTTCCTTGCGATTGGCGTCACGCA
>CALBYK010000005.1 GCA_937889855.1 uncultured Prevotella sp.
TACAGAGAGATATACCAATGTGAACAAAGCTGCTGTTGCCATCTTTGTAGGCACAGTTGGATGGATACTCTATATATGTTACGGTACAGATTTCGTGATGAGCCAGCATGCCAAGGATTATGTTATGTTTCTTGACGGGGCGGGCTCGTCATCAAGTCTTGTAAAGCAATATATCGCTCAAAACATTTTCCTTAAATACGTTGGCAAGGCTTCCGAGATATCCCTTTTCCTACTTGCTACAATGACTATAGTTGAGATATTGCAGAATAACGGCTGTTTTGATTTCATATCGCAACTGTTGCGTACGCGCAGCAGCAAGAAAATGTTGTGGGCACTCTCTGTTGTCACGTTCATTATATCGGCAAACCTTGACAACCTCACAACAACAGTCATGATGCTTACCATCATGCACGGCATAGTGAGCAGGCAACGGCAGCGTATGATATATGGCTGTGCCATTGTTGTCTCTGCCAATTGTGGCGGAGCGCTAACGGTCATTGGCGCACCTACTGGACTGCTTCTTTGGAACATGGGTGCAGTCACGGCAACTAATTTCTCTGCTTCGTTGGCAATACCTTGTCTGTTGTCATGGTTTTTGCCGGTGTGGTGGATAGGACGCATGCTTCCCTCACATATAGAAAATGAATGGGTTACGTTGCCTTACCGTGGCGATGACACGCGTCTTAATGTGTGGCAGCGAATGTTGATGCTTTTTGTGGGTATCGGCGGATTGTGGTTTATACCGACATTTCATAATATAACAAAGTTGAGTCCTTTCCTTGGGGCCTTGTGTGTGTTGGGTGTTCTTTGGATAGTGAATGAGGTTGTTAACCGCAAGTTGATGAATGCCGACCAGATGATACAACGTCGCGTGCCGAGAGTACTTCAATATGGCGTCATTCAGATGATTCTTTTTGTCCTTGGCGTTATGCTGGCAGTTGGAGTAGTGAAGGAAACAGGTATTGCCTCTGTTGTATATTCATTCCTTGCGTCTTATATGGACAACTTGTTTGTCGTTGGATTGCTCACACAGACAGTAAGTTCTGTCTTGGACAATTTTGCCACATCCATGACAATGATTTCCCTTCATGATGTGCCGCCGGTCGCTGTAGGTGCAACTGAATTGTCTCAATATGTGCAGAACGGGGCTTATTGGAAAATAGTGGCTTTTGCTGCAAGCGTTGGCGGTAACATCCTTTGCATAGGCTCAATGAGCGGTTTGGCGTTGATGAAAATGGAGCGCATACGCTTGGGATGGTATTTCAGGTCGATAGGATGGAAGGCTTTAGCCGGCTCTCTAATTGGGCTGGTCGCAATAAGTTCCATGTCGTGACAGTGGCTATATGATAAAAATCTGAAAGATACAGAAAACATCTAAATAATCATTCTATTATGGCAAAAATACAAACAATTGGAGTGTTGACTTCAGGCGGTGACGCTCCAGGCATGAATGCCGCTATACGTGCGGTAACGCGTGCTGGAATTTGTAACGGGTTCAACATTAAGGGTATCTATCGTGGATATGACGGACTCATTAATGGCGAAATTGAGGATTTTACAACAGAGAATGTCAGTGGCATTATTATGTCCGGCGGTACTATCCTTAAGACTGCCCGCTCAAAAGAGTTCATGACAGAAGAGGGCAAGGAGAAAGCCTTCAAGCAGATTCAGGAACACGGCATTGACGCACTTGTGGTTATTGGCGGAAACGGATCGCTTACGGGCGCAATGGAATTTGCAAAGAAGTATGACATTTGTTGCATTGGTTTGCCAGGTACTATTGACAACGATCTCTATGGCACCGACTCAACCATTGGCTATGACACAACAATGAACACAATCGTGGAATGTGTTGACCGTATCCGCGACACCGCGCAAAGCCATGAGCGTATTTTCTTCGTTGAGGTGATGGGACGTGACGCCGGTTTCCTCGCGCAGAACTCAGCTATAGCAAGCGGTGCAGAGGCAGCCATCATTCCAGAGGATTCTACTGATGTGGATCAGTTGGCACGATTCATGGAACGAGGCATCCGCAAGTCGAAGAAGAGTTGTATCGTCATTGTGTCGGAAAGCCCTAAGTGTGGTGCGATGTACTATGCTGAGCGTGTGCGCAAGGAATTCCCCCAGTATGATGTGCGTGTGTCAATTCTTGGCCACCTCCAGCGTGGCGGACGCCCAAGTGCACATGACCGTATCCTTGCCTCACGTACAGGTGTAGGAGCCATTGAGGCAATTCAGCAGGGACAGCGCAATGTTATGATCGGTGTTAGAAATAACGAGATTGTATACGTTCCCCTGAGCGAGGCGATCAGAAGCGACAAGCCGTTTGACCGTAAACTCATCAAGGTGCTTGACGAACTGAGCATATAAAAGTTACGTATAGTTACAATATTGTCCCAAAACAACTAAGAATATGGTACATTTGGTGCAAATTTGTACAATAAATATTAAATATTTTTCAATATAAATTTATTGTTGTTATATTTGCACCAAATTAAGAAACTAAAAAATATATAGTATGTCACAAATCAA
>CALBYK010000006.1 GCA_937889855.1 uncultured Prevotella sp.
CACTGTGGCTGGCAGCGTGTAGTCGCCACTCTTACCCACAGGAAACCACAATATGCTCCTGCCGTCGCCACTCATCAGCACCCCGTCGCTACTGCAATAATGGGTGTTGCCTGCCGACACTCTGATATCCTCAAGCGACGTGCATCCTGCCGACGGCACAACAGCACTCATCGATGCCGACACGTCGATGGAATGCAGCGACGTGCAGTCCTTTAAAGCATCCTTCTCAAGGCTAACAGCTTCCTGTGGCAGCACTATATGCCGCAAGTTCGAGCATGAAGCAAACAGTCCTGTCCCCACTACTCCATCTGCAGAATAGCGCGACGCGGCATACACGCCTCCGCCCGACACAATCCGCACACCCGACATGTCGATATCGGCAAGCTGTCCTTGGGTTGCGTTGTCCTCGTCGTCACGTCCGGCCATGTCGCGCAGGGTGCGCAGATCATCGCCGTTGAGAGGTCCGGCAAGCGATATGTCCGAATAGCTGTATTTGCTGTCGCCCACAAGCAGTGCCAACTGCCCGGCCTCGTCAACCACCGTAGCCGATGATGTGGCGAACATCACTGCCTCGCCCGTGCTTTCGCCGTTTACGTTAGCCGCAAACGGCTTTATCGTGTATGCTATGTTCTGCTGCAAACCGTCTATACGCAAGTGCAGCCTGCCGTAGGCATCAACATAGCTGTCGGTCTGCACAATCCTTCTTTGCTTGCCTGAGCCGTCGCCCATATCACCACCGTCCTGACGCGACAGATAGCAGCCGCTTTCGGTCAAAGGATCACCACCGTCACTGGCTATGCTATAGCCAACGATAATGCTCATCGGGCTGCTGCTCAACACTTCCACACTGCCCACCGTCGGCTTATCGTTAGGCATTGTGGCTAAGCTAAGTGTCTCCCCCGACAAGACTGCCGTGCCGTTGCCACCTTGCAACCTATAATAATAAGTGGTGCCTGCCGTCAGTCCCATCAACACCAACTGTACATTGCCGTCAGTGGCATCAAGCAGCTTTGATTTCTGCGCCATACTCTCGTCAGTGCCGTAGCTGAACCACAATTGTGGCATCTCCGTCCCGTCTGCCACGTAACACTTGCCCTCGAGTGTGGCTTCTGTGCGGCTTATGCCAGTAGCCGGGAGGGTTTGCAACCTTGGCTCAAGGTTGTCGGGCTTGTCGCTACTGCACGACAACAAACAGTACATTCCACAGAGTGTCATTGTTGCGGCACACACTTTATATATACAATTACTTATCATACATTCACTTTGTTAATGTGAGTAATGGTTGCTCTTTTGCTTACGCTTCACTACTCCCGACTTTCCAAGACACACTCCCACGCCTATGCATCCTTGCCACTGTTTTCCAGCAATGGTCAGTGTCGACGCGCTTATGCCGATTTTTCCTATCTGCACCAAGATTCCCAATTCAGCCGCCACGCCCTTGTGTGTCAGTCCGTCGTTGCGCAACCAACCTCCGCCCTCGCTTTCAGCAAGCTGCCATGAGGTGGTTTGATTGGCGTAGCCTATACCCTCAAAGATGTTCAGATGGCAGCTCAAACGGTGTATAAGCCCGGCGGTCAAGGCATACTCCGCCGTTTGTGTGCAACCGGTATAGTACGGCTTATGGCCGCCATCTCCTGTCATGTAGCCACTGCGGTCGCAAGAACCGGTTGTTGTGGGCGATGAATGCAGGTTTGTGCTCGCATGTATATAGCAGCCATGCCTGCGCATGAGGGCGAGCATAATGCCCCACGATGGGCCGTCGGTGTGCATCGATGCGCTAAGCAGAGTATAGGCGTGGAGCTGCACAACGCGCTTTGCTGGAGCCACCGTGACGGTGTCCACCACTGTCTTTGTATATATCACGGTGTCGTGCATCTCCACGACTGACGTCTGCGGCACTCTTAGCCGCATCTCATAGGTCATGCGGCTTTCGAGCTTCATGCCAAGCGGATAATCACGCAGCACTCCCCACTTCGGATGTTTCAGCGTGAGCGTCTTTGTGCCTTTGGGCAGATAGAGCCATATCTCGCCCACCTCGTCGCTGCGCTTCACGATGCCGAGCGGCGAGGAGAAAGCGAAGTCTGGCGGAGCCACGACCTTGACGAGGGCGCACGCCTCACCATTAAGGTCGCGCACTGCGTCGATGAATGCACTGACATCAGTGGGCAACTGACGGAAACTCTCCACCGAGAAGGTGCTGTCTGCCGACACTGGCACTATTTTCTGCGCCGATGTCTTTACAGCATGGAAGGACTGGCACAAGAGAGCTATCACCAAAATGACAACTTTGCATATTGTAGACAAACCATTTATTTTCAAATTACTGCTATTTTTCATCATTATTTATCCGTGACGGAAAACCATTTATCGTGGCGGAGGTCTCCGGCCTCCGCTGCAAGCATACAACACTAATATTCTGCGAATCCCATTCTTGTGCCCGAAGGATGCAGCGGAGGCCGGAGACCTCCGCCACGACTAAGACCTTTATTCTGGAAATGTCACTCCAGATTGAAGTCGGATATATCCACCACCCCGTCGCTGCCCTCAACCGTTGCCGACGGCTGCCATGTGCGCACATGAATAAGCGGCATTGATGGGTTGCTGAAGTCCCAAAGCAGAAACAGATAACCGTCGTCTGAATAGCGGTCGCTGCTGTAGCGTTGGCGCAACGACACCCCGTAGATGCCGTCCTTAGTGGGATGGCGCATGATATGGAAGTCGGAGAACCTTACTTCAATCTGACGGTTCAGCGCGAACACCTTGGATAGTCTTGCAAGGTAATCGCGCTTTGTGTGGAGCGCATAGCAAACTCGACTGTCAGCCGACACCCTGCCCGACTCTTTCGCCACCTTCACCACATTGCCCACGATTATCAGCGCATCGTCGCTGAACACCTGACGCAGGAAGTCGATGTCCTTCGTTGTGTAGGCCGTGCGCAGATGCTCGCAATAGTTGAGTATCTGCCGGCGGCGCGCGGCATCGGTCTCGGTGAGCCGTCCTTGCAAAATCTTCTTTGCCTCGCTATAAAAAGGACTGCCTTGCGCCATCTTCCTGATGTCGGCTTGCGGTATTCTCGCCCCGCCCTTACTGGGAGAGGGGGCGTCCCCGCCCCCGACATTAGCAGGAGAGGAAGCATTACCGACAACCGTACTCTGCGACTGTACGCCCGTGGTCGGGGACGAGACGTCCCCTCTCCCAGTTATTCCGGCTATTTCATCATGCCTCATATTGCTCCCCACCGTCGCCATGAACTCCACCATTCCCTGACTGTCAACATACCCCTCGCGCCCTGTGGCTATCTCGCGGAAACGCAACCTGCCGCCACGAAACCGCGTGTCAATAAGGCATCCGCGCAGTGGCATTCTGAAGAGTATGTTGCCATTGGCATCCTCAACGACATATTGCCTGCCGCCATTTTCCATCGTCTGTTCCACAAGCTGCATACCCTCGCTCACGCCGTAGCGCGTCTCGGAGGCTATGTCCTTATAACCTCCAAAGGGCAGCAGCCATAAAGCCACTGCCCAAATGGAGAGTATCAGCACAATGGCTGACAATATATAAGTTATTTTCTTCATCAAAATGAGTTACTCCCAGTTCTGTATCTCGCCTCCGATGTCAATCTTAGCCTTGTCGGGATTGTCTGTAATGATAATATTTACAAGATGTTCCACGCCGGGCTTGAACACGAACTTGCTCTCGAACATGTAGCTCACGCCCTTCATCACCACCTCGATTAGCGGCTGGCGGTTGTCAATGCGCTGCGGCACGATGATGGCAGAGTAGGAGTAGGTGCCTTCCTGGTGGGCCTGTATGGTGTGGCGCGTGCCTTTCACATAGCGTGTGGCCACTCCTGCCTGAAGGTCTATGGTGGCGGTGGGTACCGTGTTGTGGATGTAGACGTCGGCTGTTGCCGGCATCTCACCCTCAAAGTCCTCACCCCTCACGAGCCGTATCTTCAGCTTGCTCATTATGTGCCTGAACGTGAGGCTCACAGGCGATGCCGATGCTTTTATGCCCTTCGCCGTAGCGAAGAGCAGGTCGCTGGCCTCGTAGCCTCCGAGAGCCGTGGCCGTCTTTGGCGTGGTCTGGTCCAGGCTCACGCTGAACGGCTGGTCCTCAATGCTGGCGACGGTCTGCATGTAGGGATAGTAGGCGTAGGCATTGTAGGTGCCGTCGTCCCAGTAAAGCGTGCGCTGTGCCGCCCAACTGTTGCCGTTATATGTCAGAGCCTCGTTATTCACCAGATTGCCTCCTATCTCAAGCGGCGCGTCCGACGTCGCCACATAGAGTCCGATGCGGTCGCCTGCCTCGAAGTCGGTTGCCGTGGCGCGTGTGTGTGCCGGATGGTTCACCGTGAAAGTCATCGGCGTGTGCCTTGCATCCTCGTATTGCTTTTCGCTGTCGGCGCTACATGCCACAATACCGAGCACTGCCAAAGCCATACTGATATTTCTTATTATATGTTTCCTCATATATGTATATGCAAAATTACACAATTTTATTTACACTCACATTCCTATCTACGATGTTTTCTCACCTTGGCCATCTTCAGCGGATTGCTCCTGTGAATCACGGGCGCGTGCTGGTAGGTGTGCGCGTTGCGTCTGTCGCCCGAAGCTATGCTGCGGGTCACGGTGCCGGCATCGCGCTTGTCGTTCTTCACGAACTCCTCAAACGAGTAGGTCTCGCCGGCATACCGCTTGATGCGCTTCACGATGCTCTCGCGGCTTATGGTGCTATAATAGGGAATGTCGTTGTTCATGCACGAGTTCTGCTCCGAGCGGAACACGCCACGGCTGTGCATGAAGCCGCCCTCATAGATGTCGACGATGTCGCTGTAACGCTTGTCGAAGATGAGGTGGCTCCATCCCACACTGTGCATCTTGCCTGTGAGGGAGATATTGTCGTACCATCCGAGACCCTTTGCCCAGTTTATGGCGTCAACATGGCCGCAGCAAGTGCAGCCGCAAGCATCAATGAAGGCATTGTGGTAGATATACTCGTCGGCGAGCTTGCCGAAACCGTGGCCGCCGGCCTCATGCTGAATCACGCCTCGCGAGTCGAGCGGATAGCCGTAGGTGCTCAACGGACAGAAGGCAATGGCAGCACCGCTCTCCCACATCTGGCAGATGCCGCCGTAGTCGGTGGAGTTGGGCACCATGATGATGAGCGTCTGGTTGAGGTTGTCCTTCGTCACGGTAGGAGCGTTGAGCACATAGTCGAATATCTCGTCGTAGTCGGCCTTCAGGCCCACGCCACCCGTGAACGTTGTGTTGAAGCGGTTGTAGCGTATGGTGTTCACGGTGCCCACGCCGCTCTCGGTGGAGAGAGGGAAGGCTGTGTACACATTGAAGTAGCTGCGGTAGGTCTTGTACGGCTCAATGCCGAAGAAGTATTCCACTTGCTGCTTTATCTTGTTCAGATAGTCATTGCCGGCAATGTCCTTGGCATTAAAGCCGTCACCTAACAGCACGATGTTTATTCCGCCACGGTTGCCCTTCGTGGCTTTCTGCAGTGTGAGCCACTGGTCCTCGCCGTACTCGTAGCCGTACTGGCTGACGCTGCACTCATGGGTGTAGTCCTTGCCTTTCAGGCGGAACACCACCTTGCCCTCACGGCTGGAGCCGTTCTTGGCCATGGCGTTGATAGTGAGCGTGACCTCCGTCTTCTTGTTACCGCTCGACGGCGACACCTCACACCAGTCGGGCTTGCTCGCAACTTCCCACTCGCCCTCCGAGTTTATCACCAAGGTCTGCTTGTGCTGTGTTGCAAGGGCGCAAGCCACAGAAGGACGGCACACAAGCTCGTGATGGGCGGCAATGCGCTTGAAATCGCTCCAACCGGCAGCCGCCTGGTATTGGCTTACAGCCGACTCCGGCACTTCGAGGGTGAAGTTATCCTTGGCTACGCCGTCAAAAACACTGTTGAACAGATGGGCGGGCATTTCACTTTTACACACAATACTACCTATGCCATAGCATCCGTTAAAAGCATTGTTGCGTATTGCCTCCAAAGATTCTGGAAAGACAATTCCTTCAAGCATTCTACAATTTATGAAAGCTTCCTGACCTATAGACTGCAGTCCTTCAGGAAATTCTATTGTCCCCATAAGCCGCCAGTTGTTTCTAAATGCAGCATCACCGATTGAACGAATTGATTTTGGAATTACCAGTTCACCGGAAAAATCACAGTAATCAAATGCGTTTTTCGAAATGACCGTCAGATTTTTTGGCAACTTCAACTCTCCTTTAAACGATGTGCAACTAAACGCACGTTCTCCTATACTTGTTATTCCATCGTGAAGAGTCAGGGTTCCGTTTAAGCTGTTGCAGTTCTCAAACAACGAATTAGGTATTTTATGCACTCCTTGTGGAATGGCAATGCTTCCCGTAAGGTTCTTGCAATCAGCAAATGCTCCATCACTTAACTCTGTAAGTCTTTCTGGCAGTCTCAGTTCTCCATACAAGCCCTCACAACCAGTGAAAGTGTTCGGGCTGGCAATACATTCAAGATTGTTTGGCAGAATAAGTTCGCAGTTGAATCCACAATATGTGAAAACGCCTCCAAACCACCATCTCTCCTGACCTCTGCCCAAATATTTCAGGGTGCTTGGCAATGACAATTCGCCATTCATCGAACGGCAATCATAGAAAGCACCGACTTCTATCTCTTCAACGCCCTCAGGTATAATAAGAGAGCCCGTAATGTTCTGGTCATCGGCAAAAGCCGCAATATTTATCTTCTTCAGTTTGTCAGGCAATACCAATAGAGTAAGGGATTTTTTGCCTTTCAATGCCTCCGACGGTATTTCATAATCGTTATATTGCAAAGAACCATTGTTGTCACTATATATACTTTGCTCTCCTCCACGGATAACGACTTCCTTCAAGTTCAACGCAGAAAGTTCTTCCATCTCATCTCTCATGAAATAGAAATCCTGTGCATTAATCTCCCCGGTAATCTTCAGATTCTTAACCTTTGTATAGTCCTTGTTGGCCGCAGCAATGGCCTCCTTCAGATGCCCTGCCGTCGAGTTTATCACCACATATTCCTTAGCCGTAGCGTCGTGGCTCACAAGGTCGTTCTCCCACGGAGTGATGCTCTCGCTGACGAGCGTGAGCTGGTACTGTCCGCTTCCGGCCTTCTTGTCCACCTTGATACCGAACTTCATCATCTTGCCTGCCACATACTCAAGGTTCTCGTTCTTTGTGAACTTATAAGGCACGCCGCCAATGGTTATGCTGAAGAGCGTCGTTCCGGCCTGTACGGTCTGCGGCACAACGATGGTGCGCCACTCGTCGCCCGTGCGCGATGGTATGGTCATAGTGTTCTCCACGCTCCCAGCGGTCTTCACAGTGCCATCCGCCATGTTGATGCTCGCCTTGCGTGCCACGTTGGCGGTGAGCACAATCTTCTCGGTGCTTGCCCATTCGCCATCGGCAAAGCCGCTACCCTGTATCAGCGTGACGCAGGCATTGGACATGCGGTGCTTCATCGGCAGACGAATCACGCTTGTCGTCGGAGCCACGTCGGCCACCTTGCCCCACAGGAAGTCGCTCGCCTCGTAGCCGCCCATCTCGCCATTCTCCGAAGGTTTGCTCTGGTCGCGCTGCACCTCAAACTGATAGTCGTCGATGCTTTCGGGGTTGGCATATGGATAATAGCCATACACATCAATGTGCGTGTGCTTGTCTTTCCAATAAAGATCGTAGGCTGAGTTCCACTTATTGTTAGGCTCGTCGAATGTTTGGCGCACATTGTCGCCACGGTTGCCGCTGACGCGCAGCGTGCCAGGAGTGCCGCCGTCGTAATCGACGATGTACACACCCATCACGTCGCCGTCGCAGAAGCCGTTGTCGTTCACGCGCGTCACCGCCAGTTGGTCGATGTCGCCGGAAAGCTGTATACGATCTTCGCTGTGCTGTGCGCCGTTGCCTTCGAAAAGGTCGTCGGAACAGGCACCAAGCAACAGGCCGAAGACCATAGCAGCCATATATATAATTGTGTTTTTGTGATCGTTAATCATACAATACTATTGTTTTTAGGTTTATTAGTTGGCTGTGCCGCCGTTGTCGATGCCATCATCTTCCCACGCTCCGATGGTGACGTTCACACCGCTGCTTGTCTTGTCGAGCGTTACGGTGAACGTATGGCGCTTGCCACTCAAGAACGTAAATGCCTTAGGCAAGTTGAAGTCCCTGCCGTCCACATTGACGGTTATCAAGTTTGTCTGAGCCACTTCCTGCGGCACGACTATGGCGCGATAGACAGTACCGTCCTTGTAGGGCATTACTGTTGCAGCACTGCCCGTGGCTGTCACCACAGACGACGCAAGGTCAACCGTGGCAGATGTCTTCAAGCCATTAATGCCCACTGCCACCTTTGAGGCTGCAAGCGAGGCATCAGTAAAACCGGCACCCGCCTTCAGCACTATCTCCACCTGACTCATCACATGCTTCGCCACAATGTTTACAGCCGATGTTGTCGGCGCGACATTCTGCGTAGAGCCAATGAGCAGGTCGGCAGCCTTGTATGCAGCGACATCACTCTGGTTGGCGTTTATGTCAAACGGCATTGCGCTTATGCTTGTTATCGTGTTGCGATAAGGATAATACAGATAAAAATCGGCTTTAGTGGTCTCGTCTTTCCAATAGACTGGTGTTGCCGGAGTCCATGTCGAATTGTAGGTGTAGAGCATATTGTCTACATAGTTGCCCGACGGTTTCAGCACATCTGCCGTGCCGTCGGCATTACGGTTGACAACGAACAGACCCACCTGATCGCCATTCTCGAAAGTCGTCTCTGTCGCACGCGTAATTGTCGTGCTGATGTTTATCGGCTGTTTCTCTACTGACGGTTTGTCGGGTTGAGGGGGATTGGGTACATCAGGGTCTGTGCTACCACCTGACGAACAAGAAAACAAAACACTGCAAAAGGCTGCCAGAAAAAGAAGGTTTTTCATAATTATGAGTTTTAGGTTCAACATCTCATCTGAGTTTCTCTTTTGCAAAATTACAAAAAGAAATAGACTGCTACAAGTTCATAATAGTTCACATAGGAAAAAACTACCTATTATAAACTTATATCTCGTACAAAAAATTGGTTCATCCGGAATATGGAGTGATAAAATGATGTGGAAATCCAACAGCTCAGGGTGGCCAGTTATTTGTCACGGCATCACTCTAAATATCGGATGAGCCAAAAAATTTAATTTTGTGATTTTATCCATCATTCCATCACTAAAAGGAGGGTTTGGACAGATAAGCGACATAAATTCAATGAATTACAATAGTGATACATATAGTGATACATTGAATGTAGTACTCATAAATAAGTCATATATCCATCACTACGATAACTCACAAAAAAAGGTCTCCAAAGTCGTTAGACCTTGAAGACCCTAAGTAAAAGAAGG
>CALBYK010000007.1 GCA_937889855.1 uncultured Prevotella sp.
GTTGTCAAGGTTTTTAATGATGACACCATTCTCGAGCAATGCCACGCGTGTTGAAATGTTGACGGTGTGCTGGAGATTATGGCTCGAGACGATTACTGTGGCGCCAGTCTCATTATTGAACTTTGCAATGAGCCGCTTGAGGTTGTTCTGGCTGCTCGGGTCGAGAAAGTTGAATGGCTCGTCAAGTATGACGAGTTGCGGATTGCTCAGTAAAGCCGCGATGATGCCAACTTTCTGCTTGTTGCCGGCAGAGAACGAGCGTATGTATTTTTTCTGGTTTAGCACCTCACCGTTCATAAACTGCTCGAAGTATTTAAGTCGTTCAAAGGTTTCCTCCTTTGTCATTCCCGACACCTTGCCAATAAACTCAAAGTATTCCTCAGCCGTGAGAAAGTCGATAAGGAAAGAACTGTCGATGTAGGCGCCAGTAAGCAGCTTCCATTCTTCGCTGACGGCAGGGTCTATCTCGTCAGGCGTGTCCATCGTGGCGTGTGTCTTGTCAGGGTACATCACGACGTTGCCCTCGTCGGCTTTCAGCAAGTCGAGCATTAGTCTGAACAGCGTTGTCTTGCCGGCGCCGTTGTTTCCTACGAGGCCAATTATCTCGCCATTGTTGATGGTGAAGTCGGGAATGTCGACAGCAGTCTTTTCACCGAAGCATTTTTTTAGGTTGTTGAGTTGTATTTTCATTGCTTTGAGTTATTATAATCCTTTCCGTACAGTTCTTCTTTCAGGAAGCGTGGCGTGAAACCCTCTTCCGACTCAGCCACTTCTTCAGGAGTGCCAGTTGCGAGAACGCGTCCTCCTCCACGTCCACCCTCCGGGCCGATGTCGATGATGTGGTCGGCAAGCTTTATCACGTCGAGGTTGTGTTCTATTATGACAACGGTGTTGCCACGGTCGACAAGTTTCTGAAGCACACTCATCAATATGTTTATGTCCTCGAAGTGCAGTCCTGTAGTGGGCTCGTCAAGAATGTAGAGTGTCTTTCCGGTGTCGCGCTTGCTTAGCTCGGTTGCAAGTTTGACGCGTTGGCTCTCGCCTCCCGACAATGTCGTTGACGGCTGCCCGAGTTTTATATATCCGAGTCCGACATCCTGAAGTGTCTTGATTTTCTGGAGTATTGCCGGCACATTCTCGAAGAATTCGACAGCCTGGTTTATGGTCATGTTCAGAACATCGGCAATGTTCTTGCCTTTGTATCTCACCTCAAGAGTCTCCCGGTTATAACGCTTGCCATGGCACACTTCGCACGGCACCATAACGTCGGGCAGGAAGTTCATCTCAAGCGTCTTGTAGCCATTGCCCTTACAAGCTTCGCATCGTCCGCCCTTGACGTTGAACGAGAATCGTCCCGGTTTATATCCGCGTATTCTGGCCTCTGGCAGAGCAACGAAAAGCGACCTTATGTCGGCAAACACGCCCGTGTATGTAGCAGGATTGGAGCGCGGCGTGCGTCCCAGTGGCGACTGGTCCACGTTCACCACCTTGTCTATATATTCAATGCCCTCTACACAGTCGTATGGCATAGGCTTTTTCAATGAGCGGTAGAAATGCTGTGACAGGATGGGCTGGAGCGTCTCGTTAACGAGTGTTGACTTTCCCGATCCGCTCACGCCAGTCACTACAATCAGCTCGCCAAGTGGGAAACTCACGTCAATGTTCTTCAGATTGTTTCCTCTTGCGCCGTGAATGGTAAGCATCTTGCCGTTGCCCTTGCGCCTTGTCTTGGGTATCTCTATGCTTCTTACGCCGTTGAGATAATCGGCGGTGATAGTGTGTTGCTTGAGCATTTCCTCTGGAGTGCCCTGAAACACGACCTCTCCTCCGTAGGCTCCGGCACGTGGTCCGATGTCAACAATCCAGTCGGCGGCTAACATCATGTCTTTGTCGTGCTCCACCACGACAACCGTGTTGCCCATGTCGCGCAGCTCCTTGAGTGAGTTGATGAGCCGTTCGTTGTCGCGCTGGTGCAGGCCTATGCTTGGCTCGTCAAGGATGTAGAGCACGTTGACGAGTTGTGAGCCTATCTGTGTGGCAAGTCGTATGCGCTGGCTCTCGCCTCCGGACAAGGTTGCCGACTGGCGGTTGAGCGATAGGTAGTCGAGTCCGACGTCAAGCAGGAAATTTATGCGTGTGCGTATCTCCTTAAGTATTTCGGAGGCAATTGCCTGCTGCTTGTTGTCAAGATGGTCGTTAGCCTCATTTAGCCATTCGGCGAGTTGCCGTATGTCCATGGATGCCACTTCAGCT
>CALBYK010000008.1 GCA_937889855.1 uncultured Prevotella sp.
GGGGTCGGTTATTTTCTACATAAAGGACGAAAAAGTAGCCTTCACAGGCGACACGCTCTTCCGAGGCTCTATAGGGCGCACCGACTTTGATGGCGGAAGCATGCTCATGATTATACAAAGCCTGCGCATGTTTGTTCAGTTCCCTGACGACATCACGCTCCTTCCTGGGCACGGAAAGAAGACAACTATGGGATATGAGCTGGCACACAACCCTTATTTGGACAGATAGAAGAAATTGAGAACAGAAAAGATAATACTCGGCATAGACCCTGGCACAAACCTCATGGGCTACGGCTTGCTGCGCGTAACTGGAAACAAGGCGGAGATGCTGACAATGGGAGTTATAGACATGCGCAAGGACTCCGACCCTTATCTGCGACTTGGCAAGATACACAGCCGCATTACCGAGATAATAGACCAGTACCTGCCAGACGAGATGGCCATCGAGGCACCTTTCTTCGGCAAGAACGTGCAGTCAATGCTGAAGCTCGGGCGGTCGCAGGGCGTCGCTATAGCAGCGGCTGTGGGGCATAGCGTGCCGGTGCACGAATACGCTCCGATGAAAATCAAGATGGCTATAACAGGGCAGGGGTCAGCGTCAAAGGAGCAAGTGGCGGCAATGCTGCAACGGCTCCTGAGGCTCGACACGAAGGAGATGCCAAAATTCATGGATGCCACTGACGCGCTGGGGGTGGCCTACTGCCATTTCATGCAACAAGGACGCCCGGTCACCGACACACACTATAGTGGCTGGAAGGACTTCATCAACAAAAATCAGGATAGACTATGCAAAAGACAATAAGTATTGAGAATGGTGTGACACGCATGCCCGAATGGCGCATGCGGAAGCCCGTTGACTTCACCCTTAACGACGGTGAGAATGTTGCTGTCATTGGACCTAACGGAGGAGGAAAATCTATGTTTGTGGACATCCTGACGGGCAAGCATCCGTTATTGGGCAACGCCATACATTACGACTTCGCTCCTTCCAACAAGGAATATGTGTCGGACAACATTAAGTATGTGTGCTTTAAGGACACATATGGCGGCGACAACGACAGCACATATTATCTACAACAACGATGGAACCAAACAGAGATTGACCCAGAAACTGCCACTGTTGGCTCACGCCTTGAGAATGCATACAAAACGGCTGGTGACGATACGCAAGAACGAAGAATGCTGCAACAACACATCTATGAATTGTTCGGACTCGACACCATGCTCGACAAATACGTGATACTACTCTCAAGCGGGGAGTTGCGCAAGTTGGTCATCGCATCGTCAATCTTCTCACAGCCACGTCTGCTCATCATTGACAATCCGTATATAGGGTTGGACAAGGAAGCGCGCCAGCAACTCACCAATCTATTGAGTACACTTTCAGCAGAACACGGCATACAAATAATGCTCGTTGTAAACCGGACGAGAGACATACCCGAATTTATAACTCATGTCGTTGAGGTGAGAGACATGACTGTAGGGGCAAAGCTTCCAAGGGAAGAATACGTGCCATCAGCATGCAGCGAAGAGAACAACTGGCAAAAAATGGCAAGGAGCATCATTGACCTGCCATACATAACGACTGAATATCACGCAACAAAAGTTGTCGACATGCATAACGTTTGCATTCAATACGGCGAACGCGTAATACTCAAGGACCTATCATGGACAGTACTAAATGGCGAGCACTGGGCTTTGACCGGGCGTAACGGAAGCGGCAAGTCTACGCTGCTCAGCCTGGTGTGCGCAGACAATCCACAAAGCTATGCCTGCGACATCACGCTGTTCGACCGCACACGTGGGTCAGGCGAGAGTATATGGGACATCAAAAAGCATATAGGTTATGTGTCTCCCGAGATGCACCGCGCCTTCCGCTCCAATGTAACGGCTGAGCGCATCGTGTCAAGCGGATTCAGCAATGCTGTAAGCTTGTATGCCAAGCCCGACCCGAAGAACCATGACACGTGCATGTTCTGGATGAGAGTGTTTGGCATTGAGCACCTTGCAGAGCATAGCTTTCTGCAACTCTCGAGCGGAGAGCAGCGTCTTGTACTGCTTGCCAGGGCTTTCGTAAGAGATCCAGAACTGCTCATTCTCGACGAGCCTTTGCACGGACTTGACGAGTCTAACCGCCGGCTTGTGAAACATGTCATAGAAGCCTTCTGTCAACGCAAGAACAAGACGCTCGTCATGGTAACACACTACGAGGAAGAACTGCCTTCATGCATTGACCACAAAAAAGTCCTCATAC
>CALBYK010000009.1 GCA_937889855.1 uncultured Prevotella sp.
GTTCTCTGTAAACGGCTACTATTGGCGTATCGGTAAGCGTCATAAGGACTCGGATACAGGAAAATGGGAGTTCGACGATGCCACGCCGTGGAAGAAGGACAATATCCATGCAGCCAAAGGCTATGACTCCTTCGACCAGTCTGACAAAGAGGGGAAGGGACTTTTTGCCGGATGCTCCTACAACCAGACGGAGGACTATCTTGACATTCCGGCTTATTATTATATGAACGGGTATGGCATACAGCTCGGCGTGAGCATCTCCGGACTTGACAACATCTTCCAGGTGAACATGCAGGATGCCGACCAGTTTGTGGTGCACAACTTCCACCGCATGTATCCCCACAATGCGAGAATCAACCTTCATCTTGCTGAGGCTATAAGCCGGGCAAGCGACGAGAATGACTCGTTTGCCGAACCGCGCATCTATCTTGCCGACCAAAGCGACCTCACGGCATTCGTCAACTTTGTCGACTCCATCGGCACTAATTCGGATGCCCCACGCTATGGTGCCAACGCCCAGTTTGTGCTGCAAAACGACCTTACCATGGCAAGTGCAGCCAAGGGCAATTCATACGCAGAAAACTTTGCCGGCACTCTCCATGGCAATGGCCATATCATCAATGGTGTGAAGGCTGGCTATGCGCTGTTCAAGAGCAACGCGATGACGGGCAACATATATAACCTCGGCCTGTCGTCGGGCAAAATTTCTGGCAACGAGGCAGTGAAGGACACAGACGGAAACAAGAAGATTGCCAACTACCATTGCTGCTTCGAATATGCCCCTACGGAGTCTGACGGCAGTTCTGCACCTGTTGTATACCGTTGGGACGGACTGCCATACACCGGATACACCAAGGAGGACTTCCGCCTGGGTCGTGTGGCATACGACCTGAACGAGTATTATCTACGTGCGCGCCATCGTGCCGCCCTTAACGGCAATGCCGCAAATGCCGACACGCAGACAAAGACTGACACCGAAATACTGAAATATGTATACGACTACTATGCCAACGGCGACTATCAGTATGCCTGCCGCACCGACTCCATCACGGGCAACCACACCGGCATCACCTACCTGCGCACTGGCAAGAATACCGACATCCCTAACTACGAGCAGGCGGCAACACGTCACGACCAGTCGCATGCAATAGACAAGGCACGTGCCGTAAAAGCATCTGACGATGAAGGTAACTCTTCGGCCGACGGCGTTTCTACGTCCGCCCATTACGAGCCTCTCTTTAATGCCAACAATGCCGGTGGCGAACTGATGAACGACTTCCTCTTCTGGGGGCAGTCGCTCCAGTCTACGCCCGCCGACATGCCAAGCGAGATTGCCTCGCACCAGCTCAGCTATATGTCCAACCGCGTGTTCCGCACCGCCGGCTACTATGGCGACACTGCGCTCGGCACGTTCCACTACAATGCATACAGCCACGACAACCGAAGTATGAACACCTACGTTCACAATCCTTCGACTACGGCTATCGACTTCACGTGTCATGGCGACCTCGCCGCAGCTACCGGACTGAATGGCTCCATCTTCTATCCACCGGTTGACGACAATGCCACAACGTTCAGCGACTTTGTCGTTAAGGCCGATGCCGACATCACTCAAAACTTGCTGGTGTATACGGCAAGCAACAATGAGGCTGAGGCTAATGAGGCTTATGATGCCGTCGACAAGACACTCGGATATGATGAGTCGACAATGGAGATACGGATAAAAGGCCATCACATCATCGATGGTGCAGACCGGTTCTCTACGCCTCTCTTCCATCTTGTGGAGCGCACTCCTGATGATGAGAACAGCGAGGGCGATGCTTGCAGCAACAACGACCTCTGTGTGCCAATAGCTTTCGGCGTGGACAAGCGGGCATGGTATGTGCGCAAACCTCTGTATTATGCCGAGGACAGCAAGGGGGCATGGGAAGGCATATGTCTGCCGTTCACTGCCGATAGGGTTGTGGCTTCGCTCAATGGTGAGATTACCCACTTCTATGGTTCGCCTTCAGACGAAGAGGCTGACGACTCAAAGCAGAACATCCACACCCTGCACCATGAATACTGGCTTCGCGGACTGATGACGGTCGGATTGGAGAACAATGTGCCTACGGCTGCTTTCCAGCGACCTGGCACAGCACAGGAGGGATTGTTCGCTCCGACCGATGCCGAAGGTACAGCCTTGTGCAGCAGCATCGACTATACTTACACCAACCGGTTCTTCATCAACACCTATGAGGACTGGCTGTACAA
>CALBYK010000010.1 GCA_937889855.1 uncultured Prevotella sp.
CGAAACCTGCATCTCTCGCTGTCTGCCCAAAACAATATCTGGTTGTCGCGGTATTCATAATCATCGTCGTCATAACTGTAGGAATGATACCACATGCCATTCTCGTTCTTTTGGAAAACGGCATTTATCAATTTAGTAAATGGTGACACGTCGTTGAGTGTGCGCAATATTCGTAGGCATTTGGTCTTTATAAATTATGTGTGAATAATTTATATTGCGACAAGCCAAGCGAGGAACGTACGCAACAGGTTTCGACTACCAACTGTGGCTGTCTTTATCTTTTCTTCGATGATAAATTCGGCAAGTCTGCGACGATATTCACTCTGTTGCAGCATGCTCCATAGGGTTGGGTCGAGGTAGGCATATTCTACGTTGTTGCATATCCATGCGCTGGAAGGAGTTGATAGCTTTCTTGTTGAGTTATGGGAGAGAAAGCTTAAATGCCAAATGGTATCGGATGTCAGATGGTAGAAAGGATAATAAAGAGGAGTGTGCTCTGTTTGTCGGGCTGTGCTCTCATATTTTTTGAACACAGCCTTATTAAGTTCGTCAAGCTTCTCGTATTCAAACCTGTTGTTCTTGAAAATGCCGTTTCCTATGCCTATAATTACAGCCAGCAACAATGCTGCCTTGGCTATTTTCTTTATCCCGGTTCGTCCTATTCTGCCAACCCTCATTTTAGTGATGATGCCAGTGTATTGTCGATAGACAAACTCATAGTCTTTTTCTTTATAATTCATATATTTCTTGTCTCGTTAGGTGACGTTGTTGTTTAGTCCCAAAGTTACGAATTATTTAGCGCAATGCCAAATTCATACAATATTAATATTTGCATAAAAGAAAATAACGGTCAAAAAATTGTATATACAAAAAAATCATTACTTTTGCAATTAGTACTCCATCTTGCAGAAAGCCCGAAAGGGAATGAGCGGGTGGGTGCTGGTTTACATTTATGGAGCGTTTACTGACGCTTGTCCTTGACTATCCGTAAACTTCGCAACTTTACAAATACAGTCCAGGATAAGGCGATGAGATTGTTTGTGATATAGAGAGTCGGATAAGTTCTATCCATAATACTGTTTGTGAGAATTTTTCATGGAATTTTATTGACAAAATATTAATATGAAGTGATTGTATATATCGAAAAAACACCTGCCCGTATTAGAACCTATTTGTTCTATTACGGACAGGTGAAGAAATCCAGATTATGCCTCTAAAATGAAGTTTATGATATTGTCTTGAACCGATGCTATTCCACAGCTACCTTATAAGCATCAGTACCGTCGGTCACTACATAAACACCGGGGTTGCCCACTGTCAATGTTGTCTCGTCTGTGGCTGCATTGACCGTCAGGCAGAGTTTTCCGCTTATATCGTATACCCTTATATTCTTGTTCACAGCAGTAGCCACGACAATATTGTAGCCGTCAATGGCGACAATGCGAGTCATTTTGTTATTGCCTGTTTGTAAGCCGTTTATGGCGGTTGTCAGATCAACCGTCTGATAGTTGGAAGGAGCAGAACTGTAGCTTTCTCCGTAGTAGTCGCCTTTGGCTGTAACGGTGTAGGCATAGTTGAAGCCGGTGCCAGGTGTCAGATCGTTGAAGTCGCACGACACGCTATTAGACTCTGTGACATTAGT
This sequence comes from uncultured Prevotella sp., assembly GCA_937889855.1. Taxonomy (GTDB): domain Bacteria; phylum Bacteroidota; class Bacteroidia; order Bacteroidales; family Bacteroidaceae; genus Prevotella. The sequence continues at coordinate 1,643 of CALBYK010000010.1, forward strand.
GCCATCCAATTGATACACATAGTCGCCTGCCTCTACATCCTGCGTCACTTCAATACTCTCAATCACCACGCCCTGTGCGCTTGCTCCGCAGGCGTAGAACATCAGACGCTCGCCAACCATGCCGTATTCAAAGGCAAGAGTAGCTTCGGCCTGTGCCGTGAAGCCGTCTGTTCCTGTTGACTTCAAGTCAACAATGCCGTATGTGCTTGTGCTCTGCACCGCTAACTTGGCACCATTGTATCCTCTCAGTTTGAGGTGAACCTTGAATTTGCCGTTATTGTTGTTGAGGCTAAGTTCTGGAGAATAGAGATTTCCGAGAGAGAAGGTACCTATGGCTCCATCATAGAGCAACGCATCGCCATCTGCAATCCATCCTTTATTGTCACTGTAAGCGTCGAAAGAAGTCTCCGTTGCAATTTTCACGTTACCATCGTCAGACTTTGCATTGGTGAAGTTATCGACAAGCACAGGATAATCGGCAGTGCTTTGTGCTATTTCTGTCGCCTTATAGTTCTTCACCTCATATTGGGTTGCCTTAGGCGATTTGTCCCAATTGGCTGTGTAAGAGTTGTCGCTGATGTTAGTGGCAGCATTCACTTTGGGGGCAGGGCATCCCAGGGCGTGAGTCCATGCTGTAGGTGCCGACTTGATGTTGTCGTCCTTGCAGCCAGTGACGGAATAGAAATATTCGGCATTCGGGTCAAGCTCATGGAGTACAATATAATTGTTTTCAGTTCTCACGTTGGTCATCAGCTGCGTCACCGTGA
>CALBYK010000011.1 GCA_937889855.1 uncultured Prevotella sp.
CCATCATCACTCTCATTGCCACATTCCTCTTCTTCTGGTTCGGTGTGATGGAGGGCAACCTGCTGTTTGCCATTGTCGGCATAGTGCTCGTGGCTGTCATAGCCTTCCTCTTCACAACGGTAGCGGCAAATGCCATCGCCATTGTGGGCAGCAATCCGGTGTCGGGCATGACGCTCATGACACTCATTCTCGCGTCGGTGGTACTCGTGGCTGTAGGACTGAAGGGCACGGGCGGCATGGTGGCTGCGCTCATCATGGGCGGCGTTGTATGCACGGCGTTGTCTATGGCAGGCGGTTTCATCACCGACCTCAAGATTGGCTACTGGCTCGGAACGACACCTAAGAAGCAGGAGTCGTGGAAGTTCCTCGGCACTCTCGTGTCAGCGGCCACTGTTGGTGGCGTGATGATGCTCCTCAACCAAACCTACGGTTTCGCAAGCGGACAACTCGCGGCTCCGCAGGCCAACGCCATGGCTGCCGTGATTGACCCGCTCATGAACGGTGTCGGAGCGCCATGGGCACTATACGCCATAGGTGCTGTGATAGCCATCGTGCTGACTTTCCTCAAGGTGCCGGCCATAGCCTTCGCGCTCGGCATGTTCATCCCTTTGGAGCTGAACACACCGCTGCTTGTTGGCGGCATCGTCAGCTGGTATGTGTCAACACGCTCGAAGGATGCCGATGTGAACCGCGAGCGCAACGAGAAGGGCACCCTGCTTGCCAGCGGCTTTATTGCCGGTGGCGCGCTGATGGGGGTAGTGTCGGCATTGCTGCGATTCTGCGACGTGCATCTCGTGAGCGACGAGTGGATGGAGGCTTGGCTTGCCAACCCGCTTTCGGAGATAGCGTCGCTCGTGGCTTACTGTTGCCTGATTGGCTATTTTGTTGTGGCGACGAAAGTGAGGAAGTAAAAATTTTTAATTGCTCAAAAACAAAAAGAAATGAAACTTAAAAGTGTAATCGTTCTCTTCGCCTTGGGCTTGTCTGTAGCCGCCTATGCAGGAGACAAGTATGTCGGTGTGCCGAAAGAGTATCATGAGTTGCTTGACAAGACCATGGCTACGGCTGGCGGCAATGCCAAGGAGCTGAAGAAAGCGTTGAGGGACACGCCTGCCGACCAAAAGGAGGGCATGGCATTCCTGATTTCATACATGCCTGAAAGGGATGCCAAGGCTCTAAGCGCCGACTTTCTGAAGGAACATGTGGCTTATGCCTACAAGGCAAGAAACGAGTTTGCTTGGGCAAAGGAGGTGCCAAACGACATCTTCCTTAATGATGTGGTGGCTTATGTTAACTTGAATGAGGAGCGCGAGAGTTGGCGAAAGGACTTCTATGAGCGGTTCAAGAAATATGTGGCCAATTGCAAGACAATGCGCGAGGCCATTGACTCTGTAAACAAGAACATACGCGACGAGGTGCTGGTAGACTACAACACAAAGCGTGAGAAGGCCGACCAGGCACCTTATGAGTCGATGCGCCAGCACATGGCTTCATGTTCGGGCCTTTCAATACTGCTCACCGACGCGTTCCGCGCCGTAGGTATACCCTCGCGTGTGGCAGGAACTCCCGACTGGTATGACGACCGCGGCAACCACAATTGGAGCGAGGTGTGGGTTGACGGCAAATGGCATTTCACAGAGTATTATCCTTCGGAGGACTTGGACAAGTCATGGTTCATGGCAGATGCAGGAAAGGCTATCAAGGAAGACGTGAGGAAGGCAATCTATGCCGCGTCATTCAAACCAACGGGCATCTATTTCCCGCTGGTTTGGGACATGGACATACGTTATGTACATGCCGAAAATGTCACCGACCGCTACACCAGCCTGTACCGGGCGCAACTGTCTGCCACTCCTTCTGACGACAAGCATGTTGACCTTAGGGTGATGGTGTTCAGGGACAAGGATCATGCCGAAGACTCAGGTGACCGCGTTGCCACTAACCTCGACGTGTTTAGCGGTGGCAAACAGCTTTTCGGAGGACGCAGCACGGGCGCCACGCAGGACATGAACGATGTGCTCACCTTCAAAGTGGAAAAGAACAAGTTGTATACTGTTAAATACTTGAACGGTATGGGAATCACTCAAATAAAGGATGTGGAAGTGGGTGACAAAACCACGACACTGAAACTGTATATGGAATAAATGCAGATAAGCAATGAGGGTGTGTCAAAGCCGTTAGCAGTTTTGACACACCCTCATCTTGACTACAACACAAATACTGGCTCGTCGCCGCAGATATTGCATGATTAAACTATCCCTCGGCTAACAGCTTCCACAGAGGTTGCCCCTGGCAAGCAATCTTCTGGTTAAGCTCGCGTTTGCGTTGTATGATATAATGTGTTGCAAAATTAATCATTTTTCCATGTAACAAATCGCTCCTCCTTGAAAAACTTGGCAACGGGACGCATGAACGGTGTTAGATGCACGTCGTGCGGAACATTGTGATAGTCGACGCGTTGCAGGCTCTGCGACACATACAGGCGCAGCTTGGCACGCGAAATCGCCACGTAGAACTTACGTGCGTCCTCAGCCATCAGGCGCTGGTTACCCTGACTGTAATAGTTGGGTAGCCTGCCGTCGACGGCATCAAACACTATTACGTTGTCGAACTCAAGACCCTTTGCCTTATGTATGGTAGTGACAAATATGCGCTCGTCGATACTCCGGCTGCTACACAAGTCGGCTTCCTTCAAGGTGCTTATCTCCATTGTGTGGTTGCAGAGCTGCTCATAGAGCGACATCTCTCGGCTGGTGTCAATCATGTCGCAAGAGAGATAAGACATGACAAAACGCAATCCGTCAATCTCAGAGATGAAGCCTTCCGACAACAAATAATCGTAGAAACGTTTAATCTCTATAGCCAATTCGGGTGTTTGAACCTCATTCCCGGCAACATTATCAAATGCTTTTTTCACCGCGTGTGGCTCTTCATTTACAATGTACATCCGCGATAGAGCCGACACATACATGTCTTTATAATTGCGGCGCAGCGTCTCCACACGCTGCCGCACACGGCTGTCGCCAAGAAAGCGGGTCTGTTCGTCAGTTCTTGTCCTCGCCGCATTGTAGCAATGCACAACAACGCTGCGTGTGGCGTTGACGTCATCATCGGCGAGATGGGAGTTGGTGCCCTCAAGACCAAGAACAGCAAGAAGATACTTCAACTTATGCTCCTTAAGTTCTGGATGGAGCAGACGGACAAGGCGCAGCGAGTCGAGGTAATGCGGATGATGCTCAGCCAAATTCATGTCCGGTGCGTAGCGGTGCAGGTTGAAATCAAGGATATGGTAGTCGTAGTCGGCATTGTGGCCGAGCAGGATACAACCGTCGGCATAAGCCATGAACTGCCTGAGAGCATCGCCATGAGTTAGCAACTCGTGGTGGCGGCGTTCTTCTATTATAGGATTTACGATGTCGCCGAGCATTGCCGGTATCTCACGGTCGGTCTCAATGTATAAGGTAAACTCCGAGCCTGGAACCACTTCTCCTTTCCTTATTTTTACAGCCGCAATCTGAAGAATGTCGTCCTCAAACACGTTGAGGCCTGTGGTTTCTGTGTCAAACACCACTATGGTGTCATCTTCGTAGTGGCTGACAAACTTCTGAAGATAGGTTGTGTCGCCAGACATCAGCAAGTCGGACGGCATTATGGCACGGTCGAGCAAGGCACGGACAAAATTGCGTGCCGCCGCATTGCTCTCGTATACGCGAAGTCCCTTCATGAGCCGTGCCCATGACATGAAGCTGAACTCATTGTTTAGCACACCAATATGGGCAAGCAGCAGTTTTATGTCAGGCTGTGAGAAGATGTCGGTGCCCGACACCTTGAAATGACCTATGCCACGGAGCGTAAGCTCACGGCTTAAATCCTCTGCGTCGCGGTTGGCGTTAACGACGATAGCTGTCGTGGAATCAGGAAAACTATGGCTAAGCATGTCGGCAAACTGCACACAGTCGCGCACCTCCTGCTCATACGTTTCTGAGCACAGAATCTTTAGCTCGTTGCCAATAAGCCGCTCAGGTGTTGCCTTTCCAACATCGGGTAGGAGTGACGGGTCGATATTGAGCACCTCGGCAGCGTAGGTGTTGAATATGTCAAGAAGATATTTTGGCGAGCGGTGGTTTACAGACAGATGATGAAGCTGGCAAGTTGGCTGTTCCTTCAATGCCGAGAGGGCATCAATCTTTGCGCCCATGAACGAGAATATTGCTTGTTGCTCGTCACCCAGAAACATGACTGTATGGAAAGGACGTGCCGTAAGCAACTTTATCAACGCCATCTGCAGAGGATTAAGGTCCTGCACCTCGTCCACCTGCACCCAAGTGTAGCGCTTGTATTGCTGGCGGTCGGCATCACCAGTGAGAGCGTCGTAGGTAAAGAGAAGTAGGTCATGGAAGTCGAGAAGACGGTTCTTGCGCTTGTAGAGTTGGTATTGGCGGGCAAGCGACATCTTATGCAACAATTTATCTATAATCTGCCGGTCGCCATAGTCGGCAGTATCCGACTGTGTTAGGTCGCGGTATGCGTCACAGTTTTCGTAGATGTCGTTCATGGCTGCGGCGTCAAACGGCTTGCCTGTCACCTCGCATATACGCCGTAAAGCAGTGATGTCATCACTTGTGATGCTGTCGGCATGCATTCGCAACGACTTTGGATGCCCGTGACGTATCTGGTGCATCAGGCTCTCAAGATGAAATACATCGCTGTACTGACGTCTGCGTGCGTAGTTGCTTTGTACGGCATACTCATCTTCTCCAAGGTACCGGGCAAGAATGGACACGGCATCGTCCTCATCGATGACACTCGACTCGGCTGCCACGAGTCCGTTGGCAAACAGAAACTTCGAGCAGAAGCGATGAACATTGCCCACAAACACGTCTGCAACGTCTTCATCCTGGATGTTGCATGTGATGCGCTCCACCATTCCGCGTGCTGCACGGTTGGTGAAAGTGAGGCATAGCATGTCGGAGTAGGCAATGTTCTCTATATTATGTGCATGGCGTATGCGCTCTGTAAGAATCTGCGTTTTCCCACACCCTGGAGGGGCAAGCACAAGGTGAAAGCCCCCCTTCGAACATATTACTTCCTGCTGGCAAGGATCGGGAGTGAATGTCTTGTCAACCATTTTTCTATTCAAAAATCATGTCACCAAAGAAGTCGGGACGATGGAAGTCGGGCTTTGGCAGGTCAATTGGGAAAAGCGAGAGAAAATGAGGATATGGCAGTTTGTCGCCACACTTGTAGACATTTCCTTTCACCTTCAGTCTGTCAAACGACTCAAGCGAGTGGTGCCAATAGGCTTCCGTAGGTATGGCAAGGCACAACTGCCATGTACGCTTGCCGTTAATGTCGGCAAACGGCTCGCGTCCCATTGACGACCAACGGTCTACTTTGTGCAGAACTTCTTGCTTGGCGCGTTCCCGTCCCTCGCGCTCAGGACCAAACCCTATAAGCAATGTTCCGGCAGCGTTGCACTCCATATTGTAATATGTTCCGTCGGCTACCGGTGATATGAACAGCTCACAGCATGAGTCTTCCCACACATTGCCGTTGTCGTGAGGAGCCACGGCACGCACACATTCTTCCGTGACTCGGTAGTTGATAAGCAATTGCTTGCCGTTGTGCGCCATGCGCACCTCAAACTGTGGCTTGTAAGGAAAATCCTTAGCCCAGCAATGATTGTCTACCTGGACGAACTCCACGTTGGTCTCGTCCAATAAACGACAAATCTCAGCCGCCCCGACTGAGGCAGCTGAGATTCGCTTTATGTTTAATGTTTTTGTCATCTTTTTACAGATTGTTTTTCTCTATATCCTTGAAATAGCGGTAGGTGCTGACCTTGAGGTCGTCTGTTGCAGCCTCGTCTGCAACGATGATGCCGTGCTGGTGGAGCTGGAGAACGGAAATTGTCCACATCTGTGTTACCGGTCCCTCGACTGCTGCCTGGAGAGCGCGTGTCTTGTTGTGGCCGTTTACGAGAATCATCACCTCACGGGCAGCCATGACTGTACCAACGCCTACTGTGAGAGCTGTGGTCGGAACTTTGTTTACATCGTTGTCGAAGAAACGTGAGTTGGCAACTATGGTGTCAGTAGTAAGGGTCTTCTGGCGTGTGCGTGATGTGAGTGAAGAACCCGGCTCGTTGAAAGCGATGTGACCGTCAGGACCGATACCACCGATAAAGAGGTCAATGCCGCCGGCTTCCTCAATCATCTGCTCATAGTGCGCGCATTCAGCCTCGAGATCCTCGGCGTTGCCGTTGAGGATGTGGATGTTCTCCTTCGGGCAGTCGATGTGGTCGAAGAAGTTCTTTGCCATGAATGAGTGGTAGCTCTCAGGATGTGACTCTGGCAGACCCACATATTCGTCCATGTTGAATGTAAGGACATTCTTGAACGATACGCGACCTTCCTTGCAAGCCTCAGCCAATGCACGGTACATGCCAATTGGAGATGAACCTGTCGGCAAGCCAAGCACAAACTTGTGGTCTGGTGTCGGATTAAACTTGTTGATGCGTTCAATTACATGCTCAGCTGCCCATTTTGAGAGCTGGTCATAATCCTTTTCAATAATTAGTCTCATTGCTTTGTTATTTATTGTTTACAAAATTCATGTTTTAGCATTTAGTGTTCATATATATGGTCGGGATAAAACAGTCTGCTTGGAATTTAATTGAAACGTGCCTCGACGTCACATCGAAGCACGTTTTGTTTGATTGTTGTAGTAGTTGTAACTAAATAAGCAGTCATGAGTTAGTTGAAAATCGGTTTTGTCGATTCACCGCCCTAAAGCGGTCATGATTTGTTTGTTTTATCTATGCAAAGATAAGAATTAAATCTTTAACACCAAAAACAAATGATTAAAATAAGCCATTTATTTCACATTTTTAAATATTCGCTCAACCAGTCAGTTATGTTTGTTTAAGCAATAATATAGGGGCCATGAATATCTACATGTAATGAATATGAAACAAAGAGGGTGTGCCAAGACAAATTGTGCTTTGGCACACCCACGTGGATAGGATATCTAATGTATTCGGATTTGGAAACGGCTATCGTCAGAACTCACTGGTGAAGTGGAACTTTATGTCCTTGAAGTCCTGTTGTGCCATGGAGAGCACGTAGCCAGAGTCGGCGAGGAACACGTCGCGTCCGTCGCGGTCCTTTGCCATGTACTGATATTTGCGTTTCTTGAACTGGTCGAGTTCCTCGGCGTCGTCGCTTTCTATCCAACAAGCCTTATAGAGATGGACTGGTTCCCAACGACACTTGGCGTTGTACTCGTTCTCAAGTCGGTACTGTATAACCTCAAACTGCAGCTGTCCCACGGTGCCGATAATCTTGCGGCCGTTGAACTGGTTGACGAACAGCTGCGCCACGCCCTCGTCCATCAATTGGTTGATGCCCTTCTCAAGCTGCTTCGACTTCATAGGGTCGTCGTTCTCTATATACTTGAACATCTCTGGCGAGAACGACGGGAGTCCGCGGAAGTGGAGTTTCTCGCCCTCGGTCAGCGTGTCGCCAATCTTGAAGATGCCATTGTCCGGCAGACCCACGATGTCGCCCGGCCACGCCTCGTCGATGGTGCTCTTGCGCTGCGCCATGAACTGTGTGGGCGACGAGAAGCGCAGGGTCTTGCCCTGGCGCACATGCAGATAGGGCTTGTTGCGCTCGAACTTGCCGCTGCACACCTTGCAGAAGGCTATGCAGGAGCGGTGATTGGGGTCGATGTTGGCTGTAATCTTGAAGATGAAGCCGGTGAACTTAGGCTCCTCAGGTTCAACGACGCGCTCTTCGGCCTTTGTGGGACGGGGCGACGGGGCTATCTTCACGAAGCAGTTGAGCAGCTCCTGCACACCGAAGTTGTTCAGCGCCGAGCCGAAGAACACCGGCGCCACCTCGGCGGAGCGGTAGGTCTCGACGTCGAACTCGGGGTATACGCCGTCTATCAGCTCAACGTCGTCGCGCAGCTGCTGCGCATCCTGCTCGCCTATATGTGCCTCAAGTTCTGTGGAGTTGATGTCAACCTCCACTTTCTCAGTCACGCGCTGCTTGTCGGGTTTGAAGAGGTCGAGCTTGTTCTCATAGATGTTGTACACGCCCTTGAACTTGGCTCCGATGTTGATAGGCCACGACAGCGGGCGCACCTTTATCTGCAGCTCCTCCTCAAGTTCGTCGAGAAGGTCGAACGGGTCACGTCCCTCGCGGTCCATCTTGTTGATGAAGATGATAACAGGCGTGTTGCGCATGCGACACACCTCCATGAGCTTGCGTGTCTGTGCCTCCACGCCCTTTGCCCCGTCCACCACGATGATGGCTGAGTCGACAGCCGTCAGTGTGCGGTAGGTGTCTTCGCAAAAGTCCTGGTGACCCGGGGTGTCGAGGATGTTGATCTTGTAGCCCTCGTAGTCGAACTCCATTACGGAGGTCGACACGGAGATACCGCGCTGCTTCTCTATGTCCATCCAGTCGGATGTGGCAGTCTTGCGAATCTTGTTGTTCTTTACTGCACCTGCCACCCGTATCTGTCCACCGAAG
>CALBYK010000012.1 GCA_937889855.1 uncultured Prevotella sp.
ACAACACCGTCTTGGCGATGCGCTCGTCTTCCATCAAGAACTTGAACACGCAGTCGTATATCGGATTGGCAACGGAGTATATCATAATAATGTGGATTTTATCTCGATGTCGCTAAGTTAGTGCTTTTTCCCAATTTCTCCAAGCCTTTTGCCAAAAATGCTCAATTTATTTTTCAATGGCATCTGTCAATAAATTGAGCCAAAATTCGAAAATGACAAGACAATAAGAATTCGGCTTTTTATCCTACCAGAAACATAAAATTAAATGGTCATTCACGAAGAAACCGGTTCCATACGAAGTGGAACCGGTTTCATTATGTGACTTTACTAATTGCTCGCGGCAAAAAAGTTACTCAACGTCCTTAGGACCCTGACCAGCAATCATCGGCCAACCTGGATTCTGATAAACATTGGACGTGGAGAGGTCGGTCTGGTCGCCTGAGGCTGTCTGGCGGAACGTGCTCTGCGGCAACGGTGACAGATAGTGAGCCGGAGTGAAGTGATAACCGTTGAATACTGAGTTGTTCACACTCGAAATTTGGTATGGGTGGATGTAGTCGCCACTGATACTGCGGTCGCTCATGTTTCCCTTGCCATCGGCGACGCTCACCTTCACAAGGTTTGTAGTGCCGTCGAGCCATGCGCCTTCATACACGGTGCCCCAGTACTTCATGCCTTCAATCTGGTAGCCGTTCACCTGATCGCAAGCGCGCCAACGCTTCAGATCGGCCCAACGCATGCCTTCGCCGATGAACTCGTCGCGACGCTCGCGGCGGATATTATAGGTGGTGGCATCGACAAGCTTACCGTGAGAATAAGCTCCGAAATCCCACTTTGCTTCCTCCGTCATATTAGTGGCAGCAATGGTCTTTGTGTAATCTGGGTCTACCTTTGCGCGTGTGCGCAGCGCGCGCCAATACTTGTCGGCAGTGGCATCGATGGTGTTGTTGCGCAGCCATGAAGCCTCCATGTAGTTGAGCAAAGCCTCCGTGCCACGGAACACGATGCTTCCGCTCTCACCGTAGTCGTGGTTCAAGCCCTGCTGCGAGTCGTAGTTCTTACCTTTCTTCAGAGCGAAGCCAGTCACCATGCGTGTCTCGCTGTTGCCCTTCACTGTCCATGATAGGTCGGTCGGTATAGCACCCTCGCTGGTATAGTTCTCGATAGAACCATCCTGCTTGGTGAATATCTGGATGCGCGAGTCGCGGTTCTGCAGAGTGGCCTTCACGCCCTCGTTCTCCCAATTCTTATCATAGCCTGAGCCAGCGGCATAGATAGGCAGACCGTTGCGCATGAGGAACGAGTTGACGAGGCCGCGTGTCCAACCCGTGCCGCCCCCGTTGCGCTGAAGCTGCATCTGCACGTTGTGCGTCACGTTGGCCTTCGACTTGTCGAAAGCGCGATACATTATTACCTCGCTGTAACCGCTCATGTCCTTGTCGCAGAACATGGTGTAATAAGGATTGAGGCTGTTGAGACTTGCGTCCTGACCCTCTGCTGCATCGGTGTTCTGCACGAGATTGTCAACGAGCTTGTCGCCCAGCTCCTTCGACGACTTCATGGCCTCCTCAAGGAAGTGGTTGATTGAAGAGTCTATGTCAAAGCCCTGAACGTCCTCTGCCTTGCCTGGCCAACCTGAACCACCGGGAACGAAAGCTGTACCCTTGTGATATTTCTCCCATGTGCCCTCAAAGAGAGCCACACGTGAGCGGAGCAAGAGCGCGGCATCACGAGATATGCGGTTCTTGCCGCCTGGGGTTGACGATCCGAGATAATCGAGAGCCTTGTCGAGGTCGTCGAGAATGAACTGTGCCACCTTGTTGCGTGGCTCACGCTTCGAGGCTGCGAGCAGCTCGTCGTAGTTATCGTTGAGCACGCTCTCGAAAATCGGGCAGTCGCCGATGTTCTGGAGCTTGTCAAAGTAAGCGTAAGCACGAAGGAAGTAGCCCTCACCGATATAGTGGCGAATGTTGGCATCGGAACCAGAGATTTGCTTTGCCTCATACTTAGGCAACACCTGTGCGAGGAAGTAGTTGCAATCGCGAATCTGGTAGAAGTTCCAAGCCGCGCCACGTGAGCTGGCCGACGTTGTAGAACCTACCTGCCACTCACCCGGGGCCCAACGGCTCGAATAGTCTACGGCGGCCTGGTTGTCGGGGGCATTGTCGGAAGCGAACGTGCTCAATCCATAGCTGCCCTGTGGTATTGACGAGAAGAATCCGTAGAGATTAACCGTGTAAGCAGCCAAGTCTGCCTCGCTTGTGAAAAAAGATGCCGGTGTGACATTGCTCTCCGGCTCCTTGTCGAGAAAATCGTTGCAGCTTGTCAAGCCGAGCGATGCGCTCAACAAGAGCATTGAAATATATTTAAGCTTCATACTTTGTTTCCTTTCTATATGATAATCTATAAGATTGATGATGCTTTAGAATGTAACACTAAGACCAAACGAGAATGTCTTCGACAGTGGGTAGGTTTTGCCTATCTCGCCGCCATAGCCCGCTCCTATGAGCTCTGGGTCGCCAGCCTCCGTGAAGTTGGTGATGGTGAAGAGGTTCTCGGCAGAAACGAAGAGGCGGAGTTTCTCAACATAGAACCTTTGAGTAATG
>CALBYK010000013.1 GCA_937889855.1 uncultured Prevotella sp.
GCTTTCTCATATGCAATTATTGACTGTGTGACATTTCCCAATCGATAATAGCAGTTGCCGAGATTATAGTAGAGCTCTGAACTCTCTCCTTTCCTCATTAGTTCTTGATAGTCGGCCGCAGCCTGTTGATAATTGCCTTTTGCATACTCGGCATCTGCATTTGCCTTGGTTATTGCAGATGCAGGAACAGACATGGCAATTTGCATGAGAGCCACCAAGAACACACATAAAACGGTTTTACTGTCTGAGGCAGACTTCTTTTTACCTGATTTAAGGGATGTTTCAATATCCATAATAGCAATCATAGCCGAATCGTAAGTTTTGTTCATGTTTCCAGCGATGTCTCCAGGGGCATAACGTTCAAACTCACACTCGTCCAAGGCGTTTATGAATTTGTCAATCGTGTCGTTTGCAATGTTATGTGCCTCAAAAGTCTGGGCTATATTCTCACGCGACAGCATCTCTACTGGCATGTTCAGCCTGTCGCCTACATACCCCCAAAGAGCACGCAACACCTCGTCATAAAATTCGCCCTGCTTACCAGCAAGCATAAGACGAAGCGCTACTTTAAGACGTTTTGTGGCCACTTTATTAGCACGCTTACCCTTTGACTTAACAATATCAGCACTTTCAATTGCCCGTTTACGGAACACAGCCACGACAACGGCAAATATGAGCAACATGAGGACCAAGACACTCCAATATGCAAATGACCCGAAGAATAAGTCTGCCGTATCTGTATATTCCACCGTACCCATCTTTATTGGCTTAATATCAGAATTTTGCTCGTCAGAATAATCACTTACACTTGAATGTTGACCGTCACCTTTCTCCACATTTACGGTTATAGGGCTTGTCTTTATCGTCTTGTACGACTCTGATGTCGTGTCGTAATAAACAAGCGACACCGACGGGATTGTATACTGGCCTTGCGTACGTGGGACAACAAGAAAGTCGTATATCGTGTTGCCCTCTATGCCGTTGGCCGTGAGCTTGGTCTTGTCTGTTACCTTCGGATCATACTTCTCAAAACTCTTAGGAAACTCCACTACGGGTTGCTTGACAAGCTTCAGGTTTCCTATACCTCCGACAACTACCCGCAAGGTTAGAGGGTCGCCCTCCTTTACGGTGTTACTTGGCAGCTGCGAAGATATGGTAAAATGTCCTACTCCGCCAGAGAAATTAGCAGGTTTAGCAGGAAGAGGGTCTACCTGTATGTCTAGGCCAGGAGCGACGATATTGCGCTTCACTTCCACATACCCTGACCCCCCATTGAAGAAAGCCTCAAATGGGTCGACCGAACGGTTTTGCTGAACAACAACACCCTTAAAAGTGATGCTCGGTATCGAAAGTTTCCCCGTCATCTGTGGGAACATCACATACTGGCTCCATGTCACGCAGCGATAGTTCCTGCCGTTCAGCTTTTCTATATGGAAGCTTTTCTGTTGTGGCAGAGGCACCTCCTGAGTATGAAAGCCCGTAAGGTCGGGCATTTTCCCGTCAAGAGACGTTAAGTCCACCAACGTGTAAACTTTATATGTGAGCAAAATCGGCTCCTGCTCATGAACACGGCGCTTGTTGGCACTAACCTTGACAAACAAGTCGCCTGATGTGATTTTTCCGCTGCTGCTCATCTGTGGAGCATCTTCCTCATGCATCTGCGCAGCACCTCCACCACGACGTGCCGAACCCGACACCGAAATGCGAACAGCATGCGAAACAATGGTCTTTCCTCCAACCTTAGCATGCGCCCCATTGATGGTGTATGAACCAGCCTTGTCGGCATAAAGAGTATAAGTGTATGTTATAGATGAAGCACTACTTGTATGACCGTTGACAAACTGATAGCTTGACTGCTGTGATGTATACGGACCAGCTATGACTTCCAAACCTGAAGGGACGGAAGCTGCTCTAAAATCATCCACATTCTGTGTATTGACAGTATAAGAGATGCGAAAGTTCTCACCTACAGCCACGTGGGACGGAGCCGACACACTTATGTTTTGCGCATTAGCCAAAAACACGCAAAACATAACCATAAGCATCACTATATATGTTTTTTTCATCTTAATATTGAATTAAAGAATAAATTTTCGACTTGTATTACCAGTTTTTGTCAAGTTTTCGGGAGCGACCATTGCGCATGGCGTCCTTGATACGACGCTGTGTAGCCTGCTCGTCCTGCATCGCAGCATTAAGAAGTTGCTCAGCATTGTCCTTGCTCATCTTCTGCTGCTGTTGCTGCTGTTTGTCTTTGTCGTTATTATTCTTATTATCTTTGTTTTTATCTTTATTTTGGTTCTTGTTCTTATCTTTGTTTTTATGGCTATTCTTATTATTTTTACTCTGATTCTGATTTTGTTTGTTGTTCTTGTTCAAGCGTTTACACAAGGCCAAGTTATACCTGGTCTCATCATCCGAGGGATTATTGCGCAGACTCTCCTTATACGCTTCAATGGCCTCAGCATAAAGCTTATGGCTTTGGCAAGTAAAACCGATATTATGGTATATTTTCGCCTTGCGCATAGGACTGGTTTCTATCTTGCCGGCTTTTTCAAACTGTTGTACGGCAATTGAGTCTTTCTTTTGCATGAGGAGCGCACACCCGAGGTTATACAAAGCCTGCGGGTTTTCCTGGTTCACCGACAGAGCCTTACGGTATTCTGCCTCAGCCTTTACAAAATTCTGCTGCCTATAAAAGCGATTGCCGCTACGGATATACTGCCGGTCAGCCTGAGCAAGTCCGGCAATAGAATATATTGCCATCAAAGCCATCAAGATTAATTTTTTCATAATACTTAGAACCGTTTTTTCTTAAAGAGTCTAACATTCTTGAACAATGGATTCTTCACCTCCATCAAGCAAGCTTCAATTATGAGAAGGATAATGATGATTATAGCAAAAGCTTGAAATTGCTCAGCATATTCACTATATACGACACTTTGCGTTTCTCCTTTTTGAAGCTTTGACAATTCTGAATTCAACTTCTCTTGAGCGTCGCTTGAGTTGTCTACATGTATGTATGTGCCACTTCCCGCCTTTGCCACCTCGCGACACATCTGCTCATTTAGCGCAGACATGACAACATTCCCAGAACCATCCTTAAGATATTCTCCATTTCCCACCGGTATCGGCGAGCCCTTCGCGCTGCCTACACCAAGGATGAAAACATTTGCACCTTTCTTATGCGCAGCCTTTGCAGCCTCTTCAGCACCTCCCTCATGATCCTCACCATCCGTGATTAGAATAACGGCACGTCCGACACCCTGCTGTTGAGTGAAACTGCTTGAAGCGAGATTTATAGCACGCGCCATGTCGGTGCCCTGGGTTGTGATGAGTGACGGGTCTATATTCTGAAGGAACATCTTGGCAGAAACATAATCACTCGTTATAGGCAATTGCACGAAGGCATCGCCAGCAAACACAACCAGTCCTATCTTGTCGTTGGTAAAGTTATCGACCAGATTCTCAACCAACATCTTGCTTTTCTCGAGACGGGACGGAACCACATCCTGCGCCAACATCGAATTGCTTATATCAAGGGCTATAATTGCCTCTATGCCGTTGCGCTTGTCGTTTGACACCTTTGAACCCATCTGGGGACGGGCAAGCATAACGACAAAAAGTACTACTGCGGCCATAAGCAACCAAAACTTGCACGATTTACGGGCCGTAGAGACGCCTGGCATAAGTCGAGCTACAAGAAGCGGGTCGCCAATCTTGCGCATTTGCCTGTGCCGACACCACACCCCATACAGCCTTAACACGACCAATATGGGAACAATCCATAAAAACCATAAATATGTGGGGTCTTCAAACTTAAACATTTCTATATTTCACTTTAAGGGATTCGACGTAACACGGTTAATTTCAAGAACAATTCAACAATCAGCAATATGAAAGCTGCCAAAGCGAATGGTTGATAGGCCTCATATCTCTTGGAGAACCTCTTCACATCCATCTTAGTCTTCTCAAGTTGATCTATATCCTTGTATATTTGCACCAACTCACGATTGTTGGTAGCCCTGTAAGCACTGCCGTTTGTTGTCTCGGCAATGCCTGCGAGCGTCTTGGTGTCTATCTCAACTGGCATGTTCACATATTGCACGCCACCAGCTACAGGCACGGGATAAGGAGCCACCTTATTGGTACCTACTGCAACTGTATACACCCTTATTCCAAGACTCTTGGCAATCTCGGCACTCGTCATCGGAGAAATGTCGCCCATATTGTTACTTCCGTCGGTGAGCAAAATCACAACCTTGCTTTTTGCCTTTGACGACTTGAGTCGCGAGACAGCATTGGCAAGTCCCATTCCGATAGCTGTTCCGTCCGAGATTATGCCACGTGCCGCAATGTCTGTCCTCACAGACCCAAGCAGGTTAAGCAACGACGCATGGTCGGTTGTCATTGGACATTGCGTGAACGCCTCTCCTGCAAATATTGTAAGTCCTATATTGTCGTTTGGCCTGCCTGCAATAAACTCGGCGGCAACATTCTTCGCTGCCTCAAGGCGGTTGGGCTTCAAATCCTCTGCAATCATGGACGTCGACACATCCATGGCAAGCATAATATCTATACCCTCTACCGACTTGCTGTCCCATGCATTATGTGTTTGCGGACGCGCAAGCACACAGACAAGCAGCACATAGCACATGCAGCGCAACACCATAGGAGCATGCACCATACG
>CALBYK010000014.1 GCA_937889855.1 uncultured Prevotella sp.
AAGTCGGGAATCGGTAAGATTTGGAGTAAAAACGGGACTTCAAATTATTAACCCGCGAGCCTGGCCGCTTAGATATCAAGGCATCATAAGTGGTACACGATAAATGGGAGAGTTGGCACAGTTATTAGCCCCAATGACATTGTTCAAACGGCTAATGAAAGTGGGCGTTGATTGCGGTCAAAGGCTCCAACCGACTGATATATTTTCCAATCAATGCCTATTCTCTGCTACAACTTTAAACTGGCAGACGTTTAATTTTGTAAAAAAAGCCAATGTTTGCTCATTTAAGGAATATTCTTTTTAATTTTGTTGCTGATAATCGGAAAACACATTGTTATGAGAATGAAAATGCAACTTATAAGAGTAGGCTTAAGCCTTGTGTGCTTGCTGCCCGGTGTGTGCAGCTTTGCCCGGCACTACTTCCTGCGTCCCGTCAAGGGCGAGAGACATAGCCTTCCTTTAGGTGTGTATTATTGTTTGTTACTGTTTTTAATTTAAAATAAGGAAAGGACGTTTATATGGAAGAAACCTATATTGATTTGACGGTCCGTCTCTCCCTCGCGCTTGTCCTTGGCGGAGCAATAGGCATAGAGCGTGAGTACAGAGCCAAGGAGGCAGGATTCCGTACACATTTTCTTGTGGCTCTTGGCAGTGCGCTGTTCTGCATCGTGTCGCAGTTTGGCTTTGGCATTGACTTGAAGGACTCGTCGCGTGTGGCAGCGCAGGTTGTCTCGGGCATAGGCTTTCTTGGAGCGGGAACAATTATTTTTCAGAAGAATGTAGTGCGTGGACTGACCACGGCAGCCGGTTTGTGGGTAACGGCCGCGATAGGCCTGGCATGTGGCACGGGAATGTATGTGGCGGCTTGCATAGCCACAATGATGGTGCTGCTCGGGCTGGAAGTGCTGCACGCCTTGATACCGCAGTTCGGCTCCACAATGGTGGAACTGTCGTTCACGGCGCCGTCCAAGGAGAGCGTCAGGGAGTTTGTTGCGCAGATAAGGCATGACGGCATCGACATGCAGTCGTATGAGTTGCGCGACCGCCGCACGTCACAAGGCGAGTATCTCGAGGTGAGCATGCAGCTTAAGGTCAAGCGCGGAACTGACAGGAATATGTCCCTTATCGACTATATGGGCGATTTCAGCGACATCGCCATATCCGCCGCAGAGGGTTAATTTAATGGAAAAAGATTTGTCACAGTGGGGCTATTTGCTTAACTTTGCACCTTTATATATGTATATATATAAAATGGCAGCCAGAATGTGTCCATGTGGCACGTGCCGCATCAGCATGAAACCAAACAATTATTATAATGAAGCGTTTATTTTTTATTTTCACAGCATTACTTATGTTTGCTACAACCATGTCGGCAGGCGGAAAGCTCACAATCCGTGACATTACCGACTCAAAGTTTGCGGCCAAATATGTGGAAGGCATGAACCCTATTGCAGGGACCGACACATATGCCCGTATAGAAGGGAAGAAAATTGTGAGCTACTCGTTCAAGACAGGTAAACAGGTTGCCGTGTTATTTGACGCGGACAACACAAATGGCAAGAAAATCAGCGAGTTTGACAATTACATCCTTTCACCTGATGGAAAGCGCATGCTCATACAGACAAATACGGAGCGCATTTACCGCCGCTCGTTCAAGGCCGTGTTCTACATATACAATATAGCGTCGCGCAGGCTAGAGACGTTGAGCGACGGGGGACCGCAGCAGATACCTACATGGTCGGCTGACGGCCAGCAAGTGGCTTTTGTTCGCGACAACAACATCTTTCTTGTCAAGCTGCTTTACGACAACGCCGAGATTCAGGTGACGAAGGACGGCAAGTTCAACGAGGTTATAAATGGCCTGCCCGACTGGGTAAACGAGGAGGAGTTTGGCTTCAACAGTGCCTTGACGTTTAATGCCGACGGCACAATGCTGTGCTGGCTGCGATATGACGAGTCGAAGGTGAGAACCTATGCGCTGCAGCTATACAAGGGACTGGAGCCCGAGAAAACAGAGTTTGCAGACTATCCTGGCGAGTATTCCTATAAGTACCCGAAGGCAGGTGAGGACAACAGTGTAGTGAGCGCATGGAGCTACGACATAAAATCGCACAAGATAAACCGTCTGCAGGTGCCTGTCGACGCCGACGGGTACATGCCTCGCATAAAGTCCACTGACGACCCGTCACGCATAATGGTCTACACTCTCAACCGTCATCAGGACCAGCTTTGCATCTATGCAGTCAACCCGCGTAGCACATTGTCGCAGCTTATCATTAAGGAGAATGCCGACAAGTATGTGCAGGAGGGGGCGATGGAGGATATCCGCTTTGTCGGTAACAACATCCTGCTGCCGAGTGACCGCAGTGGTTACATGAACCTGTATGTATACAA
>CALBYK010000015.1 GCA_937889855.1 uncultured Prevotella sp.
ACGATCTTTCCAACCTGTCTGGTGCCGACATGCATGTTGGCAGCATAGAGAATCATTATGTCAACTCGCAGACTCTTACTGACGTGCGCCGCTTGCTTGATGCCCTGCCTCCGTCACAGAGGGAGGTTGTGTTTATGCGTTTCTACCAGCAACTGTCGTTCAAGGAGATTGCCGACATGACGAGTGTGAGCATAAACACCGCGCTTGGACGCATGCGCTATGCCCTCCTTAACATGCGCCGGATGGCAAAGCAGCATGACATAACCTTGCAGCTTTCGTGATGAAACAAAAAAGAGGTTGGTGCAGGATGCTACCAACCTCATGAGAATGATTTCGTAAATAAGATATCGAAATCGTTAAAAATGATACCGCAAATATATAGCTTTATTCCCAACAAAACAAATATTTTAGACAAAAATGCCGATTATTTAACATATTGGAGCGTTTTTGTGGAGTATAAAATAATTATAGGATAAAAATATGGGCAGAAACAAATATTCTAACAGCGAGATAAACGCCATTGCAAAGTTGCTCAGACTCAAGAATGCGGCCAACCGTGCAAAGCAAAAAGAGTTGCGCCATAAGCTGCGTGTTGACTATGAGTTCAACATCTCTGATTTCAACCAGCCTGGTCATGCTTTTGGAGAGCAGGAACTCTATGACGCGGTGCATCGCGGTGCCATCGTCATTCTTGACGACAAGACGATAGCCGACATGAAGGCGAAGCGTCAGCGCGACCGTGAGCGCGACGAGGCCGAGCATTCCAGGGAAGCCGTGGCGTCCGGCGAGCAGACCGACTGGAAGGAGGCCATGAAGCAATGGGAGGATTGGGAAGCCAAGGAAATGAGCAAGCTTGACAAGTCGTAGTAGGGTTGTCAAGTATTGCGTTATATGTAATATTCCGCGCTGTCAACCAATCCGGCTCTTATGGCAAGCTTTGTTGCCTCATGCGCGTTGTTGACATTTAGTTTGCGGAATATGTTCTTGCGGTGTGTGTTTATGGTGTGGAACGATGAGAAGCGTCGTTCCGCTATTTCTTTAGTTGTCAGTCCAAGGGCAATGAGCTTCAGTATCTCTGTCTCGGTCTTTGTGAGGTTTTCTACCGGTGAGCGTCGCTCATCGTGTGTTGGCGGGTTGAGCATCATCTCGGCGATGTGCTGGCAGATGTAGCGGTGATGGTTACTGGCATACAAGAGCGCCTCCCTAATCTCGTTGAGAGGCGAGTCCTTTAGAACAATTCCGAACTGCCGGCTTGTGCCGACGGTAAGGCTTATGAACTCATAGCTGAGCTCGTCGCTGAAAAGAATCCACAGCGACGACTGAAAGCGTTGCGCTATGATTTGCATGTCGGATACGTCGCCGATGTCAAACAGTGTGTAGTCAATGAAAACGGTGGCGTCGTTGTGTGTTTTAAGTGCTTCGACGAGTGCCGCCTTGTTCTCCACGTAGCGATATTCAAGTCCGCTGCCAATGCTGTCGGCAACATGCATCAGTCCTGCACGTGTGATGTCCTGTTTATCTGCAAGTAGAATCATAATGTATGCTTTTTCTGTTATCTGCTTGCAAAAGTACAAAGATTATGTATTATTTCAAAGACAAACCATATTAAAAAGCATCAAAAAAGGCTCACGAACCAATCACGGTCCATGAGCCTTCGCTGAAATTATAGATGTTTAGAAATTAGTCCGCGTTTAGAAGCTTGCCATGAATGCGAAGCGTATGCCGTTCTTCTTGATGCCAGGTCCTTGGTAGTTCATACGGCGCACGTAGTCGATGGCGAAGAACTTGAAGATGTTGTGCACACCTACCACAATTTCCCAGTAAGGAGTTTTCTTGTCCATCACCTTGGCGCCTTCAGGGAACTGGAACAGCATCTTGTCGTTCTGGTTCTGCTCAAGCATAGGGTTGTTCTTGTCTGTGAGCGTGCTCCACATGCCCTTCACTCCTATCCATTCGCGCCATTTGAGCTTGCGTATGAGCGGTATGCGGTTGAGAATCTTTCCGCTGAGGTCCCATGAAATGGAGCCGTAGCAGTAGCGGTCGCTGAGAAACTCCATGTTCTTCATCATTGACATAGTGTTCTCGAGCTCGAAGTAGGTGATGTTCACTGGCGGCATGCATAGCAGCGGGAACGGCACCTTGTTCCATTGGGCTCCTGCGTTGATGTGAGTGTCGATGTATCCCCAGCTTCCCATCCAGAAGCGTTTGTATATGCTCGCCTCCGTGAAGTTGAGCTTGTACTGTCCGCCGAGGAAGTTGTCCACGCCCATGGTGTGGCTCAGGGTGAACTCCGGCGCGTCGAGGTTTACAGGCCACCGCTGCTGCTTGGTGTTGATAAATGTCTGTCCGGGGCAGTAGCGCAGTCCGAGCTTCAGCTCTGTGGTGCGTATGCTGTTCACGTATTCGTTGCCGTCTGGTGACGGGTTCTCAATGGCTCCGGGCATCTTCTTGAACACGAGGTCGCCGGTTGGGCGGTTGCTCTCCGCCTTTATTGACGTGTTGAGGGAGAACCCCCAGTCGGTCTCGTAGTCGAACTGCAGCTTCTGTCTGTTGTAGAAGTACATTTGCTCCACCTTCTGTGTGCGCAGCGACATGAACACGTTGTCCTTGTTGTGGATGAGGAACTTGTCGGACGGCGACATCACGTCGTAGCCAGTCTCGAATGTGATGTTGCGCTGTGGAAACTCGAACGGGGCGTTCTTCTTCTTGTTGAGCGAATAGGTTATCTCGCTGCCATAGTAGTGCTTGTGCGACTTTGTGCCATAAGCGTAATATCCTTTCCAGAACAAGTGCGGGTTGAGGTTGGCCGTTGTTCGTCCGCTGAGGCGCAGGCGGTACTTGTCTACAAAGTTGGTTGATATTATGGTGTTCACCGGTCCGAAGTCGAACTTCGACTTTGTTCTTGCCGACCCCGTCTCGACAAAGTTCTCCAGAAGGGCTCTCAGTCCGAATATTATCCACTTGAAGTTCTTCGACTGCTCCATGCGGTGTATGAACGCGTTCATCGACGACTCACCCTTCGTGAGCTCCACGGCCCGGTATTGGTTCCAGAAAGCCTCGTCACGCACCATTGCGTCCACCTCGTGCCGCACCTTTGCCTTTCCCTTGAACAGCTTCTTGGGCAGGTCGTCAAAGGCGTAGTCGTCGTAGCGTGTTGTCTTGGTGACAAGCAGTTCGCCGAGCATCTTGTTTATTTTCAACTCTGCGGTGAGGTCGTCCACCGACAGCGCCCACTCTCCGTTAGGCAGCTTGGTGTATTCCTGTGTTATCTTCATGTCCTCAACGAAGTTGACGTCCGTGCGCTTGGGCAGCGTGAACGAGCATTTCTTGACATGCAGCGTTGAGTCGGCAAGCACGTATAGCTCACCGCGGAAGCCAAAGTCTTGTTGGTTGGCAGGTATGAATTGAAGGTGATAGCATTTGTCTTTCTCCACATACGTCGTATCTTCTATATAGAAGTGGTAGAAAGAAATGGCGTCCTTGCCAATCGGTGAGACGAAAGGGTATTGCACAAGGCGGACGTAATCGTCGTATATGTCAACATCGGTAAATACCTCTTTCAGCATGGTGTTGAGTATGTCTCCCGTGGAAAGTACCTCTCCAATGCCGTTAGACTGTTGACCCATGATGATGTCTTTCTCCTTTTTAGGGTCTTTGCGATATACGTGTTGAGTCACGGTCTCGTCTACCTGTATTGGCAGGATGCGCTTGCCATTGTATGGAGATGTCTCAATCTGGTCACGAAGGTAAGAGCGCTTCTTGAAGAAATTGCCTTCAAGCTGCTTGTCGGTGATGTCGTTCAAGGCAAGCGTTATCTTTTGATACTTATCATACTGATAATAAGGACGATTGCTCAGGTCGCTTTTCTTCTTTGCGGCTATGACCCTGCGCATGAGTTCCACCGCAGGGTTGTCCTTGCGGCG
>CALBYK010000016.1 GCA_937889855.1 uncultured Prevotella sp.
TCGTGCGTATCGGCACATGTGGAGGTCTGCAGCTCAACACACCCGAAGGCACCTTCATATGCTCTGAATACTCTGTAGGCTTTGACGGACTACTCAACTTCTACGAGGGACGCAACGCCGCGTGCGACCTACAGATGGAGCGCGCATTGATAGAGCACCTCGGGTGGACAGGAAACATGTGCCAGCCCTATCCGTATGTAATCAAAGCAGACGAGCAACTCGTTGAGCGCATTGCCAAGAACGACATGGTAAGGGGCATAACGGTAGCATGCGGTGGATTCTTCGGTCCACAAGGCAGACAACTACGCATACCCCTTGTTGACCCACACCAAAACGAGAAGATAGAAAGTTTCGAATACAAAGGCATGCGCATAACCAATTTTGAGATGGAAAGCTCGGCGCTGGCAGGACTGTCACGCCTCATGGGACACCACGCCACAACCGTGTGCATGGTAATTGCCAACCGGCGTGCCGGCAAAGCAGACACTGGCTACAAGAACCATATTGACGACCTGATTAAAATTGTGCTTGAAAGAATATGATTAGTAGTTGCCCAAAATTATCTTTATATAAATAACACTATAAGGATTATTTTGAGCACCTACTTACGAAAAAATATCTTAAGATGGGGGCGGGGACGCCCCCTCTACAAGCAATTAATTTGCACCCACTCCCAGTTTTATCTCCAGTTTCTCCAGCATGTCGCGGGTCATGGCGTCTAGGTCGTATCTTGGCTGCCATCCCCATTCCTCTCTCGCACAACGGTCGTCCATGCGGTCTGGCCAGCTCTCTGCTATGCGCTGCTTAAGAGGATCGACATCATATGACATCTCAAACCCAGGCTTGTATCGCTTTATGGCAGCAAACACCGTCTCTGGCGCGAAACTGAGAGAAGCTATATTAAACGCGTTACGGTGGATAAGCCTTGTGGGGTCGGCCTCCATAAGGTCAATGGCAGCCTTCAGAGCGTCGGGCATATATATCATGTCCATAAGAGTTCCCTCTTTTATAGGGCAAACAAACTTCTCGCCACGCACTGCCGAGTAATAGATGTCGAC
This sequence comes from uncultured Prevotella sp., assembly GCA_937889855.1. Classification (GTDB taxonomy): domain Bacteria; phylum Bacteroidota; class Bacteroidia; order Bacteroidales; family Bacteroidaceae; genus Prevotella. The sequence continues at coordinate 1,059 of CALBYK010000016.1, forward strand.
AGCATAGTCGGTTGTGCCTCCACCTGGAGGCGTCACATACGAAATCACACCCGGGAAGCGCACTGCACGTGTGTCAACTCCATATTTGTTGTGGTAATAATCACTCAGCAACTCCGTCGTAACCTTAGACACACCGTAAATAGTACGAGGACGCTGAATGGTGTCCTGCGGAGTCATCACCTTTGGTGTTGACTCCCCAAAAGAGCCGATGCTGCTTGGCGTGAACACAGCACAGCCATGCACGCGTGCCACCTCAAGGATGTTCCATAGCCCGTCAATGCCTATCTTCCATGCAAGACGCGGCTTCGACTCTGCCACTACAGACAACAATGCAGCGAGATTGTAGATGGTATCAATTGAATTGTTCTTCACAACATCAGCTATCATTTGCGGATTTGTAACATCAGCCTCAGCCGAAGGGCCACTCTCTGCAAGCCAGCCTTTGGGCTCGGCTCCCTTTATGTATCCTGCCACAACATTGTCATTGCCATAGGCTTTGCGCAACTCCCTTGTCAGTTCTGAGCCAATCTGGCCCGTAGAGCCAATTACCAAGATTCTTTTCATTCGTTTCGTATTTAGATTGTTTGTTATTAGGTGTTTGTTCAACATAAACATAGGCATGGTCAAAACCATGTTATTCAATTGCAAAGTAACTAAATATTTTTCATACGGCAATAGTAAAAGGCAAAAATTTGACAATTAAAATTCTATCTGAAAATTTAACACGAAAACTTGTTGTATATGAAAATTATTTAGTTAATTTGCATCACCTATAGCTTAAAGACCTAAACACACATATATTCAATATACAACTATTAAATCTAAACAAACATGTACGGAAAAATCAAAGAACATCTCGCGTCCGCTCTTGAGAACCTCAAGCAGGCAGGCCTTTACAAGGAAGAACGCATTATCGAGAGTCCGCAAGGAGCCGCCATACAGGTGAAGGGCAAGGAAGTGCTCAACTTCTGCGCCAACAACTACCTCGGACTGGCAAACAACCCTCGCCTCATAGAGGGAGCCAAACGTATGATGGACCGCCGTGGATTCGGCATGTCGTCAGTGCGGTTCATCTGTGGCACACAAGACATACACAAGGAACTTGAGGCTGCCATCTCCGAATATTTCCACACTGAGGACACCATACTCTACGCTGCATGCTTCGACGCAAACGGAGGACTGTTCGGCGCATTGCTAACCGATGAGGACGCCATCATATCAGACGCGCTCAACCATGCTTCCATCATAGACGGTGTGCGCCTGTGCAAGGCAAAGCGCTACCGCTACGCCAACGCCAATATGGAAGAGCTTGAGAAATGCCTGCAAGAGGCACAGGCACAAAGGTTCCGCATAATCTGCACCGACGGTGTGTTCTCAATGGACGGCAACGTGGCCCCGATGGACAAGATATGCGACCTGGCAGAGAAATACGACGCACTCGTGATGGTTGACGAGAGCCACTCGGCAGGAGTGGTCGGAGCAACAGGACACGGCGTGAGCGAACTTTGCGGCACCTACGGACGTGTAGACATCTACACCGGGACACTCGGCAAAGCCTTTGGCGGAGCGCTCGGAGGCTTCACCACCGGCAAGAAGGAGGTCATCGACATGCTGCGACAAAGCAGCAGGCCATACCTATTCTCCAACTCGCTCGCGCCGTCTATTATAGGGGCGAGCCTTGAAGTGTTCAAGATGCTTAAAGAAGACAACTCACTGCACGACCGTCTGGTGGAGAACGTCAACTATTTCCGCGACCGGATGCTCGCTGCCGGATTCGACATCAAACCGACACAAAGCGCCATCTGCGCCGTGA
>CALBYK010000017.1 GCA_937889855.1 uncultured Prevotella sp.
GGCTCGCTTATGTATGCGCTGCCTACGCCCGTGAGCATGACCTTCTCCACGTCCTGCAGTTGTATGCGGTTCTCATGCAGATACTTGCCGAAGGCTCCATAAAGAGAAGTGACTGGGTCGGTAGCACGTATGCGTATTGGTGACACCACCTTGCCGTCATCATCAATACCCACAATCTTTGTTGTGCTTATGCCTACGTCTATTCCTATTACAATTCCCATTTCAGTAATGTGTTTTTAATAATTAGCGTTAATGTTCTTGGCAACAATCTATTTGTATATGCAATACGAGGCGCCAGTTGCCGAGCAGAAGCGCCCAGCAAGCCCAATGATATACTCAGCCGTTGCTCTCACCAACTTCTCATTGCCGTCATAGCCATTGACAAGCACAAGCAGGCGGCTGGTGGAAAGTGAGACCTTGGTGCGCTCGTTGTCACTGGTAGGCGTGCCCACACCCCCCACAGCATCACGGTATACTGGCATTCCGGCGATGTTTATCATACCTCTGCCAATACCCTCGTAAGGCTCGCCCTCACGTCCTATGCCAAGGGCAAGCGTGTCACCGCAGAACTTGTCGGCATCAAAAGCACCGATACTATAGCCGAATTTCATGCTTGCAAGATTTATCAAGTCAACAAGAGTGTCAACCTTATGAAGCGGTTTGCCTTGCAGCACACGCCGTACAAGAGCCTCTCCTGACGGACGATAACGCGACGGATCCTTGCCGCATAACTTATATATGCGGCGAGTGGCCTGTATAGAGTCTATGACCTTGAGCGACTCTGTTGTGAGCGTGGCGCGGAACTCGCCCGAAAGAGTGTCTATCTCACGCCACAACTCAGCCGAGAACTCCGAGTTCTCTATATTTGCAGTGATGCACGCGCCGACAAACTCAGGACATACAGTGTGCATCTCTGAAGAAACTACAATATTCATTCAATTTCAACTTTAAGTTGCAAAGGCACTCTACACACAGACCCTTGCTTGTAAACTATCAAAACAACGACAACTGCCCGCCTGACGTTGGCTGCGGAGAAGTGGCAGTTGTATCCTCGCCTATCATTCCAAGGAAGGTATCCTCATCCACCAATGGGACGCCCAGTTTCTCTGCCTTTTGAAGTTTTGACGGGCCCATATTCTCACCGGCAAGTATAAAAGACGTCTTGCCACTTATAGACCCGACATTCTTGCCTCCATTCCGCTCAATAAGAGCCTTGTACTCGTCACGACTGTGCTTGGCAAAAACACCGCTGATGACTATCTGCTCATCCGACAATTGCATCTGCAACCCATATGAGCGAAGACGGTTGACAATCCCCACATTCACTTGGTTGTGGAAATATGCCACCACACTCTTGGCTATGACCTCGCCCACACCGTCAACCTCCATCAGCTGTTCCATCGTTGCGTTCTGCAAAGCATCCATTGTCTTGAAGTGACGTGCCAGCATACGTGCTGACGTCTCACCGACAAAGCGTATGCCGAGAGCGAACACCACACGCTCAAATGGCACACCCTTTGATTTCTCTATACCGTCGACAATCTTGCGCGCCGAACGCTCGCGGTTGCCTGAGCCATTTATGTCCTGCACGCGGATGGCATATAGGTCGGCGATATTGTGTACAAGCCCACGGCGGTAATACTCGTCAACAGTCTCGGGACCAAGCGAATCGATATTCATGGCACGGCGTGCGATAAAATGTTCAATACGTCCCTTTATCTGAGGCGGGCAACCCGTATCATTTGGGCAATAATGTGCCGCCTCACCCTCGTATCTTACAAGTGGCGTACCGCACTCGGGACAGGTCTTGATGAACTCAACCGGCACGGCGTCAGCAGGTCGCTTGTCTACCGCAACGCCAACAATCTTAGGTATTATCTCCCCACCTTTCTCCACATACACATAATCACCAATATGCAGATTGAAGTTGCGTATAAAGTCCTCATTGTTCAATGTTGCTCGCTTCACCACGGTACCGGCAAGTTGTACGGGGTTCATGTTAGCCACTGGCGTAACTGCTCCTGTCCGGCCTACCTGATAGGTAACCTCATTAAGGCGTGTGCAAGCCTGCTCGGCCTTGAACTTGTAGGCGATAGCCCATCGGGGCGACTTGGCAGTGTAGCCAAGAGCACGCTGCTGGCGCAGAGAGTTTACCTTTAGCACTATGCCGTCGGTAGCCACAGGAAGGTTCTTGCGTTCCGTGTCCCAATAATTTATGTAGTCGTATATTTCCTGAAGGGTCTTCACTTTCTTCATACCCTGCGAGATTTTGAACCCCCACTTGGCAGCCGTTTCGAGATTCTCATAGTGGCCGTCAGACGGAAGTGTGTCGCCAAGGAGGTAATACAGGTAAGAATCAAGCTGCCGACTCGCCACAAGACGTGAGTTCTGGCTCTTAAGCGTGCCGCTCGCCGCATTGCGTGGATTAGCGAAAAGCGGCTCCTCCGCAGCCTCACGCTCGGCGTTGAGCCGTTCAAACACCTTCCACGGCATAAGAATCTCGCCACGAATCTCAAACTCTTTCGGATAGCCTGCCCCCTCGTTGAGCACAAGCGGAATGCAGCGTATGGTACGCACATTAGCTGTCACATCATCACCGTGCACACCGTCACCGCGCGTCACTCCACGCACAAGTTTCCCGTCAACATATGTAAGCGAGATGGACAGTCCGTCATACTTCATCTCGCAGCACACCTCAAAATCCTCACCGTCGAGGCCTCGCTTTACAGAGTCGTACCATGCCTCCACGTCCTGTTCATTATAGGTATTGGCAAGTGAGAGCATAGGATATTTGTGGGTGACCTGGGTAAAACTTTGGCTTAGGTCACTGCCGACGCGCTGAGTGGGCGAGTTGGGGTCGGCCATCTCTGGA
>CALBYK010000018.1 GCA_937889855.1 uncultured Prevotella sp.
CCCCTTCCGCTTCACGACGACAAAGAAGAACCTCTCGCCTGTGCTCGGACTTGAAGGCTATGCCGACATCGTCGACCGTATGCGCAAGGCTAACATCACACTGCCGATTGTAGCCATTGGCGGAATACTCGAAAAAGACATACCGGCTATTATGCAGACAGGCGTGACGGGAATAGCCGTGAGCGGCGCCATACTGAATGCCGACGACCCCGCAGAGGAAATGAGGAGATTCACAGAATATCCGTGGCAGAGGTCTCCGGCCGATGCTGCAACCATTATCCACAATTAATGACACATCAATCTATTAGTAATATTTGCTTTCTGCGGAGGCCGGAGACCTCCGCCATGGGCAATCCCAATTTGTGTGTTTTTGACTTTACCCTCTCCTGTAATTCTTTTATTTCAGCATAACAATAACACGCCATGAGAATAATAGCAATAACCCTACCCCACTTCTTCACCGACGAAGCCTCAGCCATAAACTACCTCTTCGCCGATGGCAAAATCGACCTGCTGCACCTGCGCAAGCCCGACTCGCCAATCGACGACTGCCGGCACCTACTCGACGCCATTGCACAGGAATGGCTTCCGCGAATCGTCGTGAACGACCATTTCCAGCTGTGCCGCGAATACGGCTTGCACGGCGTACACCTCAACCGCCGCAACCCGATGCCTCCCGCCAACCACCGTGGGTCGTTGTCGTGCTCGTGCCACTCACTGCAGGAAGTAGTGGAGCGCAAGCCCGGGATGGACTACGTGTTTCTCAGCCCCATCTACGACAGCATCTCCAAACAAGGCTACCGCTCGGCTTTCACCGACACGGAATTGCGACTGGCTGCTGCCGAAGGCATAATCGACGGGAAAGTGGTGGCATTGGGAGGCGTGACGCGCGAGCGCATCGCACAACTGGAGGAATATGGATTCGGGGGCGCGGCGATGTTGGGTGATATATGGAAGTAGCCACACAACTAATATAAATATAACATTATGCACATAACAAAACATGTATTGGCAGTATTTCTGCTGCTACTTACAGCCACCATATGCCAGGCAAAGAAAGTCGTAGAGCGACCTTATTTCATAGGGGCAAACAACCATCGCATAGAGATTGAACGCGTGACTATAGACAAGCGAGCGACACTCTTAGATGTAAAAATCTACCAATTCCGAGGTGAAGTAGGCATTGACCAGCGCGCCTCTATCACCGCCAACGGTACGTCATACGCCTACATGGGCAGCACGCAGCTGCCCAAAGGCAAATTTGTGAAGATACCAGAGTGTGGCTACATCGCTGCCACACTACGCTTCAAGCCAATGCCCGAAAGCACGCAGGAGTTCGACTTCCGCGAGGTGCCCGACAACAGCGGATGGAACGTGTACGGAGTGCGGCTCGACGGCAAGCGTCCCGAAACTGACATACCTGCCAACCTACGCCAGCAGACTTTCCCATCGGCATCCGAACTGCCTGCTCCCGAACTCAAAACTGGCAAGACGACAGTGAACGTTAAACTCCTTGGCTACAAACCAGAATACAAGACCACCGTAAGCATCGATATGGACAACTGGTTCTCTCCACGCCGCTCACCAGCCGACTGCGATATCATAGGCGACGACGGCACGTGCCGTGTCACAGCCAATTCTATCGTACCGACACTATGCTCCATCAACGTGAACAACCGGAACACAATACCGTTCGTCGCCGTACCAGGCGACACCACCACCGTCTACATCGACCTCACAGCTCTAACAATGTCTGCCACACATCTTTTCGCCAACGACGCAACCCTGCGCCATTTCGTATGGTTTGAGGGCAAGTATGCCGACATAGACACCGGTCTGCAAGGCATCAAGAACACGCTGACGATGTTTGGCAACGGCTTCTACGACGACATCTGCGGCATGACACCACTGCAATACCGCGACTACATCGACAGACGATACAACAGTCTGCTGTCTGCCATCGACTCCAACGACTCGCTCTCCGCCTCAACACGCAAGATTGCCAAAGTGAGTCTCGACATGACCTACGCCTCGGCGATGCTCGGATACAAGAGCAATCTTAGTTTCGCACCAATGCTTACAGACCGAAGAGGCGTAAAACGTGCCGACATGACTGTCGACACGCTGGCATACTTCAAGGAACTGGAGTCATTGCCTATACTCCACTCCAATGACATGCTATATTATGACGACATTGCCAGTTTCTCGGCCGGTTTCTACCGACGCTATACAACCGACGACCCACTACTCGACGACATCGCCGTTGGCAAGCGGCTGAGCCGCACGTTCAACCACAAGCGTCCGTTATCTGAGCAGCAGACAATGGCAGCCAACGACAGCATCGGCAACGCGGAAGTAAGGAAACTGCTGTTTGCCGAGAACCAACGGTTCGTCGACCTACAAAGTGCCGACGACAACGCCATTGCCGAAGCCAAGAGAGAGGCAGCCACAAGTTCCGTCTACAGTATTATGGAGATACCTGCCGACATGAAAGCCGGTCAGATACTGCCTACCATAGCCGAGAAATACAAAGGAAAGAAAATTCTTGTTGACATGTGGAACACATGGTGCGTGCCTTGCAGAAACGCAATGACTGCAATAAAGCCATTGAAAGCGGAACTGACCGATGTTGTGTATGTATACATCGCCGACGAGTCGTCGCCAGTTGCCAAATGGAACGAAATGATCAAGTCTATCAACGGCACGCATATTCGCATCACAAGCGAACAGGCAACTGCCATGATGGGACAATATGATTACAACGGAATTCCTGCCTATTTCATAATTGACGAAACAGGAAAGATTGTCTACAAGAAAACTGGATTTCCAGGAGTTGACGAACTGAGAAAACACTTGCTACAATAACTGGGAGA
>CALBYK010000019.1 GCA_937889855.1 uncultured Prevotella sp.
ATGGCGTTCTTGCCGACACCGGCACTCATGAGGGCAAAGGCGGCGAATGCTACGAAAATTGATAAAATTTTCTGTTTCATAAATTCTATAAAAAAGTAGGAGGTACGGCCTCCGTGCCGTACCACGCAAGTTTAAAACACATTAAAAGTTTATTTGCTGCATAGTAGTACGGCTCGGAGGCCGTACCTCCAATGCTTCTTATTTCTTGTCGTAGGCGTGGAGCGGATAGTCTGTAGTGTAGTGCAGACCGCGGCACTCCTTGCGCTCGATAGCCTGGCGTGTGATGAGGTATCCCACGTTAATCATGTTGCGCAGCTCGCAGATGTCGCGGCTTGCCTTCACGCGCTTGAAGAGAGCCTCTGTCTCCTCGTAGAGCAAGTCGAGGCGGTCCCACGCGCGTTTCAGGCGCAGGTCTGAGCGCACGATGCCAACGTAGTTGGACATTATCTCGCCAACCTCCTTCACGCTCTGCGTGATGAGCACCTTCTCTTCGTTGGTCATCGTTCCCTCGTCGTTCCACTCGGGCACCTTCTCGTTGAAGTCGTAGTCGTCGACGTGTGCGAGTGAGTGCTTTGCGGCAGCGTCGGCATACACCACAGCCTCGATGAGCGAGTTGCTCGCAAGGCGGTTGCCGCCGTGCAGACCAGTGCATGAGCACTCGCCGATGGCGTAAAGGCGCTCGATAGACGACTGTCCGTTGAGGTCAACCTTTATGCCTCCGCACATGTAGTGGGCGGCCGGGCGTACTGGTATGTAGTCGGTTGTGATGTCGATGCCGATAGACTTGCACTTGTGGTAGATATTTGGGAAATGCTTCTTTGTCTCCTCCGCATCCTTGTGGGTCACGTCAAGGCAGACGTGGTCTATGCCGTGAATCTTCATCTCCTTGTCGATGGCGCGTGCCACGATGTCGCGTGGTGCGAGGGAGAGGCGCTTGTCATACTTCTCCATGAACGACTCACCGTTTGGAAGGCGCAGTATGCCGCCGTAGCCGCGCATGGCCTCTGTGATGAGGAATGCCGGATGGGTCTCGCCCGGATGGTAGAGGGCGGTGGGGTGGAACTGCACGAACTCCATGTCCTTCACGGTTCCCTTGGCGCGGTAGACCATAGCCTCGCCATCGCCCGTTGCGATGACGGGATTGGTTGTCGTCTGGTATACGGCACCGCATCCGCCTGTACACATCAGCGTCACCTTGCTCAGGTATGTGTCCACCTTCTCTGTTTCGGGATTGAGCACGTATGCGCCATAGCAATTGATATAAGGTGTGCGGCGTGTGACGCGTGCCCCGAGATGGTGCTGCGTGATGATTTCCACGGCAAAGTGGTTTTCCTTGATGTCGATGTCGGGACAGTTGCGTACGGCCTCCATGAGTCCGCGCTGTATCTCGGCACCAGTGTCGTCGGCGTGGTGCAGGATGCGGAACTCTGAGTGTCCGCCCTCGCGGTGAAGGTCGAACTCGCCGTCCTCCTTGCGGTCGAAGTTCACTCCCCAGTTAACGAGCTCCTTAATCTGTTCTGGGGCGTTGCGTACAACCTGCTCAACGGCGCGGCGGTCGCTGATATAGTCACCGGCAATCATAGTGTCCTCTATGTGCTTGTCGAAATTGTCAACTGCGAGATTAGTCACTGAGGCCACGCCACCCTGGGCAAACGAAGTGTTTGCCTCGTCGAGCGAAGTCTTGCAAATCATGCACACTTTACCTTTGTGTGCTCGGGCTACCTTCAAGGCGTAGCTCATGCCGGCAACTCCGGCACCGATAATGAGAAAGTCGTATTTGAAAACCATCTTTTCAGTGTTTTTTTCTTAGACGTTGCAAATTTAGATAAAATTCGGAAGAAATAGTAAAACGTCATTCCTTTTTTGCAGTCAGACTACAAAAAAACTGTATTTTCAACAATTATGATGCAATTATCTTGCCGCCTGCAAATACGTAGAGCGGCATGTCATGCTAATCCTCCTCTTGCCGTTTAGAACGTTTTTTCAGTATTGCCAGCGACAAGACAAGCATCGTTATGCCGAAAATCCATGATATGGCCGCGCTCGCCACTATGCCGAGCGTCTGCGTGAAGCCAGCCACGGCAAACGTCAGGCACGATACGCCAGCCACTGTAACAGCATAAGGCAGCTGCGACGACACGTGGTGCACATGCTTGCACTCGGCTCCTGCCGACGCCATGATGGTGGTGTCGGAGATGGGCGACACGTGGTCGCCGCAAACGGCTCCTGCCATGCATGCCGAGATGGATATGATGCGCAATGGGGCGGCTGCCGGGAACACGGCTATACATATAGGTATGAGTATGCCGAACGTGCCCCATGACGTGCCGGTGGCGAAGGCGAGCAACGCCGCTACAACGAATATGATGGCAGGAAGCAGCATCTGCAGACCTGCCGCGCTGCTTGCCACGACGCCCGACACGTACTGGGCTGCCCCCAGTGAGTCGGTCATGCTCTTCAGGGTCCATGCGAGCGTTAGTATGAGCACTGCCGGTACCATGGCCTCGAAGCCTTTGATGAGGCAGCTCATGGCATCGTCGAACTTCAGCGTCTTTCTTGCCACGAACATCATTATTGTGAGAATCAGTGCCGCGAGCGATCCTATGACGAGCCCCACGGAGGCGTTGCTTGCCGCGAATGCGTCGATGAAGTTGTGGTAGTTTCCGCTTGTCGTGTCGAAGTATCCGCCCGAATACACCATGCCAGCCATGCAGAGCACGATGAGCATTATGATCGGCACCACAAGGTCGGCAACCGAGCCATGTGTCTTCCCGTCCATTCTCTTGTCCTGCTTGGCTCCAACGCCGTGTTCAACAACCTGTAGCTTGGTGTCGCTCACCTCGTCGAATTTCCATCCGTTGCGCTCGTACCACTCTTTCAGCCGCTCGTCATACTTGCTCATTGCCTTGAAGTCGAACCCCGTCACTACTATCATGAACATGAAGATGATGGTGAAGAAGGCATAGAAGTTGAACGGAATGGCTTGGCAGAACAGTGCCAGTCCGTTCTCGCCGCCGCTCACGAAGCCCGACACTGCCGCTGCCCAGCTCGATATGGGCGAGATGATGCACACTGGGGCTGCCGTGGAGTCGATGAGATAGGCGAGCTTCTCCTTTGTCACGCCATAGCGCACGGTGATGGGGCGCATCACGGAGCCAACCGTCAGACAGTTGAAGTAGTCGTCGATGAAGATGAGTATGCCGAGAATGATTGTTGCCACCTGCGCCCCGACTTTCGATTTGATGTGCCGTGATGCCCAGCGCCCGAACGCAGCCGAGCCGCCCGCCTTGTTCATGAGCGAGACGATGGAGCCGAGCACTACGAGAAAGACGAGTATGCCCACGTTCCATGGGTCGGACAGGCAGTGTATGAGTCCGTATTGCTTGGCGTCGGCACCCGTGCCGACGGTGTCGTTGAGCAGGTGTGTGAGGAAACCATCGAAGCCTGTGCCCATCGACAGACTGTATAGCGCTGCACCGAGCACAATGCCGACGAACAGCGACGAGTACACCTCCTTGGTCTTCAGCGCCAACGCGATGGCAACGACGGGAGGAAGAAGTGACCATACGGTCCCGATGAAATTGATATCCATATGTAAGAATTTTGCAGCTAAAATATTTAAAGTCAATTATATTTTCCATGTAATCGTGTTACAAGGCAATGGTAGCGTGGTTACAAGGCAATGGTAGCGTGATTACAAGGTATTGGTAACGTGATTACAAGGTACTGGTAACGCGACTATCGGGTATTTGCCAATTTTGGCAAGTCGCCAAGTAATGTCGGTCTTGTCAGCATATGCATATCTGCCTTTTCTTGTTTTCTCAAAAGACTGTAAGTCTGTGGGCAGTTTTATGTCGTTGTACTCTGTCATAATCGCCGTGATTTTTATTTTGGCGTAAAGTTACAACAAATATTTTGAACGGCAGTGACTTTGGCTTTTTATTGTTTTTTTTCTGCCCACACTATGTAGTATTTCGGCATTTCCTATATACGACTAATAAAAAGAAGTATAGCAAACTGTAGTACAAATAAAAAAAACGGCAATAGTGGTTGGACTATTGCCGTTTTTTTTATTTGTGGGTTGTCTGTTACTTGCAGTTAGGACACCATGGCTTGAGCTGCTTGAAGAAGTCGTTGCCCTTGTCGTCCACGAGGATGAAGGCGGGGAAGTCCTCAACCGTGATCTTCCAGATGGCCTCCATGCCAAGCTCCGGATACTCCACGCATTCGATGCTCTTGATTGAGCTCTGCGACAGAACGGCAGCCACGCCGCCGATGGTGCCGAGATAGAAACCGCCGTGTTTCTTGCAGGCGTCGGTCACTACCTGTGAGCGGTTGCCCTTGGCAATCATCACGAGCGATGCGCCGTGATCCTGGAACTCGTCTACATACGGGTCCATACGGTTGGCTGTCGTCGGGCCCATTGAGCCGCAAGGATAGCCTGCCGGGGTTTTTGCCGGTCCGGCGTAGAGGATAGGATGGTCCTTGAAGTACTGCGGCATTTCCTCGCCGGCATCGAGACGTGCCTTCAGCTTGGCGTGGGCGATGTCGCGGGCCACGATGATGGTGCCCTTCAGGTTGACGCGTGTGCTGACTGGATACTTCGAGAGTTCTGCGCGAACGGCGTCGATGCCCTTGTCGAGGTCGATCTCGATGCCCTTTGCACCCTCGCCCGGACGACGGAGCTCCTCAGGGATAAGCTCGGAAGGATTGGAGTCCATCACCTCAAGGAAGATACCGTCCTTCGTAATCTTACCCTTGATGTTGCGGTCGGCCGAGCAGCTCACGCCCATGCCGATAGGGCAGCTTGCGCCGTGGCGCGGCAGACGGATGACGCGGATGTCGTGGGCAAGATACTTGCCGCCGAACTGTGCGCCGAGACCAATCTTGTGGGCCTCCTTGAGCAGCTTCTCCTCAAGGTCGATGTCGCGGAATGCGCGGCCAGTCTCGTCGCCAGTAGTAGGCAGAGAGTCGTAGTACTTTATTGAGGCGAGCTTCACGGTGAGAAGGTTCTTCTCTGCCGATGTGCCGCCGATGACGAACGCGATGTGGTAGGGAGGACAAGCCGCTGTGCCGAGGCTCTTCATCTTCTCCACGAGGAACGGCAGCAGTGTGCCCTCGTTCTGGATGGTCGCCTTGGTCATCGGGTAGAAATATGTCTTGTTGGCAGAGCCGCCACCCTTGGCCACCATCACGAATCGGTACTCGTCGCCCTCCACTGCCTCTATGTCGATCTGTGCGGGGAGGTTGCAGCGTGTGTTCACCTCGTCGTACATGTTGAGCGGAGCGTTCTGCGAGTAGCGCAGGTTGTCCTGCGTGTAGGTGTTGTATACACCGAGCGAGAGAGCTTCCTCATCCTCGAAGTCGGTCCATACGCGCTGTCCCTTCTCTCCGTGTATGATGGCGGTGCCGGTGTCCTGGCAGAAAGGCAGGATGCCCTTGCATGCGGTCTCGGCGTTGCGGAGGAACTGCAGGGCAACATACTTGTCGTTCTCCGAAGCCTCTGGGTCGGACAGAATCTTTGCTACCTGCAGGTTGTGCTCGCGGCGGAGCATGAACTCGACGTCGTGGAAAGCCTGCTGGGCCAACAATGTCAGAGCCTCCTTTGAGACCTTGAGGATTGTCTTGCCTTCAAACTCGCCGGTGCTCACGCCTTCCTTGGTGAGCAGGCGGTATTCAGTAGTGTCCTTGCCCAACTGGAACATAGGAGCATACTTGAAATCTGGTGTAGATGCCATAATGTTATTTTGTTTAATAGTGAATTGTATTTTTGCTGAATACAAAGTTACTGCAAAATATTGGAATGTTAAAATAAAAACATACAACAATTATCGCCTTAACATCATTTATCGCATGGCACGCCGCATTACCGGCAACGAACAAGCGGTCAGGCTAAAGCTCTTTGACTGTAGCTTTCGCCTGACCGCTTGTTTGCAGTTTATTTTGTGTATTAATTCTAATACTTACAGTATACTTATTTGTTTACAACAATCTTTAAGCTTTCTGTCTTGCCGTTTGCGGTTGTTCTCAAGACATAGACGCCATTGGTGATGTTGACCAAGTTGATATGGTCAACATTCTTTACGTTGGCGATGAGGTTGCCGGCAGTGGAGTAGAGTGCGGCTTCGTCACATACAGTGCCAAACGACAGCTTGTTGCCCGACTGCGAGACTGCCACGCCATTGCCGCCAGTCAAGGCTATGACGCCAGAACTGCCCTTGTCGTCAACGTAAGATATGCTTATGTATGGAATCAGCAGGTTGCCCCATACATCGGCCGACTCCTCGTCGTTGCCGCTGCAATAGGCGGTACGCGGGGTGCTGCCTGTCGGCAACTCAGTCATGTGCCATTCGGGATGTTCGTTGTATTCAGTAATGTAGCCGTTTCCTATGGGGCACTCAAACATTATGCATACATTTCCGCCCGTGTAGAGGTAAGGAGTGGTGAACTTTATCTCCATGTCCTTGTTCTCCTCTATACCCGAAATAGTGATGTTGTCGTCGAATACGGTAGTGAAGTCGCCTGTCTCAAACTCAGCCATTGCGCCGTCTTCGTCAAGCATGTTGTCGCGTGATGTCGGCTTTATGGCTATTTTTGCGGGGAATGTGTAGTCGTCTTTGTTCTTGCCGTTGTAGACGAAGCGCATGCCGGTGATGCGTATGTTCTTCTTCTGCATTTCCTTTTCGAGGAAAATCGACTGGCATTTGGCGTAAGGGTCGAGAAGGAAGAAAGGTACGCGCCATCCTGATGTCTGGTCGCTGTTGAGAATCAGCCATCTGTCGGCATCGGCAGGCGAAATCTTCACCTCTGTTGGTGTTGTCTGTATGTTGTCGGCAGGATAGGTGTCGCCGTCAAGCTCAACCTTGGCGATGAGCTTGACGGTGCCCACTTCGCCTGGTGTCCAGTTTACGGGCACCTCAACTGTAGCGTCTGCATCCACCCTTATGCCCTTTGCCTCGCCAACAACGGCATTGTTGTCAGCGTTGAGGAGCAACACACGGTAGTTGTCAACAGTGGCCGAGCCCTCGTTCTTAACGTCAACAGTGAACGTCTGTTCCACACTGCTGTTGACGAGTGTTGAGCCGGTGAGTGCCTGGACGCTCAGGTCGGTCTTGCTGTACTCGCGCACTGACACATCCTTAAGGTAAATCTGTCCGCAGTTGGCGTCGCTGCAGGCCTGGAACGCCACGCGTGCCGCGCCATCCTCGGTTGGCTGGAAGAGGTCCTTGCCATAGTAGAATATGTTTGACGCGGTGTGGAATGAGCCTGTACTCTTTATGAGAGTGCCGTTGCCGTCAACTGCTGCGTTCTTGCATAGCCATACTTTCATTTTCTCCATGACAGGCTGCATGCTGCCTGGAGATACCCAATTGGCGGTGGAGTAGGTGTAGCGCACCTGGTAGGTCTTGCCCTTTTCGAACGACAGGGCAGGCGAGAAGAGCCAGTCGTCAGCGGCATTGTCCGAGCGGTCGTAAGTGGTGGTTTGAGTGGGGACGTAGAAGCTCCATGTGTTGTTGTCGCCGTTGTTGTCGACTGCGGTCCAGCGCTCGAAGTCGGCTTGTGATGTCAGCGGTGATGTGAACGGCACCTTGTCCTCAGGACCGATAGCGAGCGTGTTGGATGTTGCCGATGCTCCTGTTCCTTTCTTGTTGACCGATGTCACAATGTAGCTGTAGCCTTTGCTCTCTGGCACGATGTCTGTGATGGACGTGAGAGTGGTGCCTTCAATGATTGTCGCATTGTCCGGCATTCTCACGACATTGTATTTAAGCGACGCCTTGTCGAAGTAGCCGCCTTGCTTTCCTTCTTCAGGAGCGTTCCACGACACTTTGGCTGTCCCGTTTGTTGTTGCGGTGAGTGTCACCTGCTGAGGCTCGCCTGGCAGGTCTTCACCTACAAATGCCGCATATTCCTTGTATACGCCGTCACCAGCATTGTTGTAAGGCACGACCTTGTAGATGTAGTAGCCGTCGTTGGCTGGCGTGTCTGTGTACGACATGTCTGTTCCCGGCTGAGTGGATGTCAATGTGGACAGCAGCTCGCCATTGCGGTAGACTTTGGCTCCAGACAGCTCTGTTAGTTCATTGTTGCGGTAGTCGGCTGAAGGCATGGTCCAGTTGAGCACAGCCTTCAGGCCGCCTTTGTCGTCAGCCTTGGCGGTGAACAGGCGTGGATAGGACGGTGCCGAGTCGGCGACATACTGGTAGGGTATTGCCATGGCGAGCAATTGCAGCTCGCTTGTTATTAGAGTCTTGTTGATTGCTGTTCCCGAGTTGGGGTCAAGTTCAACGAGATAGGCGTTGCCGTCAGATGTTTGTGCCAGCCACCAGAGGCGGTGGGTTGTCTTGTCAAATTCCATTGACTGGCTGTAGTTGCCCATGCTTACGCCTGTTCCGCTTGCCGGACTTACGTCCTTGATGTCGCACGTAAGGCTATTCTCGTCTATAGAGCTCTCGTCAATTTTGCATAAAGCGCAGTTTCTTGCCGTCATTCGCACAGAATAGAGAAAGCCGTTGTCTGCCGACAGCGTGAAGAGCAACTTGCTTGTAGTGGCGACGCGCCTTATCTCGAGAGTGGTGCGGTCAATCTCGTAGATGTCCGACACGTTCTTGTCGGTGTCGTAATGTACACCGAAGATACGGTCGGTTTTCGGGTCGTAGGTCATGTCGTCTATGATGAGGGGGGCCTCCGTCTCCGAGTTTACTATCTTGCGCTTGGCCGTATACTTTCCGGTGTTCACGTCGACGATGCTGATGGCTTCAGGCATGAGCACATTGCTGTAGAAAGTGGTTTCGTAGGCGTAGTATTCATTACCTACATATGTACCGGCTGTTAGTATTGGGGTCTTTCCTGGTATGTAGCCGTAGTCGTGTATCCATTTGAATGAGTTGGGATTGGTCGTGTCAAGCTTGATGAGGCCGGTGCCGTTGACATTCTTTTGGTATCTCAGTTGGCCAAAGATGTCGGCCTCGCCGTCCTTCACATTATATATATATGATGTCGGACTGTTCTGCCTTGCTATATTTGCTGATGCGGGTGCTTGTGCAGTCGCTGTAATGGCGGCTCCCAGCAAGCAACCGATAGTAATAGCATTTCTTTTTAGTTTTAACATATTAATGGGTTTTAGTGATGGCAAGATTGCCTGTGATTATTAGGCAAAGGTAAGTAAAATATGCTGTTTTGGCAAGTTATATAAAAAAAAACTGCGCTAAAGCAATTTTATTTTGCAATAGCGCAGTTTTGTTTATCTCGTCAGCGAGAACTTCATGCTCAATCCGAAATCTTGCGTTGTTGTTGGGTAGCTGCTCGACGAGAGGAGCGGGGTGTTGGTCTGCCTGTCGTAGTAGAAGCTCATGGTGAGCAGTCGTGATAATGTGTAGTCGGCAGAGAACGATAGCTTGAAAGCTGTGTTTCCACTGTTTGCCGACGACGTCATTGTTGCGATATCACGGCTTATGGAAGCCTGTTTGCGAAGGCTGAGGTCGAGTCGCAGCTTCAGGTCGTTGTTCACGCCGCTGTTGTTTCTTGACCGTGACGTTGCCGAGTATGACGACGAACTGCTCTTCTGGTCATTGCCGTCCTTGTTGTTCTTCTTCGACTTCACCTGACGGTGTTTGTTGCCGCCTCCACCAAACAGGTTGAAGTTGTTGATGGTGTATCCGGCGCCTATAACCCAGTCGTGTGACGACGACTCGTTTATCTGTACAGACGTCATGCTGAGGCTAAGCACTCGTGTTGTGCGGTACTCTGCCTTTATTGTCATGTTGTTCTGCAGCGTAAGGTCCAGTCCGAGCAATGGTGAGAACGCCTCGTTGATGCTTACTGTCGACACGTTGTACATGGAGTTTGGAATGGGCGATCCTGTTGTGGCATCGGTTATGAATCCCAGTCCGTTCATGTATTCCATGTAGGTGCTGTACGATGAGTAGGAACCTACGGCATAAATGCTCTTGTAAGAGTGGTTGATGTTGACACTCTTGAACACGTCGCGGAACCACGGCAGCTTTGACAGTCCGCTGTACTTTATCGTCCAGTTTGGCAGCAGTCTTGACAGGGACGGGAATATGGACAATCCCGATCCTCCCATGCTGGTGTAGGTAGCGAGGAACGCCGGCACCATGACATCTGAGCTGTATTTGTTGACTCCTCCGTTGGCGGCGTCAAACTTCTGTCCGGCAAGAGCAGTACCCTCAGGATATACGGCTCCGGCGTATTTGGCCTCTACACGCTGGCGGAAACCTTCAAGCGAGTTGCAGAACTTCTCGAACGATGCCGAGTGGTATCCGTTCTTGGCGTTGCCCGCTCCCTCGAATGCGCTTCGTAGCGACAACGTTGTCATGGTGAACGTGCCGCTTTGGGTTGTCGGGTTGCCAGCATACATGTACTGTACGGAGCGTGCCGTTGTCATGGTGCGCGAAGCCGTGAGGTCAATCTTCAGGTTGCGCACAGGCTCGAGAGTGGCCTTGAGCTGCAGGTCCTCTGTCTTGTTGGTTGTCGCGGGTGTGGCGAGCGAGTCGTTGATGAGCAGCCATCCGTTGTCACGCGCCTTCTCTATATAACTGTCGCCCGTCAGTCCAAAGGCAAAGTCGAGTCCAGGCGACAATGCCCCCATGCCGTGTCCTTGGCCGAAGGCGTTGCCAATCATCGGCTTGAATCCTGGCAGCGACATGGCATATTGGTTGCGGTAGCTTACGCTCACGTTGCGCACCATCATCAGTACGCGGGCCACCGACTGTGCCGTGCGATACCACTTTTGCTCGTCAAGCGGCTGCTTTGCCACTACCGACACCTTTATCTTGAGAGCCGAGTCAACCTTGTTCAATATACGTATGTTGTTGTCGTCGGTGCGTTTGTATTTAAGCGCGTACGACTTTCCGTCGCTTGTCTTTGCAGATACTATAATGCGCCGCGACTTCTTGCCGTGTGTCACCTTTATGGTTGTGTCGGGCATGAGCGTTATTTCCTTCTCAAAGGCACGCTTGTTTTTAGGCAGCTGGTTGCGCAGGATGTCGTCCTTCTTTTTGCCCTTCAGGTTTTTGGCATTCTTCTGTTCGGTGTCCTTGTTGCTATTCTTGTCATGTTGCTGTCGGTTGCCTTGCTGGTTGAACGTTGTCCTTTTGCGCTGTTGCGAGCTGTCCTTCTTGAAACGCTCGTTTGTCTTCTTGAGGAACGGTACGTGGTTGTAGAGTTTCTCCAGGTTGAGCTGCCCGTTGATGTTGAGCTGACGGTTGTTGGCAATGGTGTTGCCGAGCGACGTGCCGTCCTCAAGGTCGGTGCCTCGTGTCCAGTTGTAGGTGGCATTGTATGAGGCATCCGATGTTATCCAGTCGAACACGGGCAGCAAGTTGATTGGCAACTTGTATGACGCCTGGAACGTTTGGCTGTACGTGAGCGGCGTGCCCATGTGCTTCACCGATGTCCATACAGAGTCCTTCCATGCCGAGTATTGGTCGGGATAGAGATCCTTGTTCACTGGAGCGTAAGGCTCCTCTATCTCGGCGTTGGTCGCACTCTGGAAGTTCATGTGCAGGTTCTTGGTGAGATCCCAGCGCAGGTTGAACTCGCGGTTCCACAGAAATTGCGACGAGAACGTCAACGGCAGTTTCTGGTTTTCGGTCGATTCCATGTCGCGCTCTTGCAACTCATAGTAGTTGCGCGAGATTTCGGTGCTGAATCCAACGTTCTGCGGCAGCCAGTTGAGCCCGAATTTCTTGGGAAGGTCGAGCCATTTGGATTTCGACTTAATCTTCTTGAATGGCTCATACGACTTGTACACAGGTGTCCATGAGTAGTTCATCGACCCTCGCCAGTTGTCCTCGCGTTCGTATACCGTTGTCTCGCCAGTTGTGTAAGAGTGGCTGTGCGAGTAGGAGAACGAGAAGTTTGCCGGGTCGTATGGCATAGGGTGGCGCTTGTTCTGTATGCCAACGCGCACGTTGGAGAGCGAGAAGTTGGTTTGTGTCACCTTTGTCACTGCTATGCTTTCTATGGAGTCGCGCTCTTGTTTTGAGCCGGCGGCATCAAGAGCGTCAGACAGTTCCATGTCTGTGTCGAGCGGGTTGTACTTGGGCGAGGTCTTCTCTTTGGTTATCGAGTAGTACAGTGGCGCGCTCACCTTTGCCTTGTCTGGGAAGAACTTGCCGAGGTCAACGTTTGTCGTCACCGAGTAGTTGGACTGGTCGTCGGTGCTTCGTTCGGCGACACCTTCTTCCAGACCTCCGAAACCGGATGAAGTGTAGCGTCCTTGGGCGTTGACAGAGCCAAGGTCGGAGAGCTGCACGTTCAGGTTGCCTTGTGCTGCCCATCCCCCCGAGTTGTTGAACTCCTTGAGTCGTAGCTCGTTGACCCACACCTCGCCGCTCTTCTCTTGTCCGGAGTTGTTGCGCACACCGATGACGAGAGTCTTCACCTCACCGAGGGTAGGATTGCCCATGATTGTGATGCGGTTTTGTGGCGCCTCGCTGTCGTAGGCTGAGTAGGGACGGTTGTATGAAGCCTGCCCCATGGCCTTTGCCTTGTTGCGCTCCTTCTTCAGGTTGGTGAATAGCGACAGAGGCATGTTGAGCATATTCTCCTTTGGCCATACAGTCCAGGCAGCCTCCGAAGAGTAGCGGCTGTATTGTCCGGGAGCCGTGAGCTTCAGCGGAATCTCGTACTCATAATAGTTGCTCTTGTAGTCGGAGCCGAGACGCACGAACACGGAGAGCTGGTTGTCCTCAAGTCCTGTCGTGTTCTGCTCGAAGGCATTGGCATGCACGAACATCTGCAGCCGTTTGTATTGGCGCAGGTCGAGCGACGTGTTCTTGTACACGGCTTTAGCCTCCCCAGTGCCGAGAGGGTTGACGGTCAGCGACAGAGCCTGCTCGTTGTTCTCCACGAGTTGTGGCTGTGTGGGGTCCTGTCCGCGTTGTATGCCCGGTGGCAGGATGTAGTTGACAGGCAGCTTGTCGTTGTTCTCCTCAATGTTTACGGCACTTACCGACAGGCGTCCAGACGTGTTGGCGGAGTTGTCGAGATTCTGCTCGTAGACACGCCATGTGCCGCGCACAAGGTCGAACGTGGCGAATCTTAGCACGATGGGGTGCTTGAATCCTGTCATGAACACGCGCATGAAGCGTATGGACGTGAAGTCGTTGATGGAACCGAACTTCTTCTCGTATTCGGTAAGCGGTATGCGGAACTGGTACCAGTCTACGGTTGGCTTCGTTCCGTCGCGCAGCTGCCGTGTCGTGGAGCGTTTGTCCACGATGTAGTTTTTGCCTACCTCAAGGTCCTCTGGACGTATTGACACGCGGTACTGGAAGTATTTCTCATATTCGTTGAGAGTATAGTCCTGGTTGATGTCCTCCACGTCAGGGGTCGACTTGTACGACGTGTCGTAGCTCTCTGTTCGTGAGTCGGTGTCGGGCGAGTTGCCTTGTGGGTTGTTGATGTACTTGTATCGGCGCAGGATGGGGGCCTGTATCTGGTCGTAGTCGGAGCCGCGGAAATAGTGGTAGTCGTCGTTGGCCGGGTCGGCGAGAATGGAGTCGCGCACGCTCTCCTTCACCTTTCCGCCAATCTGGGTCAGGAAGTCCTGGTAGGTGCCGAAAGTGCGTTCCTCCTCATCGGTGAGTCCGTTGTAACCCACGTCTTGTTTCTCCCGCGCGCCTTCGGTGTTGGCGAAG
>CALBYK010000020.1 GCA_937889855.1 uncultured Prevotella sp.
GGCTGGCAGCGCAAAGCCGCTTAGCCGTTATCTCAAATTTTAACGAACTATTGATGTTTCGTTTTATGCTAATAATACAAATATGGTGCTAAGTTAGGCATTTTTTGCGAGACTGAAAAGTAAAAGCAAAGAAAAATGGTTCATCCGACATGTTTGGTTATTAGAATAAGTAGTTGTGCAAAATTATCTTTACATATAGTAGGAGGGTATGGTATATATAAAGATAATTCTGAGCACCTACTTATGTTGTTTCACTCTTTCGGAGAAAACCAGTTTTTTGTTCGTTTTCCTTCTATTTTGCCGCTTTCTTCATTTCGAGTTTGTAGAGGTCGCCGCGTCGGTCGCGCAGGTTGCGCACGGCACCATATGTGTGGAGCTCGTTGAGTAGCGAGAGGTCGACATCGGAGACGAGAATCATCTCGGTGTTGGGCGTTGCCTCGGCGCGCTTGCCGTCGTTGGGGAAGGCGAAGTCGCAGGGGGTGAATACGGCCGACTGTGCATACTGTATGTCCATGTTGTGCACACGCGGCAGGTTGCCTACGCTTCCGGCTATCGCCACGTAGCACTCGTTCTCTATGGCTCGTGCCTGGGCGCAGACGCGCACGCGTGAATAGGCATTCTGCGTGTCGGTCATGAACGGCACGAAGAGGATCTTCATTCCGTCGTCGGCCATGAGGCGCGACAGTTCGGGGAACTCCACGTCGTAGCAGATGACGATGCCTATCTTGCCGCAGTCAGTGTCGAAGGTCTGTATGTGCGATCCGCCCGAGAGGCCCCAGCACTTCTGCTCGTCGGGCGTGACGTGTATCTTCTCGTACATGTCGACGGTTCCGTCGCGGCGGCAGAGGAAGCCCACGTTGTAGAGTGAGTTGTCCTCCTTGAGGTAAGGCATGGAGCCTGTGATGATGTTGATGTTGTAGGATATGGCGAGTTCGCGGAAGCGGTCGCGTATCTGCTCAGTGTACTGTGCCATGGCGCGGATGGACTGCGCCTCGCCCATGTCGTTGAACTTGGCCATAAGTGGGGCGTTGAAATATTCCGGGAACAGAATAAAATCGCTCTTGTAGTCGCTCACCGAGTCGACGAAGAACTCCACCTGCTCGAAGAGGTCGTCGAGCGAGTTGTATGGTCGCATCTGCCACTGCACGAGTCCGATGCGGACGGTCGGACGCTTCTCGACATAAGAGTCAGTAGGCGGCTGGTAGTAGATGTTGTCCCACTGGAGGAGTGTGGCGCAGTGCTTCGACTCCTCGTCGTTGGGCAGGTAGTTGCGCATGACGCGGCGCACGTGGAAGTCGTTGGAGAGCTGGAATGTGAGCACGGGGTCGTAGATTTCGCGCGAGCGCACGCGCTCGATATATTCCTTCGGGCGCATCTTGTCGGCATACTTGTGGTAGTTGGGTATGCGTCCGCCGAACATTATCGCCTTGAGGTTGAGTTTCTCGCACAGCTCCTTGCGGTACTCGTACATGCGTCGTGCCAGGCGCAGTCCGCGGTAGTCGGGATGGATGAACACCTCGATGCCGTAGAGGATGTTGCCGTTGGGGTTGTGGGTGTTGAAGGTCTCGTTGCCGGTCACCTGGGCGTATGTGTGGTCGCCTTTCACCATGTCGTAGTCGACGATGATGGCGAGGGCGCAGCCAACAATCTTTTCGTCGACGATGATTACTACCTGGCCTTCGGGGAAGATGGTGATGAGCTTCTTGATTTGGGCCTTGGTCCAGAACACGTCCTCGTCGCCGTAGATGCGCTTGAAGGAGCGTGCGAGCTGGTCGTAGTCCTCCATCTGGAGGTTGCGCAGCTCTACCTTGTTGATGTTGTGAGATTCCATAGTTATTCTGAAATTATATTAACAGGTCTTATACGACTTATAGGTTTATAAGCCTTACAACCTTTTTAAATACTGCTTTGCAAACTCCCATGTCACTATTCCCGCCGTGACGCTCACGTTGAGCGAGTGCTTGGTGCCAAACTGCGGTATTTCGAGGCAGCCGTCCGACTGGTCGACCACTTCCTGGTGCACGCCCTTCACCTCGTTGCCGAACACGACGGCGTAGCGGCGTGAGGTGTCTACCTCAAGGTTTTGTAACTTTGTCGAGCCTTCTACCTGCTCAATGGAGTAGACGAACACACCGTCCCGGTGGAGCGATTCCAAGGCTTCGGTGGCTGTCTTGAAGTAGTGCCATGCCACGGAGTCCTCACCGCCGAGGGCTGTCTTGTGGATTTCGGGATGGGGTGGGGTGGCGGTGATGCCGCAGAGGTAGACTGCCTCCACGCGGAAGGCGTCGCTGGAGCGGAACACCGAGCCTACGTTGTATAGCGAGCGCACGTCGTCGAGTACCACGATGAGCGGCAGTTTCTTTGCCTCGTGGAACTCCTCGACCGTGAGTCGCTGCATTTCTATTGTACGGAGTTTGCGCATATGTTGTTGTTTATAGTCGGGTGCAAAGTTATTACAAATATGTGGAATATATGGTCTGGTGCTTGACAAAATTCAATTATCCGTGGCGGAGGTTTCCGGTCTCCGCTACAGACAAGTGGGTACATAAGTAGTGCGTGTCAGTGATTATTGGCGAACTGCATGACGTTCGACGGCGGACGCTTGGCGGCAAACTCTGCCTTCATGAAGTCCATGTAGGGCTTTGCGTGGACGAAGAACTGGCGGTAGCCCTGGCACAGGTAGTTGAGACCGGGATTGCCGTATTTGTCGCGCGTGAAGCGGTTTTTGGGGCACTCGCCGTGGCACGCGAACTCCCACTCGCACTCGCGGCACTGCCGTGGCAGCCGCTCGTGTTTCAGCCTGGCGAACTCGCGCTGCTTCTCGCCGTACATCATCTCGGTGATTGTCTTGTCGGCTATGTTGCCCAGACGGTATTCAGGATAGACGAAGTGATCGCACGAGTAGACATCGCCATTATGCTCCATCACTCCCGCGTGGCCGCATTCCTTTGCGAGCGAGCAGATGCCTGGCGCCACGCCCACCCAGTTGGCGAGTGTGGCGTCGAAGAGCTGGATGAAGTATGTGCCAACGTCGTGGTGCACCCACTCGTCGAAGATGGCGCAGAGAAAACTGCCCCACTGCTCTGGCGTGACGGAGAAGTCGAGGAGAGAGCCTCCCTCCTCCATGCCGGGGGCGAGTGTCAGGTGGTCGGCACGATTGACGCGGCGCTCCACGATGGGCGTGAACTGTATGTAGTGGCAGCCTATCTCCTTGAAGAAATGGTAGAAATCGAGCGGATAGTCGGCGTTGAAGTCGTTGACCACAGCGAGCGCGTTCCACTCCACGCCGTGCTTGTTGAGCAGCCTGATGCCCTGCATCACCTTTTGGAAGGTGGGTCGCCCGGTGGCAGTGCGGCGGTACTCGTCATGGAACTCCTGCGGACCGTCAATGGACACGCCAACGAGAAAGTTGTTCTTGCGGAAGAACTCGCACCACTCGTCGGTGAGCATCGTGGCGTTGGTCTGTATGGTGTTGTCTATGCGCCGTCCGCCTGCGTACTGACGTTGCAATGCGAGGGCGCGCTCGTAGAACGAGATGGGGCGCATGAGCGTCTCGCCGCCGTGCCATGAGAAGAGCACTTCGGGTGTGGTCTGCGACTCGATGTACTCGCGTATGAACCGCTCAAGCATCTGGTCGCTCATCACGGTGTGCTTGTCGCCATTGTAAAGCTCGCCCTTCTCAAGGTAGTAGCAGTACTTGCAGCGCAGGTTGCATAGTGACCCGGCAGGCTTTAGCATCACATAAAGCGGACGGGCAAAGGGGGTTATTGTTGACATGTTATTATATAAGATAATGTGTTGGCGCAAAGATAACACTAAAAATCGGGATTGTAAACATTGAATATCATTAATTGCCAATTATTTTAGCCGTAGGTAAAAATAAATGAGCAAGTGGTCATGGTCATTTGTAGGAGGGTATGTCAAGATGCCATACTCTCCTACTGTTTCTGTAAAAATGGCTTGTTTTAAGTCAAAAATACAATAATAATTATTCCATTTTTCCTTTTTGTTGTTTTATAATGGAAGTAAATTATTGACTTTCGATTAAAAGTAATACATTTGCAACAGTCAAAACAAATGGTTTTGCTAAAAAGATTGGGCGGAACCGCGTGGCTCCTGCCTTAGGATAATTAACAAGAACACTAATTTTAAAAGAAGAAATTATGAAGAAGATTTTCATGACAATGGCTGCAATGTGTGTGGCAGTATGCGCAAGCGCACAGGTTTACGTAGGTGGCGGTGTAGGCATCGGTTCCACTAAGGTAGGCGATGGCGACTCAAAGATGAACTACAAGTTCGTGCCGGAGATTGGTTATCAGTTCGACAAGAACTGGGAGGCTGGTCTTACTGTAGGCTGGGAAGGCGTTGAGAACGGTGCCCACTCATTCGAGATAGCTCCTTATGCACGCTACAACTTCTGTACATCAAAGCTCGTTGACCTCTTCCTTGAGGGTACAGTAGGCTACGTCCACACAGAGGGTGTTGACGGTTACGAGTTTGGCATCAAGCCGGGTGTAAAGGTGAACCTTTCTGACCACGTTGCATTCGTGACAAAGGTAGGTTTCCTTGGTTACCAGCAGGCTGGCGACGGTGCAGCAAAGGTTAAGAAGTTCGGCTTCGACCTCGATGGCACAAATGTGCAGTTCGGTCTGAACTACAAGTTCTAATCGCACAGACTTTGTCATAAGGACATAAACGAGAAAGGGGATGCAACGCGAAACTGCGTGTTGCATCCCCTTTTGTAGTATCCGTGGCGGAGGTCTCCGGCCTCCGCCACGTTAACATTGTTACTTGAGTATCTAATATTGTTATTTGAGTATCTCGCACAGACGGCGCATGCCCTCACTTGCACCACACTCGAAGTGGGTGAAGTTCTCGCGGCCCACGCCCATTGACGGCTCGGGGTCGATGAGATATACCGGCACTTCCGGGCGTACGTAGTGTATCAGTCCGGCTGCGGGATAGACGTTGAGCGACGTGCCGATGATGACGAAGATGTCGGCCTGCTCTGCCACCTCTGCCGCCACCGATATCATCGGCACCGACTCGCCGAAGAACACGATGAACGGACGCTCCAGGGAGCCGTCGCCGCTCAGAGTTCCCGGCGCTACCTCGCAGTTGCCCTCGGTCAGCTCGCGCTGGTAGCGCGGGTCGTCAGGGTTGCGCGAGGAGCACACCTTGGTGAGCTCGCCGTGCAGATGGATAACGTTGGTGGAGCCTGCCTTCTCGTGCAGGTTGTCGACGTTCTGCGTAATGACCGTCACCTTATACTTCTTCTCCAGCTCGTGAATGAGCTTATGGCCCTCGTTGGGCTGCGCCGCGTATAGCTTGCGGCGTAGCATGTTGTAGAAGTTGGTCACGAGCGTAGGGTCTTTCTCCCAGCCCTCGTGCGACGCCACCTGGTCGACGGGGTAGTTCTCCCACAGTCCGTCGTTGCCGCGGAATGTCTTGAAGCCCGACTCGACAGACATTCCTGCACCTGTAAGGAATACTATGTGTTTCATGCGCTATAAAGCTTTTACTTCAGTTTCCACGTAGCCCCGTCCTTGGTGTCCTTCACCTCGAAGCCAAGTGAGGCCAGTTCGTCGCGGATGTGGTCGCTGGTGGCCCAGTCCTTGGCAGCCTTTGCCTTGGAGCGCAGGTCGAGCACCATGTCGACAACCTTGCCGAAAGCCTCCTCGCGGTGTGATGAAGAGCCGGCGTTGTCGGGGCGCAGTCCGAGCAGGTCGAAGGCGAAGAGACGCATAGTATCTGCCAGTTCCTTGAGGTCGGCCTCGGAGATTGTTGCCTTGTGGTCGACGAGCTTGTTCACCACGGAGCAAGCCTCGAAGAGATGTGCAATGACGAGCGGCGTTGCGAAGTCGTCGTTCATGGCGTCGTAGCACTTCTGACGGAGTTCCGACACGAGCTTGTGCGTCTCGGCGTCGCTCTCGGCCGATGCCGCGATGCGGTCGAGGTCGGCGATGCCGTTCATCAGCTTCTCAAGTCCCTTCTCCGAAGCCTGCAGAGCCTCGTTGGAGAAGTCTACCGTTCCACGATAGTGGGCAGAGAGGATGAAGAAGCGTATTGTCATTGGCGAGTAGGGCTGCTCGAGCTTCTCATGGTTGCCGGTGAAGAACTGTTCCAGAGTGATGAAGTTGCCCAATGACTTGCCCATCTTCTGTCCGTTGATGGTAATCATGTTGTTGTGCATCCAGTAGTGCACCATCTGGTCGCCCTGCGATGCCACTGCCTGTGCAATCTCGCACTCGTGGTGAGGGAAGACGAGGTCCATTCCGCCGCCGTGTATGTCGAAGTGTGAGCCTAAGTACTTGCGTCCCATGGCGGTGCACTCGCAGTGCCAGCCCGGGAAACCGTCGCTCCAGGGGCTCGGCCAGCGCATGATGTGCTCTGGCGAAGCCTTCTTCCAGAGTGCGAAGTCGGCCTGGTTGCGCTTCTCGCCCACGCCGTCGAGTGCGCGCGACGCGTCCTTCACGTCGTCGAGGTTGCGTCCGGAGAGGATGCCGTAGTGATATTTCTCGTTGTATTTCTTCACGTCGAAGTATACGGATCCGTTGCTCTCGTAGGCAAAGCCGTTGTCGAGAATCTGCTGCACGAGCTGTTCCTGCTCGATGATATGACCCGTGGCGTGCGGCTCGATGCTTGGCGGCAGCACGTTGAGTGCCTCCATTGCGGCATGGTAGCGGTTGGTGTAGTACTGCGCTATCTCCATTGGCTCGAGCTGCTCAAGGCGCGCCTTCTTCTCTATCTTGTCGTCGCCCTCGTCGGCGTCGTGCTCCAAGTGGCCCACGTCGGTGATGTTGCGCACGTAGCGCACCTTGTAGCCCAGGTGCTTGAGGTAGCGGAAGAGTATGTCGAAGGTGATGGCTGGGCGCGCGTGGCCCAGGTGCGGGTCGCCGTAGACGGTGGGTCCGCAGACATACATGCCCACGTTGGGGGCGTGCAGCGGTTTGAAGACTTCCTTTCTACGCGACAGCGTATTGTAGATCCATAGTACTTGTTCCATTGTCGTATCGTTTTTTATTGATTATATGCTTTTGCAAAATTAGCAAATATATTTGAGAGAAATGGATTAAGCGTCAATTTTCTGCATAACTGGGAGAGTGGGCGCCCTCGCCCTCGACAGGGATGAAACAAGAATTACCTGTACTTGGTGCCAATGCTACCAACACTTTGTAGTGTTGTTACCATACTGTGGTAATGTTGTTATAATGAATTGGTATTACTGTTCTTTTGTGTCGTGGTAAGTGACACATTCTTTATTATTTGATTGCCAGTAGTGACGGATTGCGTGATGAATGTGACGTTTTACGAGAAGAAGTGTCACAGCGTAAGTTGCTGGTAATGAATGTGTTTGTGCTAAAAGTGATGGATGTGACAGATAAAAGCAAGAAAAAACAAAATAAAAAAAACGGCATTTATAATGTGGACTACCACTAAGCCAAAGACTTAGCGGTAGTTCATTGAATGTTTTTTCTATGTGTCTTATGTATTCTCATCACGCCAACAATTCGAAGTGCAATATTTTTGATTTTATCATTCAATTCAGCAAGAATTTATACATAGGGGCGTTCTGCTTTTCTTGCTTGTCGGGGGTGGTGGCGCCCCTTCTCCCAGTTATTGGATGATGTCGGCGAAGTCGTCAACGATGATGTCGGCTCCCGCTTCCTGTAGACTCTGGCGCGAGCCGTTGCCGTAGGTCACGCCGATGGTCATGCAGCCGGCATTGCGGCCCATTAGTATGTCGAAGTGGGTGTCGCCAATGACCACGGCATCCTCGGCCTTGAGGTTGAAGTGCTTCAGCGTCTTCGTTACGGGCTCAGCGTCGGGCTTGGCGTGGCGCACGTCCTCGGCGGCGATGATGAAGGTGATGATGTCGTCCAGCTTAAAGCCCTTGATGAAGTCGGCAGCCGACTTGTAGCCACGGCTTGTGGCGATGGTGACGATGCTGCCACGGTCGTGAAGGAGGCGTATGGTGTCTGCCACGTGTGGAAACATCGGCACGCCTATCTCGCGGTTAACGTCGTCGAAGATGCGGCGGTAGGTCTCGGTGCATACGGCAGCCTTCTCCTCGTCCATAGGCTCGAGCACGGGGAACGCCTTCATGAGCGGCAGTCCGATGGTGTCGGCAATTTCCTTGTCGCTGTGCTGCGGCAGGTGCATGGCGTCGAGCGTGCGGTGGAAAGTGTTGAGAATGACGGGGCGTGTGTCGGCGATAGTGCCGTCGAAGTCGAGTATTATTATTTTCTTCATTTCTTCTTGATAAGATTGTTTACTTTTTGTTTTGTTATTTGCAAAGGTAACAAAAAAGGGGCATACTCCAAGCGGGACACGCCCTTTTATATAGTCTTTGAGTTTTAGAAGTTGTCTTTGTTGTCATGTGATATCTTTGGATATCCATGACTCAAACAGTTTGTTTACGCATTGTTTACGCAGAACAATAGATTTATTGGAGCTATAATTACAGTTGTCATGGAATCCATAAAAGTTAAAATTCTAAATTACGCCCAAATTTCTTTGGAATATCAAACAAAAGATATTACCTTTGCAACGCTCATCTATAGTTAGAAAGAGTTTCGAGACCCGATTGCCTTTGATGCATCTCGGGTCTTGCGTTTTTATATGGGTGTAGAATTTCTCTTTTTCATCTTCTTTAAAAGAGCCTTTTCCCCATAATCTTTATTAAGATGATATGCGGTAAGAAGGTAGAACGCATTCGTTCTTTGTTGCTCCAAAACTATGACATATTTTTCAACTTTATCGTAAATGTACGTCTTTTTGACTTTACGTTTTTTTGTATCTCTCTCTTCTACCGTAAACACATCTATGTTTGAAGGCGTTTTTTCCTTAATATGATGGTTTATCCAATGCAATCTCTGAGATCGTGCGACCTCAAATACACGCTTGGGATATTTCGTACCATCTTCGCACTCCACCATAATTTCTTCACAAGTCAAATGCTTAAATAGTCGTCCCATATCAGCTTCTCCTTGTGCTTTTATCGGATAAATACGCCAATTGTGGATTAAAGTTCATACCTTTGCTTTCGCTATGCATTTAGGGCAAGCCATGACCGTGATGGTGCTCTTCCTAATTATTTGAGGAAAGTGAGTTTGCCTAACCTTCGTAGAAGGGTTATTCTATTCCGTGAATCGTTGTGTAAGGGGAGTGCCAGTCGGAAAGCACATGGAATAAATCTTACATGAAAGTCACTTCAGGGGTTGAGACCGATTAGCATTCAGCGACAGAAGAGGAAAAGATTGCACCGCTGTATATAATGACTTTGCGTATCCATGCATTCATCAAGAACGAGTCATTATATACAGTGTTTTGTGTATGTATGCCTCACATCGCAAGATTTCTGTAAAGCAGAGGTATGTTGGATGGTATTGTTGGCAAGGGAGGAACGCTTGATGGAAAGATAAGCGATACCACCGCTGGCATATATCTTCGTTGTTGCCGTGCCGTATGGAACCGCTGTGTTCGTGAAGGCTATCTAAAAGACGTGCCTTATCCGTTTTCAAGCAAGAAAGAAAAGGGGCTTGTTAGCATACCTAAGAGTGCGAAGCGTAGACAAAGTTATCTCAACGTAGAACAGATGACAGAACTTTACAATCTGTTTATCTCCAAGAACTACACTGCACAATGGTCGGAAGAATATACTAAGCGAGCACATTTCGATTTTTTATTTTTTGCATCGTATGTAGATTTGTAAAACGTATTAGAGGTAAAAAGCCTCGATGAGAAATTCTTTCCATCGAGGCTTTTTATAATATTTTGTTATCTGCTAAATAGTAATTGTTGTGTGTCACATGTTTATTTCACAGTTGCTTTAACGAACTTTTTACCAGCAGGATTTTTGGCATCTTTTTCGTAAGAATCGGAATATTTACCAGCCGGCAAATCTGACAATACGAATGCGTTGCATTTTCTTCCTGCTATGACCTTGTCTGTGGCAGCTGTGTTGATAGCAGTTGCTATGAGGCCAGCTATGGCTCCGAATCCACCGTTGCCACCATTTACACTGGTGTCAACTTTGATGTTGCCTTCGCGTGTGTAAAGCGTTTGTCCTGTCTTGGTAGAGCGAAGGATGTACTCTACATCAACTGTCAGCTTTCCGCCTACGTTGCTACGTTTCCAGTCTTTGATAATTGTAAACATTGCCGCATCGGCACCCAGCACCCTGCGGAAAGTCGAGAGGTCGGCTTCAAGGAAGTTTTCCGCATCATACGCACTTTCTTGCTGGAACATCTCCATCGTCAGATATGGAGAAAATACATAATAACCCTTCTCGCACAGAGGGAGATACATGGTTGTGTAAAAATAGTCTTTTGCCTCTGCATGTGTGGTTTGGTTTATAGGAGGCATGATGGCAATCGTGACCGGTTTTTCTTCGTACATGGCCGGATATTGCTCACCCATCGTCTTTGTTGACGAGCAAGACACAACGACAATAGCCGTCAGTAAAAGCGTTAGTATCCCTTTCATTTCTCTAACTGTTTAATGATTCGTGAAATATAAGACTCAGACTCGGGGTAAACCTTGATTTCCTGTTTGAGATAGTTCAATTCCTCCTCTTTCTTTCCGCCCATATAAAGAGCGTATCCGTACTCTGCATAAAGTCCCGGTGGGACGACTTTACGCGTACCTTTTTGTTTTTGGATGAGTTTGAGATACTGATCCATCATCTTCACTTTCAACTCATCTGTACGTTTTTTGTTGTACTGGTAGGTAGCGTCCTCGTAGTCGTACCATGAATACAAAGACTTGGTTGAGCTGCATGAGGCTAAAAGCCCTATCACTGCTGCTGACAAAATTAACTTTTTCATTATGGCAACATTATCTGTTTAACTTCCTGGGTTGACACGAAAATCTTCTTTTGGTAGATGTTCTTACCATCATAAGATACTGTTAGATTTCTTGTTCCTACAGCAATTCCGTATTGAGAGCCACGTCTGTTGGCTTTTGAACTCTTTATAACTTTTGCTTCAAACGGAGCATTGTTGTCAATTTTCACTACAACGCTTTTCCCTGCATACTCGTTTGAACTGACAAACAAAAGATATGCAATGTCTTCTTTTCCACTTTCTTGTGCAACTGGAAGGTGGGCGCGGCATCCAATCAACAAGAGAGGAATGACGAACAACACGATTAGTAACTTTTTCATCGTATATTAATTTTCAAATTGTAACTTTGTATAAATATTCAACATCAAGTGTGGATTAAGACCGATTTTTCGTTGGTCATAAAGACTGTATAAAATGTTCCGCCCCCACACTTCTTACATCAGAAACCGGATAGCTCATTGGGCACAGACCCCGTATTTTGCGATGATGGCTCACGATGTTTGATGTTGTCTTAACCCGTTGGCGGAATTAATTTAGTGCATACTTAATTCTGCCAATTGGCTTAT
>CALBYK010000021.1 GCA_937889855.1 uncultured Prevotella sp.
AAGCGACAAATGGACATTTACCCAAGACAATATTGTAACCGGAGTGCCCGAGAACAACTGGAGCATAAGCCTTGAACCACAGCAGTGTGTTGACATTGTGCCAATAGGCGATAGACAATGGGTAGTGCGCCCATACAAATTCTACGACAAATTTGCCGGAGACAGACAATCGATGCCATTGTTCCCTGTTGTCAACAACATCGAAGAAATGGGGAAAGTGCTGATGTGGATGCTCGACAAGGAGCAGGATAATGGAGGCAAGGACATTTTCGAACATACACATATCATGAGCGCGGACGAGATAAGTGACAAGGCAAATCTCAGACGACTCGTTAGACAGCGTGCACAACTGCGCTCCAGCAACCTTACAACTATAGCAGCCAACTGGCAGCACAGCATATTCTACCAACTTGACCTCGTGGACACAGCGTCGCAATATGTGCAATATAATCTGCCATTGCCAAAACGCCTGCCGGCATCTGCACCTGCGCTTACGCAGATGAGCGACGCCATGTTCAGGGCAAAAGTGCTGGAAATGACAGGCAAAGACGGAAAGGAAGAGAAAGCCAACGCCTTCAAGACCCTTCAGAATGCAATAGCAGAAAACACTTCAAGCAATCCTTGTACACCACATATGGCGGTTTACAAGGACCAGATTGTTTGGGGACGCTCGCCCGTGCGCATTGACATTGCCGGCGGATGGACCGACACCCCACCATTCTGCCTTATTGAAGGCGGAAATGTAGTAAACCTCGCCATTGAACTAAACGGGCAGCCGCCGCTCCAGGCATATGTCAAGCCATGTGGGGAGCCTGTCATACAATTGCGAAGCATAGACCTTGGAGCATCCGAGACCATAAGCTCATACGAGGAGCTTGCCGATTATAACATGGTTGGGTCGCCATTCTCCATTCCAAAGGCGGCACTTGCACTGGCTGGCTTCCTGCCACAATTCGCAACCGAAAGGTACTCGTCACTGAAGCAACAGTTAAGCGACTTCGGATGTGGCATTGAGATCACTCTGCTCGCCGCCATTCCTGCCGGGTCGGGACTCGGGACAAGCTCACTGCTCGCCTCTACCGTACTTGGAGCGCTCAGCGACTTCTGCGGGCTTGGATGGGACAAAGCCGAGATAGGACGGCGCACCTTGCTGCTGGAGCAATTGCTGACAACAGGAGGAGGATGGCAAGACCAGTTGGGAGGACTGATGCCGGGAATAAAGCTCATACAGACTGGACGCGGGCTGACACAAGCCCCCGACATTCGCTACCTGCCTTCCGACCTGTTCTCACTGCCCGACTACAAGGCTTGCCATCTGCTCTACTACACAGGCATCACACGCACCGCCAAAACAATATTGGCAGAGATTGTCCAAAGGATGTTCCTCAACGACAATGCACAAGTGCAGCAACTGCGCGATATGAAGAGCCATGCGCTCGACATGTTTGACGCCATACAGAGGCTCGACTTCTGCCGCATGGGACAGCTCGTCCGCAAAACATGGGCGCAGAACCAGATGCTCGACTCGGGAACCAACCCGGCAGCCGTGCAGTCGCTCACGTCACTTGTCGACGACCTGTGCCTCGGCTACAAACTGCCGGGAGCAGGAGGAGGCGGATATCTGTATATGATAGCTAAAGACGTTGAGGCTGCGGCAAGAATACGCCACATCCTCAACGAAAACCGTCCCAATGACAAGGCACGGTTTGTAGAAATGAGCCTTTGTGACAAGGGACTCCAAGTCAGCAGAAGTTAAAAATACTCACCTCCTGTTATCTGACCGAGCGTATAGTCGCGGAAAATCATGTCGTATCCGCCCTTGCGCTCGGTCTCCTCATAGAAGAAACCTATCTTGCCATTTGCAAGCTGTATCATGGTGGAATAGCCTGAGTCGGTGTTGCTAACACCAAATGTCTTCCAGCCGGAGCGGAAACACTCGGGCGATGAATAGTCAGCTTTTGACGCTATTTCCTTATAGTATATACCCACATCATTGCGCGTGTCGCTCATCGGCACCGAATAAAGAAGCACATTGGTTGACTTGCCGTCAGACTTACGGTGAGCCCTCACAAGCAGAATCTCACCGTTGCACTTGGCCGATTTATACTTGTCGTTGTCAATATATACCGGTGTTGCCCATTTGCCAGTGGCTTTCTTGGCATTGTCATAGCTGTATATATTGAATATACGTCCATTGCCTTTCTGCGAGCGGCTACACAACAGCACGTCGCCGTTTGGCAATTCCTCTATCTTTGCCTCGTCACCATCAAGCGTGGGACGGGCGTCCACACCACCAAGAGGTTGCCACGACTTGCCAAAATCATCTGAGAAAAGCACCACGTTTCCTATGTTTGTACACAAAGCCGAATATATACGGTAGTGGGTTCCTGCCTTTATCCGCGAGCTCTGGCACACACGTCCCGAAGAGAAGAACAACTTGTGTACGGCACCTTTCATTAGTCCATATATTTGTGACGTTATCTCGCCACCCTGCCAGTGTATGCCGTCCTTGCTGTAATACCGGCCCACACGGTTTGGATTCTCAAGTGTGGAAGTCCAATACCACACATTGCCAGAGGCACAAAGCATCAGCATCTCACCCGTCTTGCGGTCACACACAACGGCAGCGTCACCATGAGCCACGTCAAACGGCACGTCGCCGCCACCTTTAAGTATTGTAGACTCTGCACTCCAAGTATTGCCATTGTCTGTGCTCCGCTTGGCAACAACGTCAATCTCGCCTCCTCCCACATCCGTGCGGCAAGGCCTAAAGTCGCTGATGGCTATCACACTGCCGTCATGCGCCTTGACAAGAGCCGGAATACGATAGCAGTTGGTCAGTGTGTCACTCTTGAACAACACGGTCTGAGCAGACAGGCTGCATGACAACAAAGCCGAGGCTAATAGAGCTGGCAAACGAAAATTCTTTCTATTCATATAAGGAAACTTTAGATTAAAAATTTTTAAGTGTTATATTTTCTCAGGTTTAAGAAAAGAAAAGGCGGGGTGCATCACTGCATGCCCGCCCTGCAATTAGAGAGTTATAAAAAAATTAAGTTCTTTTACATTTGTCATACAAGACACTACCCTATCTTCTCAATTATCTTCATGCCCTCATCCACTGCTTGCATATTAAGAGGAATAAGGTCATGATGGCGTTCGGGCAGGGTCTTGAAGAGAGCCTTGTTAAGTCCGTCCGTGCTCACTATCGGACAAACCTTAAGCAGTCCGCCAAGCACAATCATATTGAACACCTTGGAGTTCTTCATCTCGGCAGCCTTGTCCATGGCGTCAATGCGGTACACACTGATGTCTGTGCGTGTAGGAGGGTTGATTATGCCGAAACCATCATAGATGAGAATTCCCCCGGGCTTTATCTTCGGCTCAAACTTGTCAAGCGACGGCTGGTTAAGAACAATAGCCACATCATAATGGCTAAGGATTGGCGACGAGATACGCTCGTCGCTGACGATAACAGTAACGTTGGCCGTACCGCCACGCTGCTCTGGTCCATATGCCGGCATCCATGT
>CALBYK010000022.1 GCA_937889855.1 uncultured Prevotella sp.
CAACTCTGCCGTGCCAACCTCCACCTTCTCCGGCATCACTTCACCATCCGGAACTGTAGGCACAAAGACGGCAAGGCGATTAGCCTGAGAGCCAAGCTCGGCCTCACAGTCAACCTGTACCTGCGATGCGTCAAACGTCTGTGAAACGGCAGTCCCAGCAGCATCCGTCTTCACGTCGGGGACAACAAACGAGGCTATGAACTTTACCCATACAACATCCTTGCCCACCTTCACATTTACCCATTCATCACTTTCGGCATTTTCAGGCTTAACCTTGCTAAACTTAACCGGCAAATCGATGACATTCTTGACATCCGCATTATCACCAACTGCCTGTTTTATATATTTGGCAATGTCCTTGTCGCCATTATAATTCTTGCCAACTATCTCGTCCACATATTTGTCAATATACCTGCGGTCAGGAAATTTGACTGTCTGCAACAGATATATAGTCTTCTTATCTCTACCTTTACCCTGCTTATATGCATAGCTTTCAAATTTGCTGTATGCATTTTTACCAGGGACAAACCTGAAGTCCTTGCTGTCCACCTTCTTCACGCCTACATTCTTGGCATTGCCGCTGCGTTTAATCCCTCTTTTGGCAAAGTAAATAACTGTCACAGCGATGACGACTCCCAGCAAAAAGCCAACGACAAGCCACAACACGGACCCACCACATTCGGCAGCCTCTCCAAACTTCACCGTAACCTCAGTAGGCGCATGCTTTGCGTCTGTGCTTGCCACAACCACGTTCACGCTGTCGGCATCAGCCTGCTTGCCAACAACCATGCCGCCGCCGGCAACAAGCTGTTGAACGAACGAGCCGTCACGGTAAATATCCACAACCTTAGACGTGCCGTTGAGCACGATGCTCTGATTGTCGGCTATCTGCACCACAGCCACAATCTGACCCTTTGGGTTCTCTGCCTTGTATTTTTCCCAAGCAGCAAATTTCTCAAATGTCGCATCACTAAAAGGCTTGCCTGATGTTTTCAACCTTTTGAATATCTGGGTTATCTTGTCGCCCTTCTTAAGCTCGGGTTTGAACATAAACTCAGCTGTCTTGTCTATGCCCAACGCAATGGTCTTCATAGTGTCAGCTACACCACCTTTCACGTATACAATGCTGTGCTTGCGCAGCTGTAGCTTGTGCATAGTGGCAGAGTCGGTTATCTCTGTGTCTGTACCCAAGTAGACATATTGGTCAACCGGGTTGTTCCCAGCCTTGGCTATGCAGGCAAAGGAGAAAAGTAGAAGAAACAATAATTTTCTCATACAATTGTCGGTTTTTTTTTATTGTTATTCTTATATAAGTTTATGTGTATGCCATACCCTCCTACTATATGCAAAGACAACATTGCGCAGCTACTTAGAAGCGGCGCTTGTTGCCCTTCTCAAGGTTGTCATACCACTGTCCGTTCTGCTGCGGAGCCTTGCGCTCGGCATCCGTCTTGCGTGCCGACTGGCGCCTCTGGCTTGAAGAGCTTGGACTGGCACTTGCCTGAGAGCGCCGTGCCTCCTCGTCGGTAGTGGCAAACACATAAGCCCAGTCGTTCTCCTCAGTTATGTCGCGCGTCTGTATGTCGAGGTCTGAACGGCTTTCAGTCATGCCAGTGTCGAAGGTGACGCTGCACGTTGCGAAGTTGTTGCGGCCTACGTCTATGCCTATGCTCTGCGTGAGCTGCGTTACCGGTATGCCTGTAAGGTAGTTGACCTTGTAGCGGTTCTTCTCCGAAAGTAAATCTTTTCCAGCTCCGCTGCCCATAATCTGGTAGAACGAGACGGTCTGTCCGTCACCGTCAAAGAGGCTCTCGATGTCAATGCTGCCGTGTACCATGTTGTCGTTGCCGAACACGCTGTTCTGGTTGAGCAGAATCTTGAGGTTGGAGTCGGTGCCTGTGGTCTGCTTGAATCCGTATGCGCTCGTGAGACGCGAGTTGTCGAGCGTCACGAGTCCGTTGTATATACCATACCAGCATGCGCCATAAGCCACGGATGTCTTTATCTCCTCGTCGTCAAAGATGTCAAGGATCTTCACACGGCGCGAGTGCTGGCGCACCTCTGTCTCCACCCTTTCGCGTATGCCAGGAAACATTGTGCTTCGTCCGGCGAATATGAGCTTGTCTATTGTCACCTG
The DNA here is from genome assembly GCA_937889855.1 of uncultured Prevotella sp. Classification (GTDB taxonomy): domain Bacteria; phylum Bacteroidota; class Bacteroidia; order Bacteroidales; family Bacteroidaceae; genus Prevotella. The sequence goes on from CALBYK010000022.1 coordinate 2,138, forward strand.
TTTCACCTCTGGATAGCTCAGTATCTCGTCAACGGCATCCTCTACCCTACTATACACAAAGTTGCTGAGTTCTTTGGATTTCAACAACAATGACAGCATAGGTCCAGTGAAGTCGTCGCCATCAACAAGCGGCATGCCAGCTGTGGCGTAACTGCCAAGCAGGCGGTTCTCAAAACGTCCAAAGCTCTCCTGGTCGAGTAACGCCCCGAGCAGTCCGGGGTCGGTAGTTCCACGGTTGGCATTGATTACATTCTTCTTGAGGTCGAGTATGGCCTCCAGTATCTCCGTCTTGTGCTTCTTCTCGTAGTCGTGGCGTGCCTTCTCGTTGTCAGACGCCATGGCGAAGATGTATTCCATGAGCGCCACGTCGATGTTGTCGCCGCCTACGGCATAGCCAATGCGTCCGAGCGTAGATATATCATAATATGTGGATCCGTTCTTGCTGGTGTAGGTAATGCGGAACACGGTGAGGTTTATCGTGGCTCCTCCCA
>CALBYK010000023.1 GCA_937889855.1 uncultured Prevotella sp.
TGCGCGACAACGGCGGCGGCTACATGAACTCCGCCGTTCAGATGGCAAACGAGTTTCTGCCGAAGAACAAGCTCATCGTGTATATGCAGGGACGCAAGTCGCCAAGACAGGACTTCCGCTCCGACGGCCACGGCTCCTATCAACGCATACCGCTCGTTGTGCTCATAAACGAGGCTTCGGCATCGGCGTCGGAGATTTTCGCAGGAGCCATGCAGGACAACGACCGGGCCACTATCATCGGACGGCGCTCGTTCGGCAAGGGTCTTGTCCAGCAACAGTTGGGATTCCCTGACGGATCTATGATACGCCTCACCATCGCACGCTACTACACACCGTCAGGACGCTGCATACAGAAGCCGTTTGTGCCAGGTGACACGCAGGACTACGACAACGACTTGCTTACTCGCTACCAGCACGGAGAGTTCTTCTCACAGGACAGCATCAAACATTCAGGACCAGCCTACCACACAAGCATAGGACGCACCATCTACGGCGGTGGCGGCATCACGCCCGACATCTTCGTGCCCGAGGACACGCTCGGCATGACCTCCTACTACAAGCAAGCCGCCATGTCGGGACTCATTCTGCAGTATGCCTTCAACTACACGGACAACAACCGTCCGAAGCTGAACACATACAAGGACATGATGGAACTCTCAAAGTATCTCGTCAGCCAGAACACAGTGGAACAGTTTGCCTCATTCGCCGACAAGAACGGACTAAAGCGCCGCAACCTCATGATACGCAAGTCGCACAAGCTCCTGGAGCGCTACATCAACTCGCGCATCATCTACAACATGCTCGACGAGCAGGCTTGGACCGAATACATCAACCAGGACGACCCGGCTATTGCCAAGGCTTTGAGCGTGTTCAAGGCAGGAGCCGCATTCCCTAAAAAACCTAAGAAGAAGTAAAAAGACATGGGGTGTCGAGCTGGAGCTCGACACCCCATTAAAAAAGACAACATGGACAAGACCGAACTCCGCAAGGAAATACGCGACATCAAACGACAATTCACGGCACAAGAGCTGCATGAGTTGTCGTTTGCCGTCATACAGCGTCTGCTTTCCCATCCTCGCCTGCATGAGGCACACACCATCCTGCTCTACTATTCGCTGCCCGACGAGGTGGACACCCACACCATTGTTGACTCGCTGCTACTGAGCGGCAAGATAATCCTCCTGCCACGCGTCACAGGCAAGTCTACGATGGAACTGCGCCGCTACACAGGACCGCGCGACCTTGCCAAGGGTGCCTACAACATTATGGAGCCAACAGGCAAAGTATTCACCGACTACGAGTCAATCTCCATCGCAGTCATACCTGGCATGGCGTTCGACCCCTCCGGCAACCGCATGGGCAGGGGCAAAGGCTATTACGACCGTCTGCTGACGTCGCTTGGACATACATATAAGATAGGTGTCTGCTTTCCATTCCAAATGATAGAAAGCGTTCCGTGCGACGAATACGACGTGCGAATGGACGAGGTGATTCATTAGCCTGTTTCAGTAGATTCTTACCTCAACGACAACCTGGCTCCCCACCGCCTCGTTGATGCGCTGCACAATACGCGAGCGCATCATCGAGAGGTCTTGCCGCAAAGCGGGGTTGGTGATTTTCACGAAGAGTGTCTGGTTCTTGATAAACTTCTCTCCTGTATAGCGCACAATACCAGGTCCCATCAGGGAGTCCCATGCAGCGATGGCACGCTTCTGCAGCAGCGGCGTCTCAAGTCCCTCACGCCGCAGATACATATTCAGCAGGTCGCTGATTGACTTCACTTCACGTCTGAACATATCTTTTATTAATGAAAAACAAGGTGCCGAGCATGTGCTCGACAACCACCAAACAATGTTCCTCTCTACACTTTCTCTCTTATCTCTCCCCCCTCAACATCAAACAGCTTGTAGTCATACGACACGCTGCTGAGTATCTGGTCAAGGTGGTCGCGATTGGTGTCGGTGATGAATATCTGCCCGAAGCCATCACCCGAGACAAGCTTCACAATCTGCTCCACGCGGTGCGCGTCGAGCTTGTCGAAAATGTCGTCAAGCAACAGGAGCGGTGTTGTCTGCGACGCTGTGCGGCGCAGGAAGTCAAACTGCGCGAGTTTCAGAGCCAGCACGAAAGTCTTGTTCTGTCCCTGTGAGCCCTCACGCTTCATCTGATAGCCGCCGAGCATCATCTCAAGATCGTCGCGGTGGATGCCGTGCAACGAATAGCCCACAGCACGGTCCTTAAATCTGTCGCGCTGTATGACATCGAGCAGAGGTCCGCGCTGGGCATGCGACACATAGCGCAGCGACACCTCTTCATGGCCGTCCGACACATGATTGTATATATCCTGGAACACAGGCACCAGCCGTCCTACAAAGTCCTGTCGCGCATGAAAGATGCGCTCGCCATGCCGTGCCATCTCCTGCTCCCATATATCGAGAAGTGACGCGTCCGGTTCGTCATCCATCTTCAACAGGGCGTTGCGCTGCTGAAGAGCCTTGTTGTAGCTGTTCAGAGCCTCAATGTAGGTGTTGTCATACTGCGATATGACAACATCCATAAGCCGCCGGCGCTCCTCGCTGCCACCGGCAATGAGCGTCTGGTCGGAAGGCGAGACAAATATTAGCGGGACAAGCCCGATATGCTGCGACAGCCTCTTGTATTCCTTCTTGTCGCGCTTGAAGTGCTTCTTCGTGCCGCGTTTCATTCCACAATAGATGGATATTGGGTCACCAGCCTCGTTCTCGTACACACCGTCCACAACGAAGAAATCCTGGTCGTGTGTGATAATCTGCGAGTCAACAGGATTGAACGCGCTCCTGCAGAACGAGAGATAGTAGACTGCGTCGAGAAGGTTGGTCTTGCCCTCACCGTTATGGCCGAGAAAGCAGTTGAGGTTGGGCGACAACTCAAGCGAAGCCTCGCGTATGTTCTTGAAATTGAGTATCGAAATTTTCTTCAGTATCATCTGTTGTTTTACTTTTATGCAGCAAAGCTGTATGGCATTACTGCCAAGCCTCTGCAAAGTTACCCCATTTATTATTGAAAAAAGAAAAAAAGATAGTATAAATTTCAATATATGAGATAATTTGCGTAATTTTGCCACGCATTTGTGCCTATATAAAGATAATTAAAAAACAAAACAAATAAATGGCAAACAAAATTGACTTAGGAGCTAATTCCCACAGTGGAAGCTCCAGCACTGAAGCATTCTTCATCAAGTTCAAGAAGCAGATACTCATCGCTGTTGTGGCTGTAATCGTTGTTGTTGCAGGTCTCCTCGTCTACAAGGCTTACGTCCAGGCTCCACGCGAGGACAAGGCAAGCACAGCCTTGGCAAAGGGACAGCAGTACTTCAACCAAGAGCAGTTTGACAAGGCACTCAATGGCGACGGAGCAGGCTATGCAGGATTCGTGAAGATAGCAAGCGACTACAGCGGTACAGACGCCGCCAACCTTGCCGACCTCTACGCAGGTCTTTGCTACGCCAACCTCGGCAAATGGTCGGAGGCTGTGGCAAGCCTTGAGAAGTTCTCAACAAAGGGCGACGCCATGATCAGCCCGGCTGCCGTAGCCGCACTCGGCAACGCATACGCCAACACCGGCAACTTGGACAAGGCCGTAAGCTCGCTGAAGAAGGCTGCCGACATGGCCGACTCAAAGGCTGAGGACGGAACCAACAACAGTCTCTCGCCAACATTCCTCATTCAGGCCGCACAGCTCCTTGAGAGCCAGAACAAGAACGACGAGGCTCTGAAGATTTACCAGGACATCAAGAAGAAATATGTAAACGCGCAGGTTGTGCAGTCATCCGAGATTGACAAGTACATCGAGCGAATAGAGGAGAAGTAAAGCGGTAATCATAAACAACAGAAATAATGGCAACAGCACAGCACAACCTCTCCGAATACGATTTCTCGTCAATTCCTGACGCCAGCAACATGTGCTTCGGCATTGTCGTTGCGGAATGGAACCAGGACATCACAGGCGCTCTGCTCGACGGAGCAGTGAAGACTCTCGAGAAGCACGGCGCACTGCCTGAGAACATACACGTGAAAACCGTTCCCGGCAGTTTCGAGCTTGTCTACGGCGCACATCAGATGGTGCTTCACGGTGGCTACGACGCAGTTATTATCCTTGGAAGCGTAATACGCGGCGAGACACCACACTTCGACTATATCTGCCAAGGGGTCACCTATGGCATCGCACGTCTCAACACCATAAGCGAGATACCTATCATCTACGGCTTGCTCACCACTAACGACAAGCAGCAGGCTCTCGACCGCTGCGGCGGCAAATACGGCAACAAGGGCGACGAGTGTGCCATTGACGCCATCAAGATGGCAAAGTTCTGACAAACTGTGCCAATAAAGCAAAAGCTCTATACTAAGAGGGGACATCCTCGTCACTGGGACATAAAAAATCCCGCTTGGTGACAAGGATGTCCCCTCTTCTATAAATTCCCAACATGAAGAAGATTATTCTAATTTCACTGACATTAGGTTTTCTCACCACACAGTTGTTGCATGCGCAGACATTAACCTATCCTGACAAGATGCCGGCAAAAGCGTCAGCCGACAAGAAAGCATGTATTGTCGACACGCTTGACTTGGAAAAAGACCTTATGCTGTATGACAATGACATCATTGACCTCACCATAGAGAATCTATACAAGGCCCTTGAAAAGTATGACGTCAAATTCAAGAAGATAGTAGTGGCACAAGCTCTATTGGAGACAGGCCACTTCACAAGCACGCTGTGCCTGCAAAGCCACAACCTGTTCGGCCTGCGCCATCCGTCAGACGGGAGCTACTACGAGTTTGACAGTTGGGAAGAAAGTGTAAAAGCCTACAAGGATGACGTGCAGTACAAATATGACGGTGGCGACTACTATGCCTTCCTTAACCGCATAGGCTACGCGCAGGACCCAAGGTACACAAACAAGGTGATGCGCATAGCGAACGGACTGTAACCAAGAGGAAAACACATTACACAGTAAGCACACATCTTACATAAACATGTGCTGGCATAGCACAGACCCACGCAGACATTATCTAAGCCTGTGCAGGCACTGCTCCATTAGCCATTTGGGGGTGCTTGTAGCTCCGCATATGCCCACTGTGCGCACATCGTCAGTAAACCATGCCATGTCAATCTCGTCCGGGCTCTCTATCTGATAGCTGCGAGGATTGACACTGTGACATTCCTTGAACAGCACTTTCCCGTTGCTCGACTTACGTCCCGACACAAAAAGCACAAGGTCGTGCCTTGCTGCAAAGGACGCAATGTTGGGCATGCGGTTAGCCACCTGACGACAAATGGTGTCAAAACTTTTGAACGTGGCGCCATCATGAATATGTTCCTGAATGTATTTTATAATCTGATGGAAACCGTCAAGCGACTTTGTTGTCTGCGAATAAAGATATATGTCACGAGAGAAATCGAGCCGCTCAACGTCATCCACCTTCTCCACAACGATGGCGCTGCTTGACGTCTGTCCAACCAAGCCAAGCACCTCAGCATGTCCGCGCTTCCCGAAAATCACTATCTGCGCGTCCTTGCCCGACTCCATATTCGCATCATACTGACGCTTTATGCGCCGCTGTAGCGCAAGCACCACAGGGCACGTGGCGTCTATAATCTCTATGTTGTTTTTCCTGGCTATGGCATAAGTTTCAGGCGGCTCGCCATGAGCACGCAGAAGCACCTTTACGCCATGCAACGAGCGTAGGTCGTCGTGATTGATAGTGATGAGTCCCTGCTCATGCAGCCTCTCCACCTCCATGCCGTTGTGCACTATGTCGCCAAGGCAGTAGAGGCGCGTGCCTTTAGCAAGTTCTTCCTCCGCCTTCTTTATTGCAGTGGTCACACCAAAGCAAAATCCGCTACCCTCGTCAATCTCTATAGTCAAATTTTTAAGCATCCGCTTTAATCATAAAAAGGTGGTGTGTCAAGCGAGTCCTGACACACCACTTTGAGTTTATTCTGTAATTATCTTTATCGTGACCTTAGGCAAGTTAGGGTCATTTGTTATCATGAGCACACGTGGCTTGGATCGTGCCGTTTTGATGAGCCGTTCCTCTGCCGTAATCTTCATCTTTGCCGACTCCCCCGGCTGCAGTTTCTGCTTGTTGAGCGACACTTGCAAGCCCACTGTAAACATCTGCAAACTCTTGATTTTGAGCACTGACTTTCCGTCATTGCGTATTACAATCTCTCCCTTGAGCTTTTTCTTGCCGTTGAATGCGCCAAGGTCAAGCTCCGTTGTCGACAGACTCAGGCGTGGAGCATTGGCAAGCTGTGACGCCGAGAGGTTGTCAAACTTAGGCAGAAGCACAGCCGAAACACTGACCTCCTTCTCACGGCTCACGCGGTCGCCAGGGAAAGCCCCGAGGAATACACTGGTCTGTGTAAGCCCCATGTCATTGAGGCGCTTTGAGTCGAGCGTCATCGTGACGATGCCGTCATGCCCCGGAGCTATCTTTGACGGTGACACATCGGCAATAAGATAGTCGGGAAGATGCATCACAACTGGCTGTATGGTCTCGCCTGTCGTGTTGCGTATGTGTATTTTTTTCTGCGGACGCTCACCGCGGTTCACATCATCAAACTCTATGTCATTGCAGTCGCTTTGCACATTCCCCAAAAGGAAGTCGTACTTGCCGCTGAAGTCTACAATCTCCCTTACCACATGTCCGCGCATGCGCAGCATAAGCGGTTTCTCGCTGTCGTCCGTATAAATGTCAACAAGCTTGTCGTAGTGTCCAAGGGTTTGAGCGTCGTACGTGACACGCACAATGAACTTTCCGTCAGCAGGTATTGCCTCATGTGGATACTCGACGTCCGTGCATCCACAACTCATGCGCACGTCAACAATATGCAACGCATGGTTGCTCCTGTTCTTGATTTCAAACTCAGCCGTTGCAGGCGACTGG
>CALBYK010000024.1 GCA_937889855.1 uncultured Prevotella sp.
GCCTCCATATTGATAGATAAGGATAAGCTATTACTTACTGACATAAGTTTAGCATCAGGTGCTACTCCGACTACTTGGATTCCATTGTTTCGTACAGCAGCGACAATCCCTGCACAGTGTGTGCCGTGAGAACCGTACACTTTACTTGGTGAGGTATTTGTCTCTGTATCGTAACTTTGATTAAATATATTATCTTTCAAATCTTGATGATGCAAATCAATACCTTGATCAACAATTGCAACTTTGACACCTCGGCCTGTGGCATAGCTCCAAGCTTGACTCAAAGAAATGTCAATCCCATCATACTTGGAATTATATACCCCCCACTGCTCATACACGTCTGGATCATATGAGATTTCAATCGCTTCAAACGAGAAACTAGGAAAAGCAGATTCAAATTTCCCTGTCTCGTAAATAGAATTGGCAATATCCACAGAATTTTGTCCTACAGTTTCCCTTACCCTTAGATTGTACCACAACGGCATAAACTGGTTTTGCTCAATTATTTCACATCCTTTCTGCTGTGCTATTGCCTGAAGCGACGAATAATCATCAGCTGATTTCAGTTTAACATTGATATACCCATTAGGAATCAGGTCGTTACCATTCTCAGACTTATAACAAGTTTGGATGTTGATTGATGCAGATGCACTTGTAGCAATAACCTTACTGATAGTGGTGTATGAAGCCAGTTCATACACCTCGATATTACTACGTGTGTCAGAGATAGTATTGACAAGAGTAAGTCCATTGAATCGAGAAAGGGTTATATTCTCCGATTTTGGAGAAATTGACACTATTTTCCTCACATCCTCGTCCAATGGTATTTTAACACCATGATAGTAGTAATAATTATCTTGTGCCGACAAAGAAGCCGGCAAGAAAAAAGCAGCTGCCACAAAAGTGATGAACTTCTTCATAATGTACACTATTTGATGATTATTTTTTGAGTTGCAATTAATTTCCCGTTATTGGAATACGAGACTATGTATATGGCTGCAACCAGTTCAGGCAAATTACAAATACCATTCATGACAGGGCCCGAGTATACAATACGTCCTGACGTGTCACATACCGTTATCATCCCTTCTGAATTATTACCATATATTTGAATACTTCCATTGTGGTAAATCATTGCAGTGGAGCGGCTGTCATACACCACATTTTTATTTCCCGTCTCACATGGATTTACAACAGCACGGACATTGTTGAAATATGCTTTTCTTGACGCATCGATTTGCAATCCTCCGTATTGCACATTAATTACCTTAGCACGATTGCTCGGTTCTACAGGTCGGCCATTGTATCCGTTTTCGGGATTTTCAATTCCACTCCAATAAAAACTGCCATCGCCATCAAAAGGATCCGGCTCGTCATACCATAATCCGCCACTACATACGGGAAGAAATATACTATGCTCGTTTGGTCCATAAATGCGGCATCCTTTGACACCATTTTCCGTAGTCCATCTATTCCAGCACAACATTCTGAGTTCGTATAGCTCATCGCTATTTGGAAGTCGCCATCCGTTTCCCCATTGATGTCGTGCCGCATCATATTCTGTTCCACATATGTCATCACCTATATCCTCAAGGACAGCCCATGAGCCGTTTTCCGGATCGTATTCATATCTAATGAAAAACTTATAGTTTTCCCATGTATAATTCTCTTTCGGCTCCACCTCACCCCATGCAAATAAAGTTCCACGTTCGTATGGTGAAGTTGCTCCTATATTATATGTCGCCCACAAGGTACCACTCGGAAGACCAAGATCCACATATTCATGTCCTCCAATAATCCCATCTGGCTCACTTGGAGCAGGAGGTTGTATTTCGTCCGCAAAACTGTTTATTGCCAAACAAGCAAAAAAAGTAATTAAATAATTTTTCATATTCATGTAATGTTTTTTTATAAGAAACCGGTCTAAAAGAATAGACATACATATTTCAAATTTATTATTATTTTATAGCAATCTTCTTAGAAGTGACACCATTTGCCGTTTCAACGCACACGATATATATTCCTGATTGAGTCATATTTAGTGCAGATGTCTGTATGATGGCAGTTGAGCCTTCTACATTTATAAAGCCAATACAGTTACCATCCAGTCCATATAGCGAAACCCTTTTAATCTCATCGTTTGCTGAGATTGTGATAACTCCATTGATGTTTTCAGGACCGACAATGCGAACAGATTCGTCTAATGTTGAAGGGGTTTGCATACCAGTAGCAGCTGAGCCTTTGGTCCTCGCTCTTGTTTTAGCTACAGATGGAGAAGCACCTTCAGACACACGAGCAATAATATTGCATCGCGATACTGGATTTGAAGAACTATAATTGCTTACACTTATCCCTGATGTCCTCATTAAATATTTCTGAGAAATATATGAATCCCACTCAGACAGATTATACTGTTTTATTTTTTTACTTGGTCCATCATCATTGAATCCGACTATTCTGTCGTTATCTGCCCCATGAATAAAAAGATAAGGGTCGTCTGTGCCAAAATTATTACAGCAAGTCATTGTTGCATATGCATTACCGTCCGCAGGAATCTGACAATCCAAACATGAAAGAGTTATCGGTGTGTTCTCGTAATAGTATGCTCCATTAACATTGACATCCGCAACTGACGACCCTCCACTTACAGCATGTCGTACCCTTACAAGATATTGGCCTGTTTTTGGAATGGTCAATTTGGCTGTTGCAACCTGCATAGATGAATTCAGCGTTTTTTCAGAAGGATAAACATAGCTAAGACCCTGCATTTCTTCCGAAGTCGCAGGTGTGTATAAGAGGCGATATTTTACTTGCGGTAGAGATGTTCCAGGGTATATAATTGCTGGAACTGATTTTTTTTCGCCAATAGTATCGTGAATGCTTGCTTTTGTTGTGTTTAAATTGAAATTTTTTGGAGCCGAACCATAATACACGACATCTATCTTATGTGGTGCCAAACTTGACGATGTTATAAATATTTCCTGTCCCTGTGTAAAACTAAAAGTTTTATAAAACGTGTAGTTCAAAGGCACATTTGAATAATGCGCGATACCTACGGCTGTTGCATCGCTTGCATACATTGACATTTCTTCTTGTGCGGGAATATCATAAGAGACACCATGCAAAGCATCCTCAAGAAATTTCTCGTAAGCATCAGACGAGAAAGTTGCTTCTGAACCATTCGCTGCAACTTTAATGGTCTCGACTTCTGGAAATTCCGGAGCATGTGCCGCTACTGTAATTACATTAGTCCCCTCTTTGAGTTCGAGTGTTTCGTTGCCATTCACGTGGGCAGCCTGCCAGTTACCAAATGAAGGATTTATTGTACCAACGTACATATCGTTCACAAACACCATGAACGCGGTGTAGTTGTTGTTGGCATATTTGGCAGGAAGAAGCCAAAATTCGGTGTAGTAGCTCCCTGACTTGTAAGCATTAACCTCAAAACTTTTGAAATTGTAAATACCGTCTGTGGATTCGGACATACCCAAAATGGGGATAACTGCGGTTGGGGACGCCTCCTCAAGCACTTGTGCGCCCACGGCCTGCACATTCGTTGTAGCAAGTACTATACATGCGACAACCATTAGTAAACGTTTCATTCTCATTGTAATTGTTTTTGGTTAATTTATAGTTTTTTATTCGCGCCTAATGTAAAAATATGACTGTATAGAAATCAAAGATGTCAAATAGGTTTCTTCAAAATACAAGGCAAATCTAATGTGTTGCAATATAGTAATAAAATATAATATTAACAATGTTTTTATTACAGAATCAACTTCTTTTTAGTATATTTAACGAAAAGACACACGGCGGAGGTTAACCATTCAACGATTGTGCTTATAGACGATTATCCATGTAATCGTCTATATGGCATATTGAGCGATAAATGTGTGAATTTCCAATAGCAGACAAAGAACATACAGATATTCCTTGTCTGCTAATTTAAGGCATATTTACAACTTTGTTTGTGGTTATTCAAAGATACAAATATTCAGCAGTTTTCTTTTTATTATTTCGTCATGTTGTCACTCGAAATACCGGAAGAGCCTAATGTATTTATTTTGCAGAAAATAAATTATCTGTGCCAAATTGTCCCATTGCTCACTCGTCTGCCTGCTCCTCAAGCGTGTACTTGCTTGAACCGTCAAAGCAGTGGGTGCACACTTTGCACTTAGGCAGGCCGATGGCCTTGATGAGCTGCTCTATGGTGTTGAACTTGAGTGACGTGAGACCGAGTTGGCGGCGTATCTCCTCCACCATGCGCTTGTACTGAGGCGAATCAGTTGTGGCATACTTGTCAAGGTCCTTGTTGGCGTCGCCCTCAAACTTCTCGATAATTCGCCGTGTGATTAGCTCCATGTCGCTCTTGGCAGAGGTGAAGTTGATGAACGGGCAGCCATATACAAGCGGTGGGCATGCTATGCGCATGTGAAACTCCTTCAGTCCGGCGTCAAACAATCCCTTGACGTTGTCGCGCAGCTGCGTGCCACGCACGATTGAGTCGTCGCAGAAGAGCACCCTCTTTCCGTTTATCATGGCCTTGTTTGGAATGAGTTTCATCTTTGCAACAAGCGAGCGCATCTCTTGGTTGGACGGTGTGAACGAGCGTGGCCATGTTGGAGTGTATTTGGCTATGCAGCGCTGGTAAGGCACACCCTTTCCGGCTGCATAACCCATAGCCATGCCGGTGCCGGAGTCGGGGATGCCAGAGCAGCAGTCCACCTCCACGTCGTCAGTCTTGGCAAGGTTGAAGCCATTGGTGAAGCGGGCCTCCTCAACGTTCTTGCCCTCGTAAGTTGATGTGGGAAAGCCATAATAAACCCAAAGGAAAGAGCACACCTGCATCTTCTTGTTGGCAGGACGCCACTGTGTAAGTCCGTCGGAGTTGAGGCTCACCACCTCGCCTGGCCCGACATTGTAGCACTCCTCGAAATCAAGATTTGGAAAAGAGGTAGACTCGCTTGACGCTGCATAAGCGCCGTCCTTCTTGCCTATAATAATAGGTGTGCGTCCCCATGCGTCGCGGGCGCAGATGAGCGAGTCTTCTGTAAGGATGAGCATTGAGCACGAGCCCTTGATGTTGTGGTAGACATTCTCGATGCCCTCGAGGAATGTCTTGCCTTGTATAAGGAGCAAGGCTACGAGCTCCGTCTGGTTGGTGGCACTTTGTGAAAGTTCGGCAAAGTGCATGTTCTTCTCGAGTAGTTTTTTCGTGAGTTCCTCTATGTTGACGATTTTGGCCACAGTGCATATGGCAAACCGTCCGAGGTGAGAGTTGATGACAAGCGGCTGCGCGTCAGTGTCGCTTATGACGCCGATGCCGGCAGTGCTTCCCGCAAAACGGTCGAGCGTGGGCTCGAACTTGGAGCGGAAATACGAGCTTTCAAGATTGTGGATTGACCGTACGAATCCGTTTTCCTTACTGTACATCGCCAGGCCACCGCGTCGCGTGCCGAGATGTGAGTTGTAGTCTGTTCCGTAGAAAACGTCTGCTACGCAGCTTTTCTTGGAGATAGAGCCGAAAATGCCTCCCATAAAATTCTGATGTGTTTATAAAGATTTGTGGTGCAAAGTTACAGATATTTAGCGAGAAACGTGTTGGTTTAATCCATTTAATTGTTCTTGACTGGCTGGCCTTAGAGTTTTTTTTTCTCTTTGCCGTTTGTTAATTTTGTTACCAAAGCTTGATAATCATCCTACCCGGCTTTTGTAACTGTGCTACCTGTGCTTGGTAATGCAGTTACAAAGGCTTGGTAACATAGCTCTATTTAAATTTCATAAATCCTAACCTGTCATTTTTGAAAGTCAAACCTCTTTTTTCTGCTGATTGTTTTGCTGATTTGCATAATTGCACTATCTTTGTAACAGCATAAAACGAACAATACAAAACACAACAGTATATGAAAAAGTCAAGATTATTGCCAATTGTGGTGGCGTTGCTCATGCCGTTGGCAGCAATAGCCGATTCTTATACATCACTTTGGAAACAATACCAGCAGGCTGTGCGGAAGGACCATCCGCAGACCGCGCTCAAGGTTCTGGCTCAGATAAGCAACAAGGCACATCGCGAGCGTGCCTATGGCCATCTGCTCAAAGCCCAGGTAGCCACGGCAAGCCAGGAATGTCTCATGTCGCCCGACTCGCTGGCTAATGTCGTGGAGCGTCTGCGTGTGTCGGGGCAGGAGGCTAACGCCAATGGCGACAAGGCGCTCGCTGCCATTTATGAGTCGGTGCTTGGCTCTGTGTATTCTGATAATAAAAGATATTTTGACGATGCCGAAGCCCTGGCTAAAGAATATTACAGCAAGTCGATGGCAAACCCCGACGCCCTTGCCGCTGCCTATGCCACAGGCTACGAGCCGTTTGTGGTTGACGGTGTCGACTCCAAATACTACTACGACGACATGCTTCATGTCTTAGGCATGCGTGCCGGCGACTACAGCACCATGCACAGCTATTATGCCGCCCACGGCAAGCGCGAGGGCGCGCTCCTCTCGGCACTGGAGCTTGTGAGGAAGGCGCGCCGTGCGGGTGATGTGGGTCGTGTGAAGAAGTCGAAATACATAATGTCGCTCGACTCGCTGGCGCGTGAGTATGGCGACCTCCTGCCTTGTGGCGAGGTGGCAATAGAGCGTTATGCCTATATGGAGAACGCTGAGGACGTGACTGCCGAGGAGAAGATGAACTACATCAACTATGCCCTCATGAAGTGGGGCGCATGGCAGCGCATGAACATTCTGCGAAACGCGCAGAGCCGCCTGACA
>CALBYK010000025.1 GCA_937889855.1 uncultured Prevotella sp.
TTTGTCAGTATTTTTATTAGTTTTGTTGTTCTTTTGTAGATTCTCCTGCATTGTCGGCGCAGCCGTTTCATTCTGCCAAACGACACCTCCAATCGTCTTACTCTGACCGTGACGCATGCTCATCACGACCGCGATGAGTGAACTGTTGTTGTCGTTTCGGATGACTGTCACGTTGTCAACGCTGAAATTTATTTTGGTTGTTGCGTTGTATTTGAGTTTATTTTCTTAATTTTGCGAGACTTAAAGAAAATAAAGACATGATACAGGAATACCAAATACGCGTGCAGCCCGTCGTTGCGTCGAGCGAGCAGAACATACGCCAGTTTGTAGCCGACGACAAGGGCATAGACGCGCGCACTATAAACGCCGTGCGTGTGTTGAAACGCAGTATCGACGCGCGCCAGCGCATCATATATATAAATCTTACGGTGAGAGTCTACATCAACGAGATGCCAGATGACGACGAGTATGTGCATACCGAGTATGGCGACGTGAGCCAACGGCCGGATGTCGTGGTAGTGGGCGAGGGTCCCGGCGGACTCTTCGCCTCGCTGAGGCTCATTGAGCTCGGACTGCGCCCCATCGTATTGGAACGCGGCAAGAATGTGCGCGACCGTAAGCTAGACCTCGCCAACATTAAGAGAAACCAGGTTGTCGACGCCGAGAGCAACTACTGCTTCGGCGAGGGCGGAGCAGGTGCCTACTCCGATGGCAAACTCTACACACGCTCGAAGAAGCGCGGCAACATAGAGAAGATACTCAATGTGTTCTGCCAGCACGGCGCGTCAACGTCCATTCTCGCCGACGCACATCCGCACATCGGCACTGACAAGCTGCCGAAGGTGATTGAGAACATGCGCGAGACAATAATTAATTGTGGCGGCGAGGTGCATTTCCAGACGAAGATGACGCGGCTCCTGCTCGAAGGCGACACGGTGGTGGGAGTTGAGGCTGTGAACCTCGTGAACGGGGGAGAAGAAACCTATCGCGGGCCGGTGGTTCTCGCCACAGGACATTCCGCCCGCGATGTCTACCGCTATCTTGCCGAGGCAAATATTGAGATAGAGGCGAAGGGCATTGCCGTTGGCGTGCGCCTGGAGCATCCGTCGCACTTGATTGACCAGATACAATACCACTCAAAGCAAGGCAGAGGAAAATATCTGCCGGCTGCCGAATACAGTTTCGTGACGCAGGTTGACGGGCGCGGAGTCTATTCGTTCTGTATGTGTCCGGGCGGATTTGTCATACCGGCTGCCACGGACAAGGAGCAGATTGTCGTCAACGGCATGAGCCCGAGCAACCGTGGCACGCAGTGGTCAAACTCGGGCATGGTGGTAGAGACCCGCCCCGAGGATGTGCCGGGCGACGAGAGCGACCCTCTGCGCATGATGCACTTCCAGGAGCAGCTCGAGCGCGCTTGCTGGCAGCAGGGCAATATGAAGCAGACAGCCCCGGCACAGCGTATGGTAGACTTCGTGAATGATCGTCTGTCGTATGATTTGCCAAAGAGCAGTTATGCCCCGGGACTCATTTCGTCGCCACTCCATTTCTGGCTGCCACGACAGGTGAGCCACCGTCTTCAGGAGGGCTTCATAAAGTTCGGCAAGATGAGCCGTGGATTTCTCACAAACGAGGCTGTAATGATAGCCGCCGAGACCCGCACGTCGTCGCCCGTCCGCATAATGCGCGACCGTGAGACACTGCAGCACGTGCGCATCCGAGGACTCTTCCCGTGTGGCGAGGGTGCTGGCTATGCCGGCGGAATAGTGTCGGCAGGTGTGGATGGTGAGCGGTGCGCTGAAATGTGCGCTGAGTATATGAAATGACAGTAATGTCTTTGGGTTTACAGAATTAATCTGTATCTTTGTGCAATATTAGTAAAAACGGGAGAATGTAAATGGAAGAACTGAAAGACAAATACATACGCTTTGACTGGGCCATCAAGCGCCTGTTGCGGCAGAAGGCCAACTTCGGTGTGCTTGAGGGTTTTCTCACAGTGTTCATCGGTGAGCCAATAAAGGTAGTAGAGATATTGGAGAGTGAGGGCAACCAACAGGCCGAGGACGACAAATTCAACCGTGTCGACATAAAGGCAAAGAACAGCAAGGGCGACATCATCATCGTCGAGATACAGAACACCAGTGAACTTTACTATCTCGAGCGTGTGCTCTATGGCGTGGCTAAGGCTATAACCGAGCATATCAATCTCGGCAACACCTACAAGGAGGTGAAGAAGGTCTACTCCATCAGTATCCTTTACTTCGACTTGGGTAAGGGCTCCGATTATATATATGTGGGACAGAACAATTTCGTTGGTCTGCATACCAAGGACAACCTTGTCATCAGCACGAAGGAGAAGAATACTATCGTTAGAAAATCGCCGTCGGAGATTTTTCCTACCTATATGCTGGTGAGAGTGAACGAGTTCAATAATGTGGCAAAGTCGCCATTGGAGGAATGGGTGGCTTATCTGAAGAATGGTGTCATAGATCCCTACACAAAGGCTCCTGGATTGCAGGAGGCACGAGAGAAACTGAGATATTATTCAATGTCGAATGCTGAGCGCCATGCCTATGACGAGCATTTAAACGCGATTATGATTCAGAATGACGTGTTGGGAAATGCGAAACTGGAAGGGCATGCCGAGGGACATGCAGAAGGTTATGCAGAGGGTCGTGCAGAGGGCCGTGCAGAAGGCCGTGCAGAAGGCCGTGAAGAGGGTCGTAAAGAGGGTCGTAAAGAGGGTCGTAAAGAGGGCCGTGAAGAGGGCCGTGAAGAGGGCCGTGAAGAGGGCCGTGAAGAAGAACGGAAAGAGAATGCCAAGCGGTTTCTTGCCATGGGGCTGACGCCACAGCAGGTAGCCGAAGGCACAGGTTTGTCTGTGGAAGAAGTAAAAGAATTAGTTTTGTAATCAACACTCAAGTTTCTCTAAGTTTGCAGAGGATTGCGGTGAAATCACATCCTCTGCAAACTTAGAGAAACTTGAGTCAACATAAGTAGTCCTCCTCCTACTATATGTAAGGTTGATTTTGCTACCTTACTTAATAATCCACTCTAAGTGATTAAAAATATTGGTTTTGGTTTGGTTGATGTAAAACACTGTATTTGCATCATTAGTGGTCTACAGCACAGGTGCCAGCAGATGCGCGAACCATCCCACGAATCGTTGCCACGGTGAGCGGAACTCGCGCCACTTCTCTTGAGTGAGCTTGAAGCTGCGCGTCTTGTCGCGGTCGAACATGTGCGACAGTTGTGCGGTTGTGCATTGATCGATAATGACAGCGTTCTCCTCGTAGTCGAAGCGCAGCGAGCGCGAGTTTAGGTTGGCACTGCCGACGGTGCAGAAGCGTCCGTCAACCATTATTACCTTTGTGTGATGGAAGCCCGGTTCGTATATATATACGTCAACCCCGTGTTTCATCAGTTTGTGCACGTTGTAGAATACGCAGTCGGGCGTAAGCGGAATGTCGCTGTGTGCCGACACCATAATTTCGACCTTTACGCCACGTTTCACGGCACTTCGTAAGGCTTTTTTCAGTTTGTGGTTGAGTGTCAGGTAGGGATTGACGAGCTTAATGCTGTCCTTTGCGTCGTTTATCGCGTCGGTGTAGAACGTGCGTATAATCTTGTTCGATGTCAGAGGCTCTCGGTTGATGATGCCCACCATTTTCTTTCCGGCAGTATTGCAGGTGTCGGGTTTCAATCCCTCGAAATAATATCCGCCGCGCACGCCACGGAAATATTTTGCCCCGTGGATGTTCTGCTTTGCCGTCTTGTTCCATATGCGCAGGAAGATGGCCTGCAGCGTGTTCACCTCGTCGCCGTCGATGCGACAGTGCATGTCGCGCCATTCGCCAACCTGTGGTGTGCCGTTGATGTAGTAGTCGGCAACGTTCATTCCTCCCGTGTAGGCAATCTGTCCGTCAATGACCACAATCTTGCGGTGGTCGCGGTGGAACACGTGGTTTATCCATGGGAAGCGCACGGGGTCGAACTCGTAAATTTCGATGCCGCGTGCGCGGATGTCCTTAAGGTGGCGCTTGAGCAGAGGCTGGTTGTTGGAGTCGTTGCCAAAGCCGTCAAACAGGGCGCGCACCTCCACGCCATCCTTCACCTTCTCTGCCAGCAGGTCGAAAAGGAGTGACGCGATGGAGTCGTTGCGGAAGTTGAAGTATTCAAGGTGTACGCTGCTGCGTGCCTGGCGTATGGCTTGGAACATATCGTCGAATTTCTCTTGTCCATTCATGAGTAGCGTTACGCTGTTGTTATGGGAGAATCGTATGCCCTCCCGCTGGAGCTGGCTGACGATTAGTGAGTCGCTAGTCTGGGCTGACGCTTCTGCCATGGAGAGCAGACAGGCGATTAATAATGTTGTAATTGTCCTTATTGTCATTTCTTTGTTATGCATATTTTTGCAGCAGGCGAGA
>CALBYK010000026.1 GCA_937889855.1 uncultured Prevotella sp.
GCCTGGCAACATGGTTGGGAACGAAGTCCATTATGGCCTTCAACCCATTGGCGTGTGTCCTTGTAACCAACTGAACAAACTCCTCCATACGTCTGTCAACGTCATCAGCCAAATCGGGATCTATGTCATAATAATCGGTTATGGCATAAGGTGAACCTGCGTTTCCCTTTACTATGGCAGGATGTTGCCGCGGTATTCCATACGAGGAATAGTCTGTTACGGAAGCATGGCGTATAAGGCCGGTATACCACACATGCGTATATCCCTTCGACTTCAGCTGCTGCAGAATGTCATCTGTGAAAAAATTCAATTTGCCACAACCGTTTTCGGCAATTGTACCATTGAACTTATTGTTATTGGCACGATTGCCGAAAAGGCGTGTGAAAATCTGATATATGATTATCTTTTGTTTCCTCATAGTGACATTTAGAGGATACCGTGAGCACTAACCGACTTGTCGATACGACCTATCATACCCTGAAGAGCCTTGCCTGGACCACACTCTGTAAAGTCGTCAGCACCATCCCCTATCATGTTCTTTACACTTGTGGTCCAACGCACGCTGCTTGTAAGCTGAGCTATAAGGTTTGACTTGATTTCGTCAGGAGATGTATGTGGTTTGCCGTCAACATTCTGGTAAACCGGGCAGATAGGCTCAGAGAAAGACGTCTCTTTTATAGCTTCCTCCAGCTCATCCTTGGCTGGCTGCATCAAGGGTGAGTGGAACGCGCCACCAACCTTCAGAGGCAACGCACGCTTTGCGCCAGCCTCTTTCAGTTTCTCACAAGCTGTGTTGATTGCGTCTATATTGCCGCTGATGACAAGCTGTCCAGGGCAATTGTAATTTGCAGCGACTACGATGTTGCCGTCGCTACTTACTTCCTTGCAAATATCCTCTATCTTCTCGTCAGAAAGGCCAATGACGGCAGCCATAGTGCCGGGGGCTTTCTCGCAAGCCTTCTGCATAGCCATAGCTCGTGCGTAAACAAGCTTAAGTCCGTCCTCGAAAGTCAAGGCCTTTGAAGCCACCAAGGCTGAGAATTCGCCAAGAGAATGGCCGGCTACCATCTTTGGGGCAAAGTCATCACCCATGCACATGGCAGAAATGACGCTATGAAGGAAAACTGCCGGCTGCGTAACCTTGGTTTGCTTCAGTTCATCATCTGTTCCGGCAAACATAATGTCGGTTATGCGGAAGCCAAGTATGTCGTTAGCCTTCTCGAAAAGTTCTTTAGCCTTATCGTTTGTTTCGTACAGATCTTTGCCCATACCTACAAATTGAGATCCCTGACCAGGAAAAACAAATGCTTTCATAATTTTGTTTATTTATAATATAGTTGTTATATGTTTCCAAGTTGCAAAGGTACAAAAAATGTCACAAACCATGATACTGTTATGATGTTTTATTGTTGAAAAACATTGCCATTTGTTTCTTGACACATTCATTGGTTGAGTTATTCATGGTATTTTGATTATTTGTGCTTAAGCGAGGATTCGGGATGGCATCGGGATTTTAAGTGTTGAACCCTTATAGTTGACCGTCTGGGCGAGGATGTCCCATATTCCAGTTATTCAGTCATTTCCGATGATTATGCCATAAATCTTACAGGTTCTCAATTTTTTGTTGTATCTTTGTGGGCATGTATGTAAAAATCGGGTAAATATGAATAAAATCACAAAGTCGATATTTATTGTCGCCATAGGCTTACTTCTTGCGAGTACTCCTGTTTTTGGCCAAATAAAATGGAACTCTGCATATCAGGCATATATAGACCAATATAAGGATTTGGCGATAGAGCAGATGCTCCGGTATAACATCCCGGCGAGCATCACACTCGCACAAGGACTGCTGGAAAGCAGCGCGGGCCGTAGCGACCTGACACGTTCCGGCAACAACCATTTCGGCATAAAGTGCCACGGATGGACTGGAAAGCGGACGTATCATGACGACGATGAAGTAGGTGAATGTTTCCGCGCCTATGACAATGCCAAACAGAGCTACGAGGACCATAGCCGGTTTCTTGCCACACAGTCACGCTACGCACGCCTTTTCGCGTTGTCCAGGTCTGATTATAAAGGATGGTCAAAGGGACTGAAACAATGTGGATACGCTACCAATCCACAGTATGCAACAAAGCTGATTCAAATTATTGAACTGTATAATCTAAACAAGTTCGACAAAGCTACCAACTACGACCATTTTATGGCCAGACACGCAGCCGAAGACACACCTGGTCCTGACGGTATGCTTCATGTCATCAAGGCGTACAACAAGAACTATTACATAATAGCGAAAGATGGTGACACCTTCAAGTCTTTAGCCAAAGAGATGGGAATATCAAGCCGCAAGCTTGCAAAATATAACGAGCGAAACAGAAAGGAGCACTTATCGGCTGGGGATGTGATATACTTAAAGAAAAAACGGAGCAAAGCTGAGAAAACATACAAAAAGAGGCCACATGTTGTCAAACCTAATGAAAGTATGTATAGTATAGCCCAAAAATATGGCATTCAGATAAAGAGTCTGTACAAAAAGAACAAATTGCCTTACGACTATGAAATTAAGGTTGGAGACATATTGAATGTTTATTGACATGACAATTCCTTTCAAATGGCAAAAGCGGAGGCTTAAGCGCGGTTTTTGCCATTTGAAAGGAATACTCATCCTATGCAATTAAGGAAAATAGATATTATACCCGTGTTGATTAGGTCTACAAACATGGCACCAATAATAGGCACTATAAGGAATGGCTTGACCGAATAGTGGTATTTATAGCATACGGCAGTCATGTTTGCCATCGCATTGGGTGTGGCTCCCAAGCCAAAGCCGCAAATACCCGCTACAAGAACAGCCGCGTCATAATCCTTTCCAAGGATCCTGAATGCGAAGAAATAGGCAAGGATTACCATCGTCAGCACTTGGGCCATAAGTATCATTACAAGTGGCAAAGCCAAACTTTTAAGTTCCCACAATTTCAACGAAATCATAGCCATGCCAAGAAATACCGACAATGAGATATTTCCGACGCTAACTATCTTTTCTATTTCCAGATGTTTTCTGCCAGGTGTCAGTTCTGCAACATTCCTTACAACAGCAGCTGTGACAAGAGCACCAAAATATGTCGGAAAAGTAATTCCCGTGTAATTCAGCAATTTGCTGACAATAGTACCGACAGCCATAACAATTAGTATAGAATAGGTGGCTGAAGCATACTGGTGGAACTCC
>CALBYK010000027.1 GCA_937889855.1 uncultured Prevotella sp.
GTTGACGCCAAGACGCGTGAAGATATTCTGCACGTATGCCTTCAGCTCATAGAACGAAGTCTTCTCATCGGCATGTGCCCATGAGCCTTCCACACGCTTGCCTGTGAGCCACATGCCAAGGTGCATCTCCTCGGTATAGGCCTTTATCGGGTCCTCGTCGTTCTTCTTCTCAGGTGAGTAGTGGTAGCAGTTGCCGAACTCGAAGAAGCGGAGATTAGGCATCTTGTGGTTCACGTTGCGGCAGACACTCTCCAGTCCACCGAAGAGAAGGGTCTGGCGCATCACACCGAGGTCGGAGCTAAGCGGATTCATCACCTTTACGGTTGTCTCCTCTGTATAGCGGTTGAGTCCTGTATAATAGGCTGTCTTTGTAAGCGAGTTGTTGAGTATCTCGCGGAAGCCGCAGCCAACGAGTTGCTCGCTGACAACATTCTGCAGGTGGTAGGCCTTGTCCTCTTCGCCGAGAATAGTAAGCGAGCTCTTGAGCTGTGTTGGAATCTCCACATTATTATATCCGTAGATGCGGAGTACATCCTCAACAACGTCACATGGACGCTGCACGTCAACGCGGTATGCGGGGACGTCAAGCTCAAGTCCGCTTTCGGTTTCAGAGAGAATCTTCATGTCAAGGCTCTCGACGATTGACTTAATCATGTCGTTGCCAATCTTCTTGCCTATCAAGCGGTCGACATACTCATAGTCGAGCTGCACATGAGCATTCTCTATTTTTGTAGGATAAACGTCCTTTATCTCCATGCTCACCTTGCCGCCAGCCAGCTGCTTGCACAGGATGGCAGCCTGCTTAAGAGCGTAGATTACGCCGTTGGGGTCGATGCCGCGCTCGAAGCGGTAGCTTGCGTCGGTGCTCAGTCCGTGGCGGCGCGCGCTCTTGCGAATCCACGTCGGGTGGAAATATGCGCTCTCAAGCACAACGTTCTTTGTCGTGTCGTATGTGCCCGAACCCTTGCCGCCGAAGATGCCGGCGATGCACATAGGCTCCTCGGCGTTGCATATGCTGAGGTCGTGCTCGCCGAGAGTGTGCTCCTCGCCGTCAAGAGTGACGAACTTGGTGCCCTCAGGCTGGGTGCGCACAACAATCTTGTGACCCTTCACCATGTCGGCGTCGAAGCAGTGCATAGGCTGGCCGTAAGCCATCATCACGTAGTTGGTGATATCAACGATGTTGTTAATCGGACGCAGGCCGATTACCTTCAGCTTGTTCTGTAGCCACTCCGGACTTTCCTTCACGTCGCAGCCTGTTATCGACACGCAAGCGTAGCGCTTGCAAGCCTCGGTATTGTCAATCTCCACGTCGATGGGCAGGTCGTTGTTGTCGACCGTGAACTCCGAGCAGTCGGGACGATGGAGCGATGTCTCGTGTCCGTTGCGACGAAGCCATGCGTATAGGTCGCGTGCCACGCCCCAGTGAGAAAGAGCGTCGGAGCGGTTGGCTGTGATGTCTATCTCTATGAGCCAGTCGCTCTCCAAATGGTAGTATTCGGCAGCAGGCTGACCAACGGGAGCATCCTCCGGCAGCACAATGATGCCGTCGTGGCTTGTGCCAACGCCAATCTCGTCCTCAGCGCATATCATGCCAAGGCTCTCAACACCGCGAAGCTTCGATTTCTTGATGACAAATTCCTTGTCGCCGTCGTAGAGCACGCAGCCAAGGTCGGCAACGATAACCTTCTGGCCTGCTGCAACATTGGGAGCTCCGCACACAATCTGCTGCGGCTCGCCCTTGCCAAGGTCGACGGTTGTTATATGCAAGTGGTCTGAATTCGGGTGCAGTTCGCAAGTCAACACTTTGCCTACGTACAGTCCCTTGAGTCCACCCTTTATGGTCTGTACCTCTTCCAGAGCGTCCACTTCGAGTCCGCATGATGTCAGCGCGTCGGCTGTTTCCTGCGGTGTAAGGTCGAAATCGACATACTCCTTAAGCCATTTATATGAAATCTCCATATATTATTATAATAATGATATTTAAGTATACTCAAAACTTGGTGCAAAATTAATAAAAAAATGGATAAGTAGGCAAAAATTCACATGAATTTCCCTACATTCAAACATTATTACCAAAATTATTATAAGAATTTATCACCCGAATTCGTGACGGGTTACGGCACTCATATCCCGCAACTGTTGTTCTTCTGTCGTGCCAAGCGGTATGTACAGTAGGTTCATCACGTTCGATATGAGCACGCGTACCGAACGAGATGAGACGACAAACGTATAAAAACAGCATTACTTCCATTACAGCAACGGCAAGCAATACGATAAAAATCGTTTTGCTTGCCGTTATGTTTTCATCACAAAAGTTTACACTGCAATGTGTGTCAATACGCCTCGCGGTACTTGTTCTCGTCCTTGTCCTGCAGCATAGACAGATAGCTTTGGTAGCGCGAGGCTGCAATATAGTGGTCCTCGACAGCCTTGAGCACGGCGCATCCCGGCTCATGGGTGTGGGTGCAATTGTTGAAGCGGCAGTCCTTGGAGAAGTGGAATATGTCCTTGAAATAGCTCGTGAGCTCTTCGGGCTCGATGTCGAACGTGCCGAATCCCTTTATTCCCGGAGTGTCTATCAGATAGCCGCCTTCGGGCAGTTGCAGCATCTCGGAGAACGTCGTGGTGTGCATGCCTGTGTTGTGTGCGTCGCTGATTGACGATGTGCGCAGGTTGGCATCGGGCAGGATGTGATTGATGAACGTCGACTTGCCCACGCCGCTGTTGCCGCTCAAAAGGGTTATCTTGTCCTTGAGCAGCGGCTTTATGCTGTCCATGCCCATACCTGTTGTAGCCGACACGGCTACGCACCGGTAGCCCACGGTTTCATATAGCGTCATCATCATCTGCTGGTAGTGGCGCTCCTCGCCGGACAGGATGTCGGTCTTGTTGAACACGAGCACCGTCGGCACGCTGTAGGCCTCTGCCGTGGCAAGAAAACGGTCAATGAATATCGTGCTTGTTTGTGGATAGTTAACGGTTACGATAAGGAAGGCCTGGTCTACATTGGCTGCAATGATGTGGCTCTGCTTGCTCAGGTTCTGCGACTTGCGTATGATGTAGTTGCGGCGGTCGCATATGGCGGTGATGAAAGCCGTGCCTTCCTGGTTGCGCACTATCTCCACATTGTCGCCCACTGCCACCGGATTGGTGCTGCGGATGCCCTTGAGACGAAAGTTGCCCTTTATCTTGCAGTCAACGGTCTGGTTGTCATCAGTGTG
>CALBYK010000028.1 GCA_937889855.1 uncultured Prevotella sp.
TTAATTAACTCCCTCATTTTCAAACGATTACATTAGAATTAACAGAGTATTGAAACATATAAAGACTTAATATTACTAACTTTTTTAAACCTAACCAACTATGAACAAAAATCTACTCAAGTCGCTGTTTGCGACAACCATCCTCACGCTGACAGCCCTTACCGCACAGGCACAGTGCTACATCATCGGCAACGACGGCAACTGGCAAACCAACGTCGCCGGAGCCGAGCTGCAAGCCACCGCCACAGAAGGCGTATACGAGGGCGACGTGGAATTTGCCGACAACGGCAGCTGGTTCTGCGTGGCAACAAAACTCACCGCCGAACCCAACGACTGGGACGGACTCTCGGCCTACCGACTCGGTCCCGACACTCCCGACAAACCTCTCGTCTACAACACTCCCAACAAGCTCTATCCCTCCGGCAAGAACGGTGGCTGCTCGTTCAAGATTGCCGACACCGGCACACACCACGTCACCGTCAACCTCAACGACATGACCATAACCATGAAGGGTGAATATCCTGAGCATATTTATATCTTGGGCTCCGACGGCAACTGGGCTACCGACAAGGCGTCTGCCACGCTCGACCGCGTGCCCGACACCGACACATACAAGGCCAATGTCGACTTCACGGCCGACAGCTACTTCGCCTTCTTCACCACAATCAGCGACAAGGCCGACGACTGGGATTTGCTCAACTCCAACCGCTGGGCACACAACGGCGAGATCGAGCCAAACGCTCTCGTCTACGCAACATCCGACAACGAGCCAACCTCATTCATCAAGCGATCAGGCACTTATGAGGTGACATTCAACTACGCCGACAAGTCGTTCATGCTCTACGACCCTACCTACGTGCCAAGCACTGAGAAATATGTATATTTCGTGGGCAACGCCAACAACTGGCAAACCAACACTTGCTTCGCAAAACTTGAGGAAAGCAGCGACGAGAACGAGTACGCAGGCGAAGTGGAACTGAGCGAATATTTCACCATCACCACGAAGCTCACATCCAACCCCAACGACTGGACCACATTCAACGCCAACCGCTGGGGACCCGCCGAAGACGGCGAGACAGTGGGAGCCAACACCGTAAACAACCTGTACAGCAGCTCTACGGCTTTCCAAATCGACAAGGAGGGCAAGTACAACGTGAAGGTTGACCTCAACGACAACATATTCTACATCAACGAGCTTATCTCAACCGGAATATCGTCTGCCAAGACCGTCAATCTCGCCACCCCACTGCCCTACTACGACCTCACCGGACGCTGCCTCGGAACAGCCAAACCCGCAAAGGGCATGTATGTTCGAGGCGGAAAGAAAATAGTTGTTGAATAATGATAAAAAAAATGAGGTTGAGCTGAAACCGCTCAACCTCATTTTTTTTGTTATTCATTATCAACAGACATTCCTCACTTCACAACCTTGCGGCTCTTCACGCCGTCCTTCACTATATACATGCCCTTTGAAAGACCGTCCAAAGACTTGCCCACATAAACGCCGTCAAGAGTGTATACACGAGTCGGAGCGGACATGTCCTTACCGGCTGTGGCAGAAGAGATGGCAGTAGTGATTGGATACTGCTTATAGTCATCGTACACTGTCTCTGTGTTTGACTCCAACATCTTCTCCCCGTCGTCAAAAGAATAAATCTTTGACACCGTCTTGGTGACATAGTCGTTCTCAGCATCACGCTCCACACTTTCCGCATAAGCCAAACTTAACACAATCTCAGCAGGAGCATCGGCACCGGCTTTGAGCCACATGTCGACACGCATCTCGTGGTTGTCCCTGTCTGTATAGTTGTCCTCAATGACATACTTTTTTTCCAGATTGGCGTCCGTTGG
This sequence comes from uncultured Prevotella sp., assembly GCA_937889855.1. Taxonomy (GTDB): domain Bacteria; phylum Bacteroidota; class Bacteroidia; order Bacteroidales; family Bacteroidaceae; genus Prevotella. The sequence continues at coordinate 1,852 of CALBYK010000028.1, forward strand.
CTGCGCATCGTCCTTCACGCCTGTATAAACCGAGTTAATTGAATGAAATCCACCCCACTTGTCGGTCTGGACAGATTCAATGACATTGCACTTGCCATCGCCTGAACGTGATGTAAACACATACTTGTCATATTCGCCTTTGGTGACATCCACAGTGCAATAGCTCATGGTCGCGTCCTCACCGGTAGACTCATGCTCAAGGACATACGACTTAAGGCCACTGTATGAAGAGAGGTCATAGCTCACGTTTGTAATCCATCTGAACCAGTCCTCTGTCCCCTGCTCGGGCTCACCCTTTGAAGAACCGCCCCATACCATGTTGGTATACGTGTCGGTCTCCTTCTTCTCTGCGCCGGATTTGTCGGTCGAATAGCTTACATGGGTCAATGACGAGATATTACCGTCATAGCCATACTCTACGTTATACTCATAGTTGTCGCCCACACCGCTCGGGTTGCCGTCGGTGTACAATGTGCTCTGCTTAGAATACAATGTTATGCGCTTGTTCTCGTCATAAGCGCGTTTCTCCGTGTCACGGCGTATAATCTGGTTGGTGGTCTCGTCATAATATGTTGCCATGTCAAGCACCACATCGGCAGACATGGTGCGGTAGATCGTGGAGTGATGGTACATCAAGGTATTGTCCGGCATAGAATATTGAGCCTCATCGACAACACGCGACTTGGCGTCATAGCGATGTGTGGTCTTTAAGCTTGAAATCAGCTCACGCTCATCGTCTTCATACACTGCATACTCATTGTCGAGCTTCTCGTCGTTGGTGATATGGCCGTTGTTGTCACGCGTGTTCAGCAAGTCACTTGTCTTGACTTTCGTTATTACGTCGCCGCCAGCGGCATAGTTGGTTACTGTGGTCTTACTGTGACCATAGAGCCATTCTTTTGCATCCGGAGCGGTTGTCTGTCCATACATAGGGGCAACAGTTGCCATACAAAGGAGTAAAGAATAAATTCGCATAATAGATAATGTTTATTGTTATTATTCATCGCATGCCTTAACAAGGCACATTATACAATGACAAAGGTACATATATTTTCTCTAAAAATCCACAACACCAACAAACATTCAACTTTCTTTTTGTACCTTTGCAAAATATTATCTACTTGAAACATACATTATTATATATATGAAGAAACTTTTCATCGAGACATACGGCTGCCAAATGAACGTGGTCGACTCTGAAGTGGTGGCTTCCATCATGCAGATGGCAGGCTACGAACTGTGCGAAAACGAGGACGAGGCAGAGGCCATCTTCCTCAACACCTGCTCCATACGCGAGAACGCGGAGAACAAGATATACAACCGTCTGGAGACGCTCCACGCAGAGCAGAAGAAAGGGCGCAAGCTCATACTCGGCGTGCTCGGCTGCATGGCTGAGCGCGTGCGCCAGGACCTGATAGACAACCACTTCGCCAACCTCGTGTGCGGCCCCGACTCCTACCTCAACCTTCCCGACATGATAGCCCAGTGCGAGAACGGACAGAACGCCTGCAACATCGAGCTATCGACCACCGAGACCTACCGCGACGTAGTGCCGCAGCGCATCGGCACAGCACGCGTGAGCGGCTTCGTGTCGATAATGCGCGGCTGCAACAACTTCTGCCACTACTGCATCGTGCCCTACACACGCGGCAGAGAACGCTCACGCGACGTGGAGAGCATCCTGCGCGAGGTGCGCGACCTGCACGACCGCGGCTTCAAGGAGGTGACACTGCTCGGACAGAACGTCAACAGCTACGGCCTCACACCCGCCGGAAAGCGCATCGAGGGCGGATGCTCCTTCGCCGAGCTGCTCAGGAAGGTGGCACAGAGCGTGCCCGACATGCGCGTGCGCTTCACCACGTCAAACCCCGAAGACATGACCGACGACATCCTCTACGCCATCGCCGAGGAACCCAACCTCTGCAAGCACATACACTTCCCGGCACAGAGCGGCTCGTCGAAGATACTCAAGCTCATGAACCGCAAGTACACGCGCGAGCAGTATCTTGAGCGCGTGGCTGCCATACGCCGCATCATACCCGACTGCGGACTCACAACCGACCTCTTCGTGGGCTACCACGACGAGACGCCAGAGGACCACGCCGAGACGCTGTCCTTGGTGCGCGAGTGCATGTTCGACTCCGCCTTCATGTTCAAGTACTCAGAGCGACCCGGCACCTACGCCGCCAAGCACCTGCCCGACAACGTGCCGGAGGAGGTGAAGATAGAACGCCTCAACGAGCTCATCAAGCTCCAGACTGAAGTGTCGGCCGAGCAGAACCGCAAGGACATAGGCAAGACATTCGAGGTGCTCGTAGAGGGATTCTCCAAGCGCTCGCGCGAGCAGCTTATGGGCAGGACGGAGCAGAACAAGGCCGTGGTGTTCGACAAGCGCGGCCACCACATCGGCGAGCGCGTCATGGTGAAGATAACCGGCGCCACTAGCGCCACGCTGCTCGGAGAGTGCGCCGAATAAATACCACCCGTGGCGGAGGTCTCCGGCCTCCGCAGCAGCCATGAACATGGCAACATTCCCTTTGCAGCGGAGGCCGGAGACCTCCGCCACGTTTTCCCGAATAGCAACAATGAAAGAATTCCTCCTCATATTCCGCCGCTTCGTCCCGCCATACAAGCGCTTCATCACGCTGGCCGTAGTGTTCAACCTGCTGTCGGCTGTGCTCAACGTGTTCTCGTTCGCCGCTCTCATACCTATACTGCAGATCCTTTTCCGCACGCAAGGCGCCGGCACCGCCAAGCAGCTCATGGCATGGGACTGGGGCAACGTCAAGGAAGTGCTCGCCAACAACACCGACTACTACGTGCGCGAGCTCATCGACAAGGTCGACCCCGCCACGACACTGCTCATCATCGGTCTGCTGCTTGCCTTTATGACACTGCTCAAGACAGCTGCCTATTTTCTCTCATCGGCTTCAATCATACCTATACGCACGGGCATAGTGCGCGACATACGCAACCTGCTCTACCGCAAGATAACGTCGCTGCCGCTCGGCTTCTTCTCCGAGGAGCGCAAGGGCGACATCATCGCGCGCATGACGGGCGACGTGCAGGAGGTGGAGAACAGCATCATGGCGTCCTTGGACATGCTCTTCAAGAACCCGATACTCATCATCTCCTACTTCGCCGCACTCATCTTCATATCGTGGCAGCTGACCGTCTTCACGCTGCTCTTCGTGCCGGTGTTCGGATGGATGATGGGTATCGTAGGACGTAAGCTCAAGCGAAAGTCTATCGAGGCGCAGTCGCTCTGGAGCGACACGATGAGCATCGTCGAGGAGACGCTCGGCGGACTGCGCATCGTCAAGGCATTCTGCGCCGAGGACAAGATGAACCGACGCTTCGAGCGCATCAACAACGAATACCGCACGTCCGTGCAGCGCGTCAACATTCGCCAGCAGATGGCCCACCCGATGAGCGAGTTCCTCGGCACGGTGATGATTGTCATCGTGCTGTGGGTGGGAGGCATACTGGTGCTCAACCAGCAGATGCTCTCCGGACCTACGTTCATCTACTATCTCGTGATGCTCTACTCCATCATCAATCCGCTCAAGGAGGTGTCGAAGGCAGCCTACAACATTCCGAAGGGTCTCGCCTCAATGGAGCGCGTCGACAAGATTCTAAAGGCGGAGAACACAATCAAGGAGCCGGCAAAACCAGTACACATCGCATCGTTCGACCACCAGATAGAGTTCCGCCACGTGTCGTTCCGCTACGGCGAGCAGTGGGTATTGAAGGACATCAACCTCACCATAGAAAAAGGCAAGACCGTGGCACTCGTGGGACAGAGCGGCTCGGGCAAGTCGACGCTCGTCGACCTCATACCGCGCTACTACGACGTGCAGGAGGGCGAGGTGCTCATCGACGGCATCAACGTCAAGGACCTCGGCATACACGACCTGCGGCAGCTTATCGGCAACGTCAACCAGGAGGCCATTCTCTTCAACGACTCGTTCCGGAACAATATCACCTTCGGAGTCTACTCCGCCACACAGGAACAGGTGGAACAGGCGGCACGCATAGCCAACGCCCACGACTTCATCATGCAGACCGAACACGGCTACGACACCTGCATAGGCGACCGCGGCGGACGGCTCTCCGGCGGACAGCGGCAGCGCGTGAGCATAGCGCGCGCCATTCTGAAGAACCCGCCCATACTCATCCTCGACGAAGCCACTTCAGCCCTCGACACAGAGAGCGAGCGGCTCGTGCAGGACGCGCTGGAGCGGCTTATGAAGACACGCACCACCGTCGCCATAGCCCACCGCCTCTCGACCATCAAGAACGCCGACGAGATATGCGTCATGCACGAAGGCGAGATAGTGGAACGCGGCACACACGATGAGCTCATCGCCCAGGGCGGCTACTACAAGCGACTGCACGACATGCAGAAATAACTGGGAGAGGAGGCGTCCCGCCTCCGAATATAACTGGGAGAGGAGGCTATCACCCCCACCAATTGTCGGGGGCGAGGACGCCCCCTCTCCCAGTTATAACAGTCTTTATACCATACCATTGAAAAATTATGCTTAACTTTGCAGACATATTTATAGCAAATTTAATCATAACAACATGTACCACCTCGCATATCTAATCTCGCTCCTTCCGTTTAGCCTTCTCTACGCGCTAAGCGACATTGCATATATTATAATGTATCACGTCGTGCGCTACCGCCGCCACATCGTGCGCCACAACCTCACGACGTCATTCCCAGAAAAAGACAAGAAAGAAATAAAGCGCATAGAACGCAAGTTCTACCGCTGGTTCTGCGACTACTTCGTCGAGACCATCAAGCTCCTCAGCATCAGCGACAGCGAACTGCGCCGGCGGCTGAAGTTCGTAAACGCAGACGACATAGAAAGACATTTCGAGAAAGGACAGGACTGCGCCGCACTGCTCGGCCACTACTGCAACTGGGAGTGGCTCTCGTGCACAGGAATAGCATTCCCCGAAGGACGCAAGATGGGACTCGTCTACAAGCCACTGCGCTCCAAACAGTTCGACCGTCTGTTCCGCCGCATACGCTCATCGCAGCCGTCGAGCATCGTCGTGCCGAAGAACGACATTCTGCGCGAGATAGTAAAACTGCGCAGCGACGGCACGCGCTCGCTGTTCGGATACATCGCCGACCAGGGACCTCGCTACGCCAACATACATCTGTGGCTGCCCTTCCTCAACCACGACACAGGAGTGTTCACAGGCTCGGAGCGCATCATGCGCAAGATGAACAACGCCGTATACTATGTGGAGATGTCGCGCCCGCGCCGCGGCTACTACACCGCAACCTTCCACCTCATCTCCGACACCCCAGGCTCCCTGCCCGAGCACGAGCTCACACGCCGCTTCTTCGCATTGCTCGAGAACACCATACAGCGACAACCCGAATTCTATCTTTGGACACACAACCGCTGGAAGCGCACCCACGAGGAATTCAACAGAATGTATCCCAACAAGGCTTAAAAAGGCTCAGAACAAAACAACATGACAACCATAGCATACGACGCCAAGCGCCTCGTGCGCAACCGCACCGGTCTTGGCAACTACTCGCGCACGCTCGTCGGCGACCTTCAGCGCACGCTGCCTTCAAGCTGCCGCCTGCTGCTCTACGCCCCCGACCGTGGCAGTGACGACCTGCGGGAGCAAGTGAAGGAAGACCAACGCACACAATACGTCTACCCCACTGCCGCACACAGCTCCATAGCACGCGCCCTGTGGCGCTCATGGGGAATAGTGAAGGACCTCAAGCGCGACCGCGTCGACATCTACCACGGACTATCGGGCGAGCTGCCCATCGGCATACACGCCGCAGGAATAAAGACAGTGGTCACCATCCACGACCTCATCTTCCTGCGCCACCCCGAATACTACAACCCTATTGACGCCGCCGTCTACCGCGCCAAGTTCCTCCTCACATGCCGCGAGGCCGACCGCATCATTGCCATCAGCGAGTGCACCAAGCGCGACATCATGGAGTATGGCGCAGTGGACGCCAGCCGCATAGACGTGGTATACCAGAGCTGCGCGGGGCGGTTCTCCACCACGCTCACCCAAGATGCACTGGAGGACACGCGCCGCAGGCTTAACCTTCCCGCACGCTTCATCCTCAACGTGGGAACAATAGAGGAGCGCAAGAACATCATGCTCGCCGTGAGGGCACTGCCCATGATTGACAGTCAAATACATCTCGTTGTGGTGGGACGGCGCACCAAATATACCGCCAAAGTGGAGAACGAGGCCAAACGGCTCGGTGTCGCCGACCGCCTGCACATTCTCTCCGGCATTGGCGACGACGACCTCCAGGCCGTATACCGCTCGGCAGAGACGTTTGTCTACCCCTCACGCTATGAGGGCTTCGGCATCCCGATAATAGAGGCCATACAGACAGGACTGCCCGTCGTGGCATGCACAGGCTCATGCCTTGAGGAGGCAGGCGGACCCGACTGCTTCTACGTGTCGCCAGACGACCCGCCAATGCTTGCCGGCGCCCTGCGCCAGACGCTCATGGGAGCAGGCGGACGCACGGAGAGAATAGCGCGCTGCCAAAAGTATGTCAAGCGATTTGAGAACACATCCACAGCACAGCAGGTGGCGAAGATTTACAGCAAGCTATAAGCAACCAACATGCAGAAAATAGAAATATCACCCAAATACTCGTATCTCCGGACTTTCATCGAGTCGCTGCCGGCACGCATGGCTGACGAAGGAGAGACAATACACAAAGGTCGCAACCTCATAAAGGTGCTCACCGCGCCAGACGGACTGCGCCTCAACGTGAAACGCTACCACACGCCACGGCTTTTCAACACCATCGTCTACTCCACCGGACTGCGCACGCCAAAGGGCAGACGCGCATTCGACTACCCGCAACGGCTCCTGAGCCACGGCATAGAGACACCCGAGGCGGTGGCTTACATCGAGGAACGGCACATGGGACTGCTCGCCGAATCCTACTTCATCAGCATCCAATGCCCTTATCCCAACCGCTTCTACGAGATAATTGACGACCCCGAGGAGCTGTACATACCGCTCGCCAAGGCGTTCGCGCGGTTCACGGCACGGATGCACGAGGCACGAATGATGCACTGCGACTACTCGCCGGGCAACATCCTGTGGCAACGCTCGGACGACGGCACGTTCCACTTCTCCGTCGTCGACATCAACCGTATGCACTTCGGCAACGTCACGCTCGAAATGGGGTGCGCCAACTTCGCACGCCTGTGGGGCACGCGCCTGTTCTTCGACACCATTGCCGAAGCCTATGCCGAAGCACGTAACCTCGACGCCGAGGCATGCCGGCAGACACTTATGCAGGCGCGGAGAAAGTTCTGGACCAAATACGCCAAACACCATAACATATCCTTCAAACTTGAACTCTGACACATGAACGCCGTGCTCATCATCATATATTTCGCCGTCCTCGGCAACGTCATATTCCGACACTTCAACCGCGGACTCGCGCGCAACTCGAGAGGACAGCAGCTGCGGCGATACCTGCTCGCGGCTGTACAGGCTGCAATACCAATGCTGCTTGCCAACTTCAACACTGCTGTCCTGGCAGCCGCCTTAGCAACAGCCACACTATGGATAGTGACCTACAACGTGGTGTACGACCTGTCACACCGCAAGTCGTCGCCCGACTACGACAACCACATGGACATAGCGTTCGGCATCTACCTGTTCGGATGGCTCACGGCAGGACAAGCCGTGCTCGCGGCTATAAGTAATGTGGTGTCGGCCGTTGCCGTCGGACTGGCAGAGACTGTCCTCATAGCCATACCAGTGGCACAGGCAGCCTATTACGCCACATACCGCACGTGCATCGACGACGCCGGCATGCAGCCTCTGCTCAACACCTATTTCTCCGAGGCGGTGGAGTTTGTGCGCTCATTCCCGCTATGGAAGTCGCTCACGGCAGCAGCCAGCCTCATCGCCACGGCGGCGTTGTGCGTCACGGCAAACACAGGCGAGGCACAGGCAACATTGCTGTCGGCATACACAACAGGCAACGGAGTGCCTGTCGCCACACTCTCCATTCTCACCGCTCTCCTCGCCTACTTCTCCATATACATATGGAAACCTCACCACGGTCTGTTCGTGCGCACTGGCATCGTTGCCCTGTACATCGACGTGCGCACGTACAACAGGAGCGTGATGAGATACAGGACAGGAATGAAGCATAGGCTCGCCGCGCTCGAAGTGGAGAATAATGTGAAAGGCCAAAAGAGGGGCAAGACAATAATCATGGTCATAGGCGAGTCGGCTTGCCGCGACTACATGTCGGCGTTCCAGCCCGACCAGCCATGGCAGACCACACCATGGGAGACGGAAAAGAGGAACGATCCCGGCTCGGGGTTCATCTTCTTCCCCAACGCCTACTCATGCGCCATGCAGACCGTGCCGTCGCTCGAGCGCGTGCTCACGGAGCGCAACCAGTACAACGGCAAACCCTTCTGCGACTCCTGCTCCATCGTCGACATAGCACGCCGCGCCGGCTACCGCATAAGCTGGTACAGCAACCAGAGCTACATAGGCGTCAACGACACGTCGGTGACGCTCGTGGCGCAGACAGCCGACACGGCAAAGTGGGTGAAGAAAGAGGGCGGCGTGCAGCAGTTCGACGAGTCGCTGCTGGCGTTCCTCGACGAGATAAGACCTGAGGACGACAATTTCGTCGTGCTCCATCTCAAGGGGTCGCACTTCAACTACGAGAACCGCTACCCCGCCGCCTACGCCATTAAGCACCATCTCAGCACCGACCTTGGCGACGTGGAGTGCTACCGCAACTCCATCCACTACACCGACACCCTGCTCCACCGCGTCTTCGACTATGCCTCGCGGCGGCTCAACCTCGCAGCAATGGTCTACTTCTCCGACCACGGGGGCATACCCGACATGCGCCGCTCGCCGCGTTTCCTCGGCTTCAAGATGGTGCGCATACCCATGTGGGTGTATCTCTCCGAGCAATACCGCGATGAGCACGGCGACACGGCAGAGGCACTTGAAATAAACCGCGACATGTATTTTACAAACGACCTCGTATACGAGCTGATGTGCGGCATTTTCGACATCCGCTCCAACCGCTACGACCCCACACAGTCGATAGCCTCAAAGCTATACAAATACCGCCGCGAGGACCTGAAGACATACGACGGGCGCATACGCATCGTGGACGATGACCTCGACAACGGCACGAATAACATGTAGCTTTCGGCCATTGGAAACAGTGAATACCAGGCTTCGGTAACCGTCTTACCAAACACTGGTAGCTGTGTTACTAAAGTTTAGTAACACAGCTACCATGTTACGGTAATGGCAATGGCGTATATAGTGAGAATTGAGCAGGAGTGACTACATATATTGGACCGGGTGACGTCGGGTGACATATCGAGTGACTGATTTCATGGTTTTGAAGCACATCCATCACGCGACAACCTACTGACAATCACCAGTTTACGATGTTTAGTGATATATGTGACACTTTTTTTCAAAATTTGTAAACAATAGGAAGGTATGGCATCTTGCCATACCCACTAATCCAGGAAAAACTAATCAAGTAAAAATAATCCGGTAAAAAATAATCCGGTAAAAAATAATCCTCGCAGAGTGGGTAGGGCAAGGATGCCCTACCCTCCTATGCATACGCATTAACTGATGTCAGACATTGCCGCCAAGAATGTCTATATAATACTGCACATACTCGTCGACGGCGCGGTCCCAGTCGAACGTCGCCGCACGTGCCTTCAGCCTCTCCGCCTTCCCTGCAGGGTCAGTCTGGAAGTCGGCAAGCCCTCGGCTCACGGCAGCCGCCATGTCCTTGGCGTCGAGCGAGTCGAAGTAGTAGCTCACGTCGCCTCCCACCTCTGGCAGGGACGTGAGCCGCGTTATGAACGACGGCTTGCCGAAGCACATGGCCTCCACCACCGGCAGTCCGAACCCCTCCGACATCGACGGGAAAATCAGGGCCTTGCAGCGGCTCAGGAGCGCCGCTTTCTGTTCGCCCGATACTTTCCCCACAACGATGACGTTCTTCAGCTGTAGGCGCTCTATAGTGTCAAATACAAGCTTCTCGAACTTCGCTCCTGCTGTTCCGGCAAGCACAAGACACTCTTCGGGCAAATACTTCATCATCTCGAGCTGCAGGATGACGTTCTTCTTGCGCGACCAGCGCGATATGTGGAAGAGAAAATCCTTAGGCACGCCCATCCCGTCGAGCACCCGGTCATACTCCTCCTGCGGCAGCGTGTTGAGATTGGTCACGCCATTGTATATGACACGCGTTGGCTGTTTCACGTCGTAGCAGCGCTCGACGTCCTGCTCCGTGAACTTGGATATGAACGACAGATGTGTGGCCTGGTTGAGACGGCGGGTAGTGACGAGGAGCTTCTTGCGCTTGTGAAGGTCGGATATGTCGTTGTGCATGTAGTTGATGTCGTGCACGGTGACGAGCTGCCGTGGGGCGAGGCGCACGCGGTACTTGTAGAACTGGTTTGTCCAGTGCAGCATGTCAAACTTCGGGAGCAGCCAGCGGCGCAACGGGGTGAAGAGGGCGTGTTTAAGAAGCGCATTGCTTAACTTGCCTATCACATGATACCCTACTGTGCTGCCATAGGCTCCCACCTGCTCCCTCTCCACCAGAAAGAGCAGCTTTATGCCATGCTTCTCGAGAAGCTCAGGCGCGCGGCGGGCAAGGCGCGTGGCTATGCTGTTCTCAAACTCGCCGAGTCCGGTGTTGAGCAAGTGCGAGTTTTTCATCGACACCGCTATAGTCTTACATTTCATACATTCACTATTTAAACACACTTACGACAACGACAACATCTTCTCTATGGGCTTCACGGCATCCTTTGCAATGGCTGGGTCAACCTCCACAGTGGGCCATCCGTATTTAAGGGAGTTGTATATCTTCTCGAGTGTGTTCTTCTTCATGTACTCGCACTCGTTGCACGAGCACCCTACCCCACCCTCTGATACCTCAGGCGGCACGGGATAGAACGTCACGCCCGGGCAGTTGCGCTCCAGCTCGTGCAGGATGCCCGCCTCGGTGGCGATGATGTATTCCTTCTGCTCAGGGTGCTGCTCGGCATAGTGGAGCATGGTGGCTGTCGACCCCTTCACGTCGGCGATGGCAAGCACGGGAGCCTTGCACTCAAGGTGAGCCATGACAAGGGCCTCAGGATGCTCCTGTCTCAGCTTCACGATGGCCTCCACCGAGAACTTCTCGTGCACGTGGCATCCGCCGTTCCACAGGAGCATGTGGCGCCCGGTGACCGAGTTGATGTAGTTGCCGAGGTTGTAGTCGGGGCCGAATATTATCTTCTCGTCCTTGGGGAACGAGTTTATCACCTTCTCGGCGTTGCCCGACGTCACTACGCAGTCGGTAAGAGCCTTCACGGCAGCCGTGGTGTTGACGTAGCTCACCACCTTGTAGCCCGGGTGCTCTTCCTTGTATTTCTTAAGGTCCTCTGCCTTGCACGAGTCGGCAAGCGAGCAGCCGGCAGTAAGGTCGGGACACAGGACAGTCTTGTCGGGCGACAGGAGCTTGCAAGTCTCCGCCATGAAGTGTACGCCACACATCACCATCACCTTGGCGTCGGTCTCGGCGGCCTTGCGTGCCAGCGCCAATGAGTCGCCTACGAAGTCGGCTATGTCCTGTATTTCGCCTACGGTGTAATAGTGTGCAAGAATGATGGCGTCCTTCTCCTTGCACAGGCGGCGTATCTCCTGTTTCAAATCAATGGTTTTGTCTACCTGTTCGTCGACATAACCCTTCTCAATCCACTCTTTCTTCATATCGTTGTTTTTTAGTTGTTTTTATCTTTATCCACCGTGTGTCCCACAGGTCTTGTATGTCTTTTTAACAGACGGCATACGGTTGTAAGCAAGCTCTTTGTGACAAATGGAACACAGGTGTTCTTTTTGGACGTTCGGACTTTTTGACCACTTGCGACATTTGGAACTATTCCTTTATATTGACCTATGTGACAGTCGTTTGCGCTGCATTTGCCATAGCCTGTCCGTTGCTTTGGTTATCCACACTTCATTTTATATATTTCTTTTTATTTTTTTAGAAAAAAAATAGTATGAGTATGATATAGTGTTGATAAGTTGATAACTTTCTGTCCTGTTTCTTGCTTTTTTCGTTATCCACACTACACGACTTGTTATGAACAAGCCTGTTTTATATCTTCCTGTTGATTATGAGCAAGATAGATAGTTTATCCACACTTTATGCATTGCACGTGCAAAGTTAATAAGTTTATATCTTTTTTCTTTAATAATTTGTGGAAAACTTTTGTATAATGGTTTTATAAACAGGTTAGTTATCCACAGCGGGTATGGCGAGCCTGTTCTACTGTTGATAAGTGGTTAGTTATCAACAGTGATATTAACAGGTTATCAACAGGTTTTGAAGGGTTATCAACAGGTTTTGCGAAAATAATGGTTTGTGGCATGGGTATGGATTGTAAAACACCGCATGCGGGCTGCATTGGGCATGCAATAGCTGACAGTAGGAGGGTAGTGCATCCTGTCCTATCCACGCATGGCTGCTTATTTATAATTCAGTTGATGAGGCATGGCTGCCCATCATCCTACTGAAACGGCGTTTTCATTACACAGGGTTGTTGCCGTTGTTTAGTTGTTATATTGGCTGTTTCCTGTCTTTACAGGTTTGCATGTGCCTGTTACAGGCTCGTTGAGGCATAAAAGAGTTTGGAATGTATGTTGATAACTGTGATAAAACGTATGGTAAGTTGGTTTGCAGAAAGTGTTATCAGCTGGTTCTGTGAATAGTTAATAGTTGTGTTTCAGTGTTTTATGAAGTTATCCACAGTTATCAACATCCTCGGTTGATAACTGTGGACAGTATTGTCGGCATTGTTAGTATTGCCGTTTCAGCATGTATTGGGCAGTCTGTATCATAGAGAATACATATTTGCGCAGTGGCTTGAACTCATTCGACGGCTTTGTTTCCTGCAGTCCCCAGTGTGGTGTCGTGCGGTAGTAGAAGGATCGGTCGGTCTTAGGCTCGTAGATGTAGCACATGTCGTGTGAGCGTGCCACTATCTGGTTGTCGGCAGAGTAGAACACGAGCGGGCGTTCTGTTGTCATTTGGTCGACGCCGAAGCCGTCATACCTATAGCTTGTGCCAAGTAGTGAGAGCAGTGTGGGCATGACGTCCACTTGTGTTGCAAGTTTCTCCACCTTTCCGGTTGGCACACCTGGTCCGAACATGACGAGCGGTATGTGGTTGTACGACTGCGGCAGTTCGCCCGACACCTTGCCTACAATCTTTCCGTGGTCGGCCATGATGACGAAGATGGTGTTGCTGTACCATGCCTGTTGTCGAGCCAGTCTGAGGAAGTCGGCTATTGCCCAGTCGGCGTATTCCACTATTTGTGTCTCCTTGTCCTTTGTCTTCGGCTTGAACCACGATGGGATAACGTATGGCGGGTGGTTGCTGACGGTGAGCAGCGTGGCGAAGAAAGGCTTGCCTGTCGCCGCCTGTCGGTTTAACCTGTTGAGTGCGTAGCCGAAGAGGAAGTGGTCGCTCACGCCGAACGAGTTGACAACTTCTTCCTTTGGATAGTTCTCCTGGGAGTAGATGTCGTCGTAGCCGTTGGTGGCGAAGAACGCCTTCATGTTGTCATACTGCGCCTCGTGGGTCATGAAGAACATCGTGTGGTAGCCTTCGTTGTGGAGCACGGTGGGTATGCCGTCGCGGTGGGGCGTGACGGTGCCCTTCATGAGGTTGCGGAACATGAGCGCCGGGAAGGAGTAGAGCGCAGCCGTCATTCCGTGGTTGGTGTGTATGCCCGCGCTGTAGCAGTTCATGAAGGCGAGCGAATGGTTGTAGAGCGAGTCGAGGGTAGGGGTGAGGCGCTGCTGCTGGCCGAAGGTCTGCAGGAAGTTGGCCGACATCGACTCCATGAGTATCACGACGACGTTCCTCTTCTGCGAAGTTACTTGTTGGTTACTTGTTGGGTTGTTGCGTGAGTTGTTGATGTATCTTCGGAGCACGTGCAGCGAGTCGCACTTGCCGCTGATGCCGAGGCTCTGCCGTGCGAGGGTGATGGCTTCGGGGTAGGGCATGAGGTGCAGCTCACGGTTCTCCTTGCGCATGTCGTCGAGCGCGGAGGTGAGCAGGTTGAACGCCGGGTTGATGCCGAGCTGGTTGAGGAAGGCGTCGTCGCAGTAGTAGGCCTGTGATATCTTGATGGGGTTGTAGCCTGTGCGGCCGCGTATTCCGAATACGCATAGTCCTGTCGTGGCAGACAGGACTATAAGTCGGGCTATGCAGTCTGTCGCGTGCCGGAGGCGGGGGCGTCTTCTCTCCATGTTATTATTGTCTTGGTTTTCCATCAGTTTGTCTGACAGGCGGCGCAGGCGCGTCATAGTCCATGCGTAGGCAGCCACACAGGCGAAGAACAGGGCGATGTACAGGAGATAGGATATCTCGCCTGTCACCATGCCTGCCGTCGTGCCTGCATAGGAGAACCACTCGAATATGGAGGAGTTGATGTTCTTGAAGAAGTAGGCGAAGTAGGGTATGTTGGCTGCCGATGCCATGAACGCCACGCTGCCGAGCACGCCATACCACCACACTGTAGCCTTCCTTATGGCACGCGGCGCGTAGCCGAAGGCGGCTGCGGTGAGTGTAACGGCGAGTGGCGCGATGCTGATGTAGCACGCTATGACGTTGTCGAACCACAGGCCGCGCACGAATGCCGGGCACACACTTGCAGACGGGTCGGACACCATGCCGCCGAGCACCGTGTATTCTATGAGGCGGAAGAGCGACAGAAAGAGTAGCGTGAGAACGTGTAGGGACAGTACCCACGCCAAGGATAGGAAAAATCGGTTGTTTGTTTTCATGTATGCAAAGGTACGGGTTTTTAGGGACATAAGGCCGGTTCTTATTGACATACACGAAAAAAGCCGACTTCACAGCCGGCTTCTTTGCTCTTTATACAATAACATTATGAATTTTAATAGTGGCTATATGACGCAGGATTGTGAACATTGACAATCCTTGTTCATGTTTACGCTTGCAAAGTTACTCTGAATTAGCGACTTGTGCAATACTCATTTGTCGGTAAAACCGCACCGCGTCAATACTGTTTGTACTTAAATGTGTCGAATATGTCACCGGCTGTCACCGTAACCTTCACATATCGTGTCTTTTTTGTGTCGTGTTGCGAAAAGTTTCTTTCCCATGATGTGTTGATATTTATTGAGTTATATTACATATATAAAATGTGTGTAAACAGAACTTATTGCATACGGCACAGTAGAAAGTTGTCATTGTTATTTTTGGGTAGAAAGATAATTATAATTAATTTTGTATGATAGTAATAATATTCTTATATCGAAAAAATGGCTCAGAAAAAGAATGATGACGGCCTCACGCCGATGATGCGTCAGTTTTATAATTTCAAGCACGAGCATCCCGACGCGCTGCTGCTCTTCCGCTGCGGCGACTTCTACGAGACCTACGCCGACGACGCCGTAGAGGCGTCGAAGATTCTCGGCATCACGCTCACGCGACGCTCCAACGGCAAGAACCCCAGCGGGGCTGCCACCGAGATGGCAGGATTTCCGCACCATGCTCTCGACACATATCTTCCCAAACTCATACGTGCCGGCAAGCGCGTCGCCATATGCGACCAGCTTGAGGACCCCAAGCTCACCAAGACCCTCGTCAAGCGCGGCATCACCGAACTTGTCACGCCGGGCGTGGCGATGAGCGACAACGTGCTTAACTACAAGGAGAACAATTTCCTCGCCGCTGTCTACATGACAAAGGTGCAGTGTGGCGTGGCTTTCCTTGATATATCGACAGGCGAGTTCCTCACAGGTGAGGGCACGTTCGACTACATAGAGAAGCTGCTCGCCTCGTTCCAGCCAAAGGAGGTGCTGCACGACAGGCAGATGAAACAGGAGTTTGAGGCGCGTTTCGGCAACAAGTGGTGCACGTTTCAGCTCGACGACTGGATGCTCACAGAGCAGAGCTCGCGCCAGAAGCTGCTGCAGCACTTCGGCACGAAGTCGCTGAAGGGTTTCGGCGTGGAGCACCTCAAGCTCGGCGTCGTGGCTGCAGGAGCCATATTGCAGTATCTCGAGATGACGCAGCACACTCATCTTGGACACATCACGTCGCTGCGCCGCATCGAGGAGGACCGCTATGTCAGGCTTGACAAGTTCACCATACGCTCCTTGGAGCTGTTGCAGTCGATGCAGGACGACGGCGTGTCGCTGCTCGACGTCATCGACCGCACCACGACGCCGATGGGCGCGCGCCTGCTCAAGCGCTGGACGGTGTTCCCGCTGATGGACGTGGCTTCGATAAACAAGCGCCTCGACGTGGTGGACACGTTCTTCCGCAAGCCCGACTTCCGCCAGACCATCGACGACAACCTCCACCGCATAGGCGACATGGAGCGCATCATCTCCAAGGTGGCAGTGGGGCGCGTGTCGCCTCGCGAGGTGGTGCAGCTCAAGCTTGCGCTGCAGGCCATTATGCCCACAAAGACCGCCTGTCTATATTCTGACAATGAGGAGATACGCTCGATAGGGGAGAGGCTGAGCCTCTGCGAGTCGCTGCGCGACCGCATTGAGCGCGAGATACAGCCCGACCCACCGCAGCTTGTCAACAAGGGCGACGTGATAGCCGCCGGATTCTCACAGGAACTGGACGAGCTGCGCTCCATCTCGCGCGGCGGCAGGGACTATCTGTTGAAGATACAGGATGAGGAAGCCGAGCGGACAGGCATACAGAGCCTTAAGGTGGGATATAACAATGTTTTCGGATATTATCTTGAGGTGCGCAACACATACAAGGAACAGGTGCCACAGGAATGGATACGCAAGCAGACGCTTGCCAACGCCGAGCGCTACATCACACAGGAGCTGAAGGAGTATGAGGAGAAGATAATGGGGGCTGACGAGAAGATACTCTCGCTCGAGACACGCCTCTTCATGGAGCTTGTCACCGACATGCAGGAGTTCATCCCCCAGATACAGATCAACGCCAACATCATAGCCCGCCTCGACTGTATGCTCTCCTTCGCCAAGGCTGCCGAGGAGCACCGCTATGTGCGCCCCGTGGTGAGCGACGACAACGTGCTCGAGATAAAGGCGGGCCGCCATCCCGTCATAGAGACGCAGTTGCCCGTGGGCGAGGAGTATGTGCCCAACGACATAGAGCTCGACTGTGAGCAGCAGCAGATAATGATAATAACAGGTCCGAACATGGCGGGCAAGTCGGCTCTCTTGCGTCAGACCGCCCTCATCACGCTCATGGCGCAGATGGGATGCTTCGTGCCTGCCGACTCGGCTCATGTTGGACTGGTGGACAAGATATTCACCCGTGTGGGCGCGTCGGACAATATCTCGCTTGGCGAGTCTACATTCATGGTGGAGATGACCGAGGCTTCCGACATCCTAAACAACGTGACGCCCCGCTCCCTCGTGCTCTTCGACGAGCTTGGGCGCGGCACCAGCACCTACGACGGCATCTCCATAGCATGGGCCATCGTGGAGTATCTGCACGAGCACCGTGGGGCGCAGGCACGCACTCTCTTTGCCACCCACTACCATGAGCTCAACGAGATGGAGAAGAATTTTTCCAGGATAAAGAACTACAACGTCAGCGTGAAGGAACTAAACGGCAAGGTGATATTCCTGCGCAAGCTGATGCGCGGCGGCTCTGAGCATTCGTTTGGTATACATGTGGCGGAGATTGCCGGCATGCCCAAGTCGATTGTCAAGCGCGCCAACGCCATACTCAAGCAACTTGAGGCCGACAACGCCAGCGTGGGCGTGGAGCAGGGTGGGGGAGAGACGACGGCTGAGAGTAAATCTTCTTCCAAAAGGAAAAAGACAAGCAACTTGTCTACTCGCCAACTTGTCCACTCTTCAACTGACGCAGGCATGCAATTGTCGTTCTTCCAGCTCGACGATCCCGTGCTCTGCCAGATACGCGACGAGATTCTCGGGCTTGACATCAACAATCTCACGCCTATGGAGGCTCTGAACAAGCTCTTCGAGATAAAGAAGATAGTCACGGGCCGGTCGTAGAACGTACTGACAGGTGGGGTATGAAGTGTGTTATTATTGTGCCGAGCGGGAGCCCGGCACCTCCTATTGGAGGAGGCCTTGGGCTATGCGGCGGAGTCCTTCTTTGAGCAGTTCGCTTGGGCACGCCATGTTGATGCGTATGAAGTGCTCGCCCTCCTTGCCGTACATGCTGCCGGCATTCACCCACACGCGGTTCTCGCGCATCAGCCTTTCCTCTATCTCCTCTGATGTCTCATCAAGCGCGGAACAGTCAACCCATGCCAGGTAGGTGCCTTCCATGCGCATGACGGGCAGGTGGGGCAGATGCTCGGCAAAGAAGCTTAGGAGCATCTCGTAGTTGGCGGTGAGATACCGGCGCAGCTCGCAGAGCCATTCGTAGCCGCCGTCGGTGTAGGCTGCCTGCAGGGCAATCACGCCGAAGGGATTGACGTCGCACACCTCGTTGATGTTGATTGCGCGGTCGATGCGCTCCCTCACCGCAGCGTCGCGGCACACGATGTTGGCAATCTGCAGTCCGGCCGTGTTGAACGCCTTCGAGGGCGAACAGCAGGTGATGGAGCCAAACGACAGCTCGTCGGGCAGAGAGCCGAAAGGCACATACCGGTTGTCGTGGAGCGTCAGTTCGCAGTGTATCTCGTCCGACACGACGCGCACGCCGTGCTTGCGGCACAGTTGGGCAACGCGCGTAAGCTCATCGCGTGTCCACACGCGTCCGCCGGGGTTGTGGGGATTGCAGAGCAGGAAAAGGCGGGCACGCTCGTGCGAGAGTTTGCGGTCGAGGTCGTCGAAGTCTATCTCGTAGCGCAGCGTCTCCTTATTATATATAAGCGAATTCGACACCATCTCGCAGCCGTTGTTGCGTATGGAGGAATAAAAACAGTTGTAGACGGGACCCTGCACAATCACCTGATCGCCAGGCAGCGTGAGAGCCTTGATGATGGCGGATATTGCCGGCACAACACCCGAGGTGTAGATGATGTCGTCCTTGCTTATCTGCCAGCCGTGGTGCTCGGCGAACCAGCGGCACACCGCGTCATAATAGGAGTCGGGCACGAGGGTGTAGCCGAAGATGCCATGCTGCACCCGGCGCTGCAAGGCTTCTGTTATGCCGGGATAAGTCACGAAGTCCATGTCGGCCACCCAAAGGGGTATGATGTCGTCGGCAGGGGCGGAGTCCCACTTGTAGGAGTCGGTGCCGCGACGTGAAGTAGAGAGTATGCTCATGTTTGTTTTATGTTAAGTAACTAATCAGAATTAATTTAATATAAACGACAATAGAGACAATAGAGACAATAGAAGACAATGTTGTCTATTGTTGTCTCTATTGTCTCTATTGTCTCTATTGTCGTTTATATATTTCATTTGATTTATAAATATATTTTTGAACATTTACTTATATTGAAAAGTTTTAATACATTATAATAACGCGGCAACAATTGTTTTTATTATATGAGATACGGTCGGAAGGGCCATGCTCCCGTTATTTTAACATAATAAAGTTCTCCTACTACATCCATTTTATGTAACTTTGCAACTATAAATAGAGAAAGGACTAACATCTTATTATTTTTCATTCACAAATTATGATTAATTATTCAAAGACAACTATTGCCCTGGGACTGTTGACAATGCTCGGCACCAATCCAGTGGCGGCAGCCGATGCCATAAGCGCAGCACGTGTTGAAACCACCGATGCTAACGACAACTTACCGAAGTTGAACGTGTCGTTTCCACAATACACCTACCGCTACACCACTGACGATTACCAAACGTTTGTGCAGCCAACACCCGTTGGCGACACTGGCGACGAGACACCAACCATAACCACTACAAATGCCGAAATGGTGACCGTCAACGGCAACGACATAGCATTGACGGGAAAGACAGGCATAGTAGGCATAACATACACCTACCCCGCAACCGACAGCCATGCTGAGACGACAGCCTACTACTCGGTTATTGTCACAGCAGCCGAGCCGACACTTGTAGGCACGGCAAGCGAGTGGAACAAAGTGGTAGACAGCGGCGACAACTGCGCGAACATAAAATTTACGAACGACTTCACACTTGGTGACGACGACAAAACATTCAACATCCCCAACAGCTTCAGCGGCATCATCGACGGTGACGGACACACCATTACCTTAGATTTAAACAAAAGTAGTGACTGTGCAGGACTTATTGCATGTTCCAACGGCGCATATATAAAGAATCTGCGTGTTGCCGGAAAGATAATAAACAATTATACTATAACCCATATAGGAGGATTCATAGGATATACAGAATCATCGAACAGGGGACAGAACTGTGTAGAAACTGTGATAGAGAACTGTGTGTCAAGCGCAGAACTCACAAGCAATAGCGGAATTTCATATATAGGCGGATTCATCGGCACACCTCAGAACGCCTTCACCATTAGGAACTGCCAGTTCGACGGCAAGATTACAAGTGCTAAAAGCTATGGCAGATTTGTATGCTCCAACTGGGATATCAACGGTACATACTACAAAAGCACAATTAGCCGCTGTCTATCGACTGGCAACATAGAAGGCAAAGAAATGTACAACTCCAAGGGCAGCACAAACGAGATGGTATATGCCACCGACAACAAAACCGATGATCTTAGTGATGGTGCTGAAGTGTTGTCAGCCGACAACACTGAAGTTCTTGACGGCACTTTCTGCTACAAGACACTTAACGAAGACAATGCCGACGGTCCATGGAAACAGCACATCGGCTATGAGAAGTATCCGTCTTTGTCAAGCCAATATGTTGTCAAAAAGGCAAACAACGTATATCCAAACATCTCTGTGAAAGCAAACAGCCTCTTGACAATGGCATTGCCGGTGTCTATACCCGCCAAAAACTATCAGTCTGAAAATAAAGTGAAGATATACACTGTCGATGGTGCTGAAGACAATGTGCTGCAGCTTGTAGAGTTTACAGAGGAAACAATTCCTGCCGGATTGCCGGTGATTCTCTACAACACGTCAAGCAGTGACATTAGTTTTTATGCACGCTTACTGAATACAGTTTACTACAACGACGAGCAGACCGACAAGCTGCTCCAGACGGTGTATTTCTCCGGCAACGACAAAAACGTGTTTTACGCCCCTGCCGGAAGCTATGTGCTTCAGAAGAAGAAAGACGACAAATTCCCTGCATTCTATAAGGTGCAGAATGATAACCAGATTAAGGTTGCGCAGTTTAAATGCTATCTGAAGGCTCCGTCGGCAAATGTCGCACCGTGCTTCTATCTGCCAATTGACGGCACAACCGGCATCGACTCTGTAGAGAGCGACGGCTCATTTGAAGGCGACGGCAAGATATACGACCTCAGCGGACGCCGCGTTAGCGAGATGCAGAAAGGACAGATCTACATCATCGGCGGACACAAGGTGATGGTGAAGTAAAAAACAGAATACATTAAATATTAAAGACTGAAAAAACAATGAAAAAGGAATATGTATCACCTCGTATCACGGTGATGGAAATGGAGTCGGCAGCAATATTGGCTGGTTCTGACCCACAGATATGTGTAAGCGAAGATTGGGCCGACGAAGACAGCGAAGTGCTTTAGGAGGTACGGCCTCCGAGCCGTACCACGCAAGAAGATTATCTATGTTGGTTGCGTGATACGGCTCTTCAGGCTTACCTCCTATTTTGTATACAAAGTATAGTTTTCAGATGGAAGACAACGCGGATTATCTATAATATAATCCCAATACCTTTCAAATTCAGCAGAATCTCTTACCAGTCTGTCAAACGTTCCTTTCTGCCATATTTTGCCTTCTGTCCCGAGAATTCTGTTTATCCTTACAGCCGTAAACCTCTTTATTTTCCCTATATCATCCAATATCGGTGCATTTCCAATAGGTGTCAACAGTATGTGAACATGATTTGGCATAATCACAAAAGAGTGCAATAGATAATGTTTGTTGTCAAAAAACAGAATGGATTCGACAACAATATCCCTTACTTTCTTGTCAGCAAGAATACAACTGCCATATCCTGCATCAATCCATTCTTCCATTTTATCAATGACAGCCGCATTATATTTCTGACGTACTACTGCATCAAAAGCACCGTCACATCGCATCTTCCTCTTCAAGTCGAGCAGTTCCTCAATCTTCGATTGCGGCAGAGAGTCACCAAGACGAAATGTGATGAATACAGTCTTGTTCTCTTGAAACCAATGAGGCATCTTGGAACCCCATATATGCACGAATTTCTTTTTGTCAAGAAACTGTATGCTGTCATGTGGCATAATGGTGTGGTTCTTTAGGAGGTACGGCCTCCGAGCCGTACCACGCTGTTAATAATATTATTTATATACATTTGCCACGCTGTTGGCTTGCGTGGTACGGCTCGGAGGCCGTACCTCCTATCGTGTGACAATCTCGCAGTTGGCGGGCTGCTTGATGTTCTTGTCGAGGATAATCTCGCCGATGCTGTCGGCTACGATGCGACCCGACGACGGATTCTTTATGCTCTTGATGTGGCCGCGGATATCGGCCTGGACAGTGGAGTATTCGAAGGCGCGGTCGCACTCTGGGTCGAAGGTGCAGTTCTCGAGCACGAGGTCCTGGGCGTAGCACAGCGGCTGCTCACCCGAGATGTGGCAGTTGACGAGCTTGAGGCCGCGCGAGTGCCATCCGAGAAACTCGCCGTTGAGTTCGGAGTCGTATACCGTCACGTTGTCAACCTCCCAGAACGAGTCTTTTGTGTCGATCTTTGCGTTGTGAATCTCGATGTCGCGCGAGTACTGGAACACGTATTTGGCGTCCGACTCCAGTCCGTTAACCTTGATGTTGCGGCAGTGCATGAACGGATATGTACCCTCATGGAGCACCACGTTCTCGAGCGTCAGCCCGTCGATGCCCCAGAATGTCTCGTCGGCGTCGTTGATGGTGACGTTCTTTAGCGAGAGGTTCTTCATCTCGCGGAAGAACTTTGGGCCGTTGATCACGCAGTCCTCCATGTGCATGTCGTCCGAGTACCAGATGGCAGAGCGCGAGCCGGGCGCGAAATAGCAGTTGCGTATGTCCGAGCCCTTGACGTGCCACAGCGGGTATTTGCCCTCGAAGTAGCAGTTGCGGCAGATGATGTTGCTACATTCCTTTATGCCCGATTCACCGAAGGTGACGCGCACGTGGTCGAGCTCCACATTGTGGATTTCGAAGAGAGGACGCTCTCCTCCGAAAACCTTGTTAGATATTCTTTCCATTATTTTCTTATTTGTTCAGTTTCCATAATTTCAGTTTTATCAGGAATATCACTCCCCTGAAGCACAACTCCAGGCACATGGCGAGCCACACGCCGCGCAGCCCCATGCTTGGGGCGAGTACGGCGGCAAGCGTTATGCGCACGCCCCACATCGAGGCGAGGTTCATTATGCTCGGCACGAGCGTTTTGGCGGCGCCTACGAAGACGCCGTAGCTCACTATGGCGGCTGCGAACATCGGTTCGGCAAACGCCTCTATGCGCAGCACCTCCACTCCGAGCCGGCGCACCTCCTCGACGGGAGTCATCAGCGCCATGGCAAACGGCGAGCCAACGTACATCACCACACCCATGAGCGTCATTATTCCCATGCCGAGAGCCACAGAGAGCCAGGCGAAGCGCTTCATCAGCTCGTGTCTGCCTGCCCCTATGCTCTGTCCCACGAGCGTCGTGGCGGCGTCGCTCACACCGTAGCCGGGCATATAGCACAGACTCTCAACAATTATGCCAAACGAGTTGGCGGCTATGGCATAGGTGCCGAGCGGGGCAATAATGACGGTCGTGACGATATACGCCGAGGTCATTATAGCCTGCTGCAGTCCCATGGGCAGTCCGATGTGCAGTGCGTTCTTCACCACGCGCCATGTTGGCAGGAAGCGTCCCCGGTCGATGCGGAGCGACAGTTCCTTACTGCGGAAGCATAGCAGATACATCGTTATCGACGCCGAGACAAACTCTGCCGACACCGTGCCCAGTCCGGCTCCCATCACTCCCATGCCCGCGCCGGGAATGGTGAGTTGCAATCCGAGCACGTTGGCGGTGCGCGTGTCGAAGATGAGAAAGAAGTTGAATATCACGTCGAGTGTCATCATCACCACGCTCATCACACTGGGCACCACCATGTTGCCCGAGCTGCGTAGCATTCCAGAGCCGAACATTGTGAACTGGAAGACGGGCAGCGCCACCGAGATGATGGCAAAATAGGCAGACGCTGTGTGGTTTATGCTGTCGTTTCCGCCGAGCCATTGTGGCAGGAACGGACTTATGCTGAGTGCAACAAGCCCAATCACGGCACTCACGATGAACACCGACATGATGCCCTGGCGCAACGTGGAACGCGCCTGCTGCGCGTCGTTGGCTCCAAGCTGGTGGCTCACCTGAACATAGAATCCAGCTGCCGCTGCCGAGCACAGGCTTCCCATGAGCCATGTGGTTGTCTCGATGAGGCCGATGGCAGCCGATGCCTCGGCTCCGAGGCTGCCCACCATCGACGCGTCGATATACTGCATCATCGTTGTGGTGAGCTGGGCGAGAATGGCAGGTGTGGCAAGGCTCAGCACGAGCCGGGCCTGCTCGCCGAGTGTCATCGCCTTGCCCTGTCGTATTTTAGAAAGAAGTAGGTCTTTTTCCTTGCTTAGTTTCATTTGTATTTGTTTACGTTGCTAAATTACAAAAGAATGGCGAGATGTGCAATCCCGCCAATGTATTATCAGTAATGTAGGTATGAAATACTGGATTCTGTTTCATTGTGGTTTGAAGAAAGTCACGGCAGTGTCAATAAGTGGTGTTCTTTTGAAGCGTGTGCTGTGGTTCATTCAACGACAATCTTCTTGACAGTGCCGTCAGAGAATCTCACTATGTTCACGCCCTTGGTAGGCGCGTTGAGTGGCCGTCCGTCGATGGAGTAGCGTGCCGTCTCATGCCGTGTGGCGTTTGTGTTGCCGCTGATGGACGTGGGCCGCTTGCGCGGAGTGATGACGATGGGGTTGTCGTCGTAGCCGGGTTGTAGGTGGAGGTTCTCGATGGCAGTCACCTCTGTCGACTGCTCTCCAATCCATCCGCATTGCTGCAGCACCCCAGTCTGCACGCGTATGAAGTCGGCGTGTTCGAGCCGTACGGGGTTGCCGTCGGCATCGACAGCCCAGTCGAGGTCGAACGTGTTGTACATGGAGTCGTCGTTTGGCGCGGCGTCGGCATATCCGTAGGCATCGGCTGTGTAGCGGTAGCTAATCCAGCTTTGCGGGTTGGCGGGGTCGGAGCCGTCGCCTCCGTAGTTGACGGCGTTGTCGGGCAGACGCGAGCCGTGGAACGTCAGTTTGTCAGACGTTTCCCAAGCCGGAAAGTATGGCTGAGTGTGGTAGGCGTTCTTCATCAGATAGCCTGTCGTGTCGCGTGGCGTGCCGTCGGGTCCTGTCCATGACGCGCTGAAGCGTATGTACTGGTCATAGGTGGAGTAGGGCAGGTGGTGTTCGCCATGCTCGGCAGATGGACGGTAGTAGGTTATGCTCACGTTGTGTCGCTCGGTGGTGTAGTATTCCGACCCTGCGAGTTCATACCATTCGGCAGTTTCTGGTGATGTGCCCACTCCTGCGTAGACGATGCCTGGCTCTATGCTTCCGCCGATGGTGGCGGAGCCGTAGACGGGGTCGTTCTGTGTGTAGAAGGCGTTGCCGAGGATGCGCAGGTCGGAGCCCCGCTTGTTGTCTATTGGCTGGCTGAATCCGAATGTGATGTATCCTCCGAAGGCACCGAGGCACACGGGGTTGCCGTCGGCAAGCTGCTCCTCGCACGCTTTGAGCAAGTGGGCATTGGTCATGCCCTCCTCCCATGCTGGGAGGGCGTTGGTAAACTGGCCTGGGGCGGGACGGTATTCGAGAACCTTTATCCCGTCAGACTGTGCTGAGGCAGATGTTGTTGCAATTAATATGGTTGCAAATGTTATGATGTCTTTTGTCATATATTAGTGGCTACTGTTTTATGAAGCATATTCAAAAAAAAATAAGTTTGGAAAATGTTTAGTCAATGCAAATCGTCTACTTCACTGCCACAAATCCGCTCGGGTTGACGCCGCGCAGCAGATAGCTTCCAAGTTTGCTGCCGTCGCGTCCGAACTCGTACACGTAGCCGTTGGTGGCATAGGCGCGCGCGTCGCTGGCGTAGAGATGGCCCGTGTATGGCGATATGTACAGTCCGTATGGCGACTGCATCTGGCCTATGGTCTCCTCGGCGGCAGTGTATGCTCCGAGGCCTTCGTTAGCCTCCAGTGACGGCAGCGCGATGTTGTGGGTGGAGTAGGTGTAGGTGCCGGTGATGTAGGAGTAGGCAGAGCCAATCATGTAGAATTTGCCTTGGTAGGCGCAGTTAAAGGTGGCAGGGAAGTCGTAGACGCGGAACTCGTCGGATGCCATGTTGAGCACGATGCATCGCGGAGTGACGTTGTACATGTCGCCGGCGGAGTTGATGCAGGCATACTGTCCGCTGACTGACATGGTGCCGTAGAGGTTGGGGCAGCCCGTGTCGATGCGCCGCAGCTCGCGCATTGTTTGCGTGTCAACCACCGATATTGTCGACTCATAGCTATGGTCTTTGGTCTGCGTGGCGTAGCCGCCCGTGTTGGCTATGTAGAGTCGTCCGTCGTAGCAGGCTATTCCCTCCGGTTCGTAGCCCACGTGACATGTGTCGACAATAAGCTTTGTGCGCAGGTTAATTTTCGCTACATAGCCGTGGTCGGCGTATGACGTGACATACAGATAGCCTTTACGGTCGGTGGCGAGGCGCCGGTTGTTGGGGATGTTCTCCGTGGCTGCTATGGCTGTTCCGTCGGGGCGGATGTATTGTATTATGTTAGACCAGTTTACGCTGACGGCAATGAGCGTGTCGTTCACCTGGATGATGTCGTTGGCGGTGTCGCCGAGCTTGTGCCCGGGGTTCTGCTGCTGGAACCAGCGGTTGGTAAGCACTCCGTGGTCGAGCAGCGCGAGTGATGAGTTGTCCATGCCCCATAGCCCCTCGCAGAGGATGATGAGGCTGTCGGACGTGGCTGTAGGCTCTGTGGATGCGGGGTATTCGGCAGGCTCAAGTGAGCATGAGGAGAGAGCCATGGCAGTACAGAAGAGCTGGCATAGTTTGTTATGCATTGCTTTTCGTTGAATCATATGCTAAATTTATAAATTTTACCGAGCAAAGGTAGTACAAGCCAAAAGCAATGCAAAACAAGTTTGCCCTTATTGCTGAGATGCAACCTATCTGTATGCAAAGATAATGAATAATTGCAGAATTCCATGTATATTGAGTTTCAAAATCATAAAATTCAATGTCTGTATGGATGCTGATATTGACATCGGTTCTCCTACATTGTCCACTTCACTGTGAACTTCCAGTTACGTCCCGGCATGGGGTAGCGTTTCACCACCTCGTGGCGCGAGTCGGTGATGTTGTTGCATTCTATGGTAGTCTGGAGCGACTGTCCGTTGCCTATCTTGAATAGCTTGTTGAGTTTCATATCCATCGTGTACCATGAGCCGAGCATGTCTTCCTTGTTGTTTGAAATCAAGGCAAAGCGGTCGCCAGTGTAGAGCCACGACGTGCAGAGCGAATAGCCTGCGTATCCGAGGTCGAGGATGACGGAGGCAGAGTGGAGCGGTGAGTAGGGGATGGTGTTTTTGTACTCTGGGTCGGAGGGCGACGAGTAGTCGCGGTCGCGCTGGCACGTGTAGTTGGCGTTGGCTGAGAGCGAGAACTTTCCCCATTGGTTGTCGTAGCCGGCTGTGGTGCTGAGGCCGAGCGACTTGACGAGCCCGAAGTTGACCATTGACCAGCGGAACTGGCATTTCATCGGTATCGCCACAATCTTGTCCTCTATGCGGTTGTAGTAGAGGTCGAGGGCGAGGTGTAGGTGGCGGTCACGGTAGTCGGCTCCCACGTTCCACTGCGAGGTGTATTCGGGCCGCAGCTGCGCGTTGCCCACGAGCGTGTAGTAGAGGTCGTTGAGTGTGGGCGCGCGGAAGATGCGCTTGTGGAAGGCGCGTATGGTCCATTCCCGGTGGTGCCACGAGGCGAGATACATAGGTGTGAGACGGCTCAGTGGCGATGCCGCGCCGCGCGTGTGGTCGCTGATGTTGGTATATAGCATGGCGATGTTGGCTTCGAATCCTCGGTAGGATGCAATGGCTGAGAGCAGCGACTTCGAGTCGAGTCGGTAGACATAGCTGAAGCCGTAGACATCGGCGTTGAGGTCGCTCCAGCGCAGGTCGGTGCTTGCCGTGACCGATAGCCATCGCGTGTTAAATGCGGCAGAAACGGAGCCGTAGATGTCCTGCTGTCGGTAGTGGTTGTTGCAGTACATGGTGGAGGCGTTGGTAGAGGGGTCTTGCAGATAGTGCAGATAGTCGTAGGCGTATTTGAGGTTGGCTTTAATGCCGAAGTGCTCCCACGAGTGTTTGTAGGATGACTGTATGAAGAAGTTCTGGTCCCACTGGCGGTCGGTGGAGTCCCACTGGTCGGAGAGCCGGCGTATGACAGGTCCGGGGAGTCCGCGTGCGGAGTTGTAATAGTATATGTGTGTGGAAAGTCCGCGATAAAAGCCTGCTGCCTCAATGCGGTAGAAGGTGATGTCGGAGTTGTGTCGCGTGCCGGTGGTGTCCTCCTGTTCGGAGCGGAAGCGGAACGGGTAGTTGCCTTTTGTATGTTGGTATTCGGTATCGACAAAGAGAAAATCCTTCAGCGAGAAAAAGCCCTTTATTTTGTTGAGCCCAAAGGAGCCGTTGCCATACTCTAACTGCCACATAGTCTTTGTAGGTCGTTTGGTTTGCATGTACACGGTGGCGGCCGATGCATATTCCGAGGCCGACTGCAGTCGTTCGTTGCGGTTGGCATTGTAGAGCGACACTGATTCCATGTTGCTCAGAGAGTAGCGTCCGAGGTCAATCTGCCCGTTCTGTGCGTTGGTGATGCGTATGCCGTCGAGATACACCCCCACGTGCTGCGATCCGAGCGAGCGCACGTTGACGGTCTTCAGTCCACCCAGTCCGCCGTAGTCCTTTATCTGTACGCCTGAGAAATACTTCAGTGCGTCGGCAACGGATGTTGTGGAGAGGTTGTGCAGCGTCTGCCCCTGGAGCGTCTGCGACGGGGTGAGGTAGTGGGGTCGTATGCCTACTACGGCTACGTCCTGCAGGGTCTGTATGGAGTCGAGGCGCTGGGCGTGGACGGAGAGTGATGGGGCGTATAGCATGCCGAGTGTGAGGAGTATTTTTGTAATGCTCATATCATTTATAGGACGTGTAAACAAACTTTTTAAAAAGGCGGCAGTGCGCTCGCGCGTACATGCCGCCTTGGTTTATAAAATCTGACCTAATAAATTATTGGATTGGACAATACCTTGTCGGTTACTCCACTACAACCTTCTTGGTTGTTCCGTCGGAGTACTTCACGACGTTCACGCCCTGCTGCGGCTGCTGTATGCGCTTGCCGTCTACGGTGTAGCGAGCCACCTCATGACGCTCAGTGCTGGTGGTGGCGTTGTTGATGGCAGTAGCTGTTGTGACGGTCACGTTAACCTTTGCTGTTGTGGTGATGCCGTTTGAGCAGAACTTTACCGTCAGGCTGGTTGTTCCTTCTTTGATGCCCTCAACGATGAGTTTGCCGTCCTTCACGGATGCGGTGGCAACGCTCTCGTCGTCGACACTCTCGACGCTCTTCGTGATGGCAGCCTGTAAGTTGTCGGCGTCGGTGCAGGCATTGGCGAGGTCAATCTCGGCAGTCTTGCCTGTCTCCACGCTTACGGCGTTGATGTCGCCTGCCACGGGGTCCTCGGTGTCGGGGAATACGAACACCTCAGGGAACCAGTAGGCTTCCTTCATAGGATACTCGGCAAGCAGAGTGCCGTCGGCCGTGTACTTGCGCACCACGTTGTCGGTGTAAGTCCATCCCTTCACGAAGTTGGCATAGAGGCAATCGGTCTTCGGGTCGACGCGGAAAGCGGCGCCATAGATGTTGCGGCTATCGGCATCTGAAGTATAGTCGAGCAGCAGTGAAGCGTTGGCCTTGTCGATGTCGTAACGGAAGACCTTCTGTGTCATCCAGTTGGCAGACGATGTCCAGTAGATGACGTTGCGCTGCAGGCTTGCGCACAGACCGTCGGGGTTCCACATTCCGGCAGAGTTGGCAGGAGCGTCAATGCCATCTCCGAGGCTTACCTGATCCAGTTCAAGCGCAGTTGTGTTGACGCGTGATATGCCTGTGGCGGTGCTCACCCAAAGTTGTCCGTCTTTCGACATTACGATGGAGTAGGCATCGGCTGGTATCGTTTTCACAAGGCTATTGTCGTTACAGTTTATGACATGCAGGTTCTTGCCGTACTCGCAGGCATACACGTAGTCGCCCAGGCGCACCATGTTGCCGAATTCGATGTTGGTGTTCTTGGTAGTGAGCACGGTTTTGGTTATCTCCATGTTGTCGAGGTCGAGCTCGTAGATGCCGTTGGTGGTGCCCACGTAGGCGCGATGCTCGTCGATGCCACAGAACGAGCGTCCGTCGCCGCCGTCGCTGCCGATATTCTCTATCTGCTTGATGATGCGCATAGAGTTGGCATCGCAGATGGTGATGCGTCCGCCGGTCACCTCAGAGCCATTGTCCTTGGCCTGCTTTGCCATGATATAGTAGCGGTTGCCCCAGGCGGCGGCAAAGCATCCGGTGGCACCTATTTCAGTAGTGTTGCGGTATGCCCATGTGCCGTCGGCGGAGAGGAAGTTCACGTCGGCGTTGCCATGTCCGAAGGAGCCCTCGTTGAGCAGGAACGTTCCGTTGGTGAAGTCGGTCGTGGCGGGCAGGTACTCCAGGTTGCCGTCGTACTCGTTGGTGCCGTCCTCAGCGTTGTAGTAGCCGAAGAGATAGGCGTCCACGCAGCCGTCGGTGAGATTGCGGCCTGTCGCGCCCACCATTGACATGGCAAGAGCGTCAGCGGCTTTGTCGGCAGTGTAGTAGTTCCAGAATCCCGTTGTCATGTAGCCGCTGTTCCATGAGTCGCCGTCACCCCACTTGGTGCTTGCCGACGAGTCGAACTCGTCGGTAGAGAGGTTGAACACGCCGTTGCGCGGATATATCTCATCGGTCATGGTGGTGAGTGTCACGTAGCGGTCGGCGTCGGTGTCGTAGCCGATGCCGCCGATGGTGAGTCCCCACGAGCCGTTGTTCGCCATAATGTAGAGTGCTGGGTCGGCCTTCGCGACGGCGCGGATGAGGTCCTCGCCGGTCTTTGTCTCGCTGGAGTTCCAGCGGTAGCCCCACACGAGCGTCTTGCCCTCGTTCTGTCCGTCAGCCCACTTTATGGCGAGTGCCGCCTGGCAGTCGCCCGAGCCAGTCCAGCGCTGTATTTTGGAGAAGTCGATGCCAGTGGATGTTGTGGCCTCTGCAGCCTTCTGCAGGCGTGCTGCCACGGCGGCTGACACTTTTCGGGGCGCGCCCTGCACCATGATTGTCGTTGTCTGTGCCGTGGCGGCTATGCTGAGGCACAGAGCGAACGCGATGGAAGTAAAGTTTTTCTTCATATACGTGTTGTTTGTTGTGTATATTGTTGTTGTATTGTCATGTGAAAGAGCAATGAATGTCGCCTCACACCGTTCGGTGTGAATGCTCACATCGTTCGATACGAGTGTTCATATCGTTCGATACGAGTGTTCATATCGTTCGATGTGAGCCGACTGTTGGGAATGTTTCATTGAACATGCCGGCATTGCTTGTATTATAGGATGGCTTGTTTCGTGTTGTCAAACGCGCCCAGTCCTCGGGGCGCATGATGATGACAGTCTATCGGCAATCTCTTTCCAGTGAGTTTTCGGCAGGTCTTCTGACTCGCCGCCCGGACGCGAACGCCTTCCCGACAATATAGCATTCAACATTTTGTCAGTGGCTACGTGTTGTTCGCACCCGTAGATAAGGGCGGCTCACAGCTGCGGGACAGTCGGGGACTCTCACCCCATTCCCTTTTAATTGCCTCCTCATATGTAGAAGGCAAACCGTTGCGAGTGCAAAGGTAGTGCAAAAATCCGATTAAGCGAAACGAATGAAAATCTATTTGCATTCGTGAGTGTGAGGATTTTATTTAAATCGAAGACAATACAAAATGAATGTATTCATTTTTATTGTTGAGATGCAGCCTACCTTATTTAAAGGTAGTGAATATAATTGAGAATTGAGAATTGAGAATTAAAAATTATGATTACCTTTGCCGTTGAGAGAGCGTCGCCTTGTCCGTGGCGGAGGTCTCCGGCCTCCGCAGCAAAAGACTGTGCAAAAATAGCAATTGGCTGTGCAAAAAGACTAAACCTGACGGCGTTATAACAATATTAATTTATGGATGCTGCGGAGGCCGGAGACCTCCGCCACGTGATTTGTGTGTATGAGGATATATTTCAACCATAAGGAAGAGTTGTGGAACTCGTGGTCGCACGGTGCGGGCATCATTCTCGGCATGCTCGTCGGCACGGTGTTCCTCGTGTGGTGCGGCTGGGCGCGCAACGGCTGGGCGACGGCAGGCGTGATACTCTATCTCTTCGGTATGTTGTCGAGCTACGTGGCGTCCACCGTCTATCATGCCCTCTCCGCCTGGTCGCCGTGGAAGGAGCGGCTGCGCCGGTGGGACCATGCCGCCATCTACTGGCACATAGCCGGATCATACTCGCCGATAACGCTCATCGCCCTGCGTGAGTA
Source organism: uncultured Prevotella sp. (assembly GCA_937889855.1). Lineage (GTDB taxonomy): Bacteria > Bacteroidota > Bacteroidia > Bacteroidales > Bacteroidaceae > Prevotella. The sequence goes on from CALBYK010000028.1 coordinate 34,657, forward strand.
TGGCTGCTGGGGATGGGCACTGTTCATCTTCATCTGGCTCGCTGCAATAGGTGGCACTGTGAAGAGCTTCTGTGGGCTAAAGGGCCACTCTTATGTTGAGACTGCATGCTATGTGGTGATGGGCATGAGTGTGCTTGTGGCGTTCGGCCCGCTGATGCACTGTGTGGGTCCTTCTGCAATAATATGGATTATTGCAGAGGGCGTGTGCTACATCACGGGCGCACTGTTCTACTGCCTGCGCAGGCGGCGGTTCATGCACACCGTATTCCACTTCTTCGTGCTCGCCGGATCGGTGTGCCATATAGTGGCGGTGTGGGACATACTGATGAGGTGGCTGTAAAAAAAGCAGCAGGAATACGCTTCGTGCTTTCCTACTGCTTGATATGTTTCTCATACAATGTTATGATGGTATTGTTTGCAAGATGATATAGTCCAGAAGCAAGCGCTACCTAATTCATAAGATTACTTATTTCATCTTCCGACAGTCCGGTAACCTGAATAATCTGTGCCACAGGAAGCCCTATGGAGATAAGGTTCTTGGCAATCTCTTTGTTACGCTTGTTGGCTCCTTCCTTGATGCCTTCCTTGATGCCTTCCTTGATGCCTTCCTTGATGCCTTCCTTGATACCTTTTTGGATGCCTTCCTTGATGCCTTTTTGGATACCCTCCTTGATACCTTCAGCCATCCCTTTTTTTCTTGCAGAATCCATTGTGGCTTGGTAGTCGCGCAGATTCTTTATACTCTCATCGTATTTGTCGCGGTCCTCTTTGCTGAGGGCGGAAATGTCGGCAATCTCGGCAAGTTTCTTGAAGACGGCATTGCGTGCCTGGAACGGCATTCTTTCAAAAGTACTCATATTTTTAAGTATATAAATCCAGCATTCGAAATCGTTTTCACATTCATGTTCCTCCTTCTCAAAGAGTGGCAGCATGAGATATACAAAGCGCAGCTTGTCGGAATACTTGTTTGCATTCTGCATGTCCATCAGTGCCACGTCGGTACGGAACTTCTGCACTTCAGGCTCTCCTGCCTTGTAGTTCATAAAGCATATTGTGTAGACGGGATGCAGCTCATAGTTCCACTCCGCTCCCTTCACTCCTTGGTTGACTATTGTGCGTGCGGCGTAGAATAGTGAGCGGTCGGTGAAGTATTCTTGGAACTGGTTCTGCATCTCTACTATTACGTGTTCTCCCGTGTCGGTGGTGCAGTAGATGTCGTAGATGATACCGCGCATGTCGCGCAACTCTGGTGGCTGCTCCTTGTCGTGGAATGTAAGGTCGGCAATGCAGATCTCGCCATCGAGCAGGTCATTAAGAAACTTGATTAGCAAGTCCTTGTTGATGTCCTGCCCGAAGATTTTCTTGAATCCCCAGTCGGAGAATGGGTTGATGAACTTTGGCATAAGCGTGGGTGTTAGTTGTTTACACTGCAAATGTAGGGAATAAATTTGTAATGATGCAAAGTTACGAAATTAAAGTGTAATTTTGCATTATGTTAGAATCAAAATTACTTGAGTGTGGACTCACTCTTCACATAAAGACTTTCCAGCAGCTCACCACACGGGAACTTTATGACCTGCTGCACGTGCGCTCCGCCGTGTTCGTGGTGGAGCAGGAGTGCGTATACCAGGACATCGACTACAACGACCTGGATGCCATACATCTGTGGCTCACCGACGGCAGCGGCAAGATTGTCGCCCTGAGCCGCGTGTGTCCTGGCGGCACGAAGATGAAAAATCTGAGCATAGGGCGCGTGATAAGCACCGTGCGCGGTAAGGGCTACGGCACGATGATATTCCAGGCGGCACTGGACGTGGCGCGTGAGCGGTTTTCCGACACGCGCCTCATAGAGATAGAGGCGCAGCTCACCAAGCAGCACTTCTATGAGAAGTTCGGCTTCCGCGCCACGTCGGAGCCGTTCATGATGGAAGGGCTGCTGCATCTGGACATGGAACTGAGGGTGTAGGACGCTATCCCGTGGCGGAGGTCTCCGGCCTCCGCAGCAAGCGGCGATGAAGTAATCCGCAAATGCGGAGAAGTAGTAATAATTGGGTGCAGCGGAGGCCAGAGACCTCCGCCACAGATTTTGTGGATTAAATTGCGGATTTCTGTTGTGAAACGATTGCTTTTTTCACAGATTGTTTGTAAATTCGCATTGTCTATTAAGGTATTGTCAAACAATCTAAATATTGAAAGTTATGAAAGATAAAAGTTACAGGTTCTATGGCATTCTTGCAATGGGCGTATGGATACTTTTTCTTGTGGTGCTGTTGGGTATTGATTTCATATCCAACGACTTCCATTTAAGAGTAATTGTAGATGATGGAATAGACTTCTTTGTATCCATATTGTTTTTCATCGCTTGGATGGCTATATGGTATGGCATAGGCTCGCATTATAGAAAAGTGTATCTTGTTCGCAAGGAAGCTTTCAAGAAGATGTATCCCGATGTGGACGAGGAGACGGCAAGGAAGTGTGTGTTGCGGGAATGTTTGCATTTCATGTTGTAGGCTGTGGCGTATTTTGATTAAACATAGCAACCCTATCGCTATACGTAAGTATAGTGATAGGGTTATTGCTTTTACTTGTTAATATATTTTTGGGCTTTGCAGCCTTGTCGTTTTATGACAATATTCCCTTTGTAATTATCAGGATTGATGATATTTCCTTCTAAATCATAATAATTTGTGGGTTGGCTATCATTATTGTTCTTAACAGATTTGACGTGAGATGATGTATTGTCAAAATCAATGCATATAGCGTTGTGATATCCGTTTTCGTCTATACCACATGGTATCATAATGCGATTAAAAGTGCTGTCATATACTATATGTTCAAAATCAATCTCATACCAGGAGCAATTCTTAATGTATTCAAAACCTTTACCTATTTTTTCCGCACTGTATCCTGTTCTTAATCTTAGTCCTTCTTCTTCAGACATAGTAAGTACTAAGAATTTGCCATTTTTAAAATATGTATAGCATATTTCATCAGGTCCAACAAAATAATTCCCTCCCCCTCTTAGATATGGTGCGGCTGAGTAAGGAATTTTCTCACCGTTATCAATCAAGTAGTCCCAACTATTTTCTTCAGACCAGTATTTCCATGAAACATCAACATCATTTGTTGAATAAAACTTTTGCGCATTCATATTTGAAAAGCATATGATGTAGAGTAATAAAAGTAAAAATTTTTTCATTTTTTATATATAAAAAGGCGTGCAACCGTTCGTGGCTTGTTTACATCAAGGCTACCGCCAAGTGGCCTAACAACACGTACAAGCACAGAACGGCTCACGCCATAAAGCGTGAACCTTCCCAACTGCTTGTTCTCGTGTTGTTGAATATTGGCGGTATTCTGATGTAAGAGAACAAGAGCTAAAAGCTCAATATCTAAAAAGTAACAAGAACGGAACGCACTCGTGGTTTAAGTTTTTGTGGGTATGGGTCAACCCGTTTTTAACTCTGAGTTTTTGTGGATTGTCACCATATAGATGTGGTGCAGCCCATTGTTTGCGTTTCTGTTTGTTGTGTACTGTCTGTTTCTTGCTGAATATTTTTAAGTTTGACATTTCCGCCAACTCTGGTTGCTGAAAGGCGGCGTTAACAATGCAAAGTTACGAAATAAAACTAAATTATGGTTTATCTTATCCAGTTTTCTATCTTAATTCCACGTATATTTTTGAAGTCCTTGATATTGTCTGTTACCATTGTCATGCCATTGGCAACGGCAGTACAGCCAATGAGCAAGTCAAAATTGTTGTGGGCTGGAGTCCCAGCAAGTTGCAGTCTTACCTTTTCTTCCGCAAAGAAATTTATAGCCGTACTTATGGGCAGAATAGTAAGTTTCGATGTAAAATCCTCAATATGCTGATTTACATATTTGCCTTGTGGGGCTTTTGCTTTGCCTAAAACATCTCCAACTTTAAGCTCTATCAGAGTTATCTCTGATATATAGCATTGCGATATGTCTATTTTCGAGATGTTGGCAGCAACATTAGGATTCTTTCTTAATATGGCAATGCAGATGTTTGTGTCAAGCAAATATCTTTTCATAAGCAGAACTGGCTTATATCCTTGTCCTCGTCTTTCATTGTGTCACGTATTTCCTCTATGGAAGGAAACGGCACGTCTGCCATGCTTCCATAGAAATCGGAGAGTTTTAGTTCTTTCGCCTTATATTCTTTTTTTGAGGCTATGGACGAACTTAGTTTGCTTATAAGCGCAAGCTTCACGTTGTCGCTTAGGTCTTTAAGCAGGTTCCAATAGTTATCTACTATATAGTTCTGGTTTATAGTTGCTTCCATGTCTTATTGTTTTTAGATTGATGGCGTAAAGATAGAAAATATATTTAATACCAACAAGCGTTTTGTTGATTATATTTGAATGCTTGCTGGTATCGTCAGTTTTCCTTTAGTGCGCCTCCAGCCAGTTCTCTCCCCAGCCCGAGTCAGCCACGAGTGGCACGCGCAGGGGATAGGCGTTCTGCATTTCTTCAAGCACAATCTTTTCCACGCGTTCTTTCTCTTCGGGCAGCACGGAGAAGTTTAGTTCGTCGTGTACCTGGAGAATCATTTTCGACTTGATATTCTCGCGGCGGAAGCGCTCGTAAATCCTTATCATCGCAATCTTTATGATGTCGGCGGCGGAGCCTTGTATTGGAGCGTTGATAGCGTTGCGCTCGGCGAAGTTGCGCACGGTGGCGTTGTGCGACGTGATGTCGGGCAGGTAGCGGCGGCGATGGAAGAAAGTCTCGGCGTAGCCGTGCTTGCGGGCTAATTCTTTTGCCTTCTCCATGTACTCGTGTACTTGCGGGAACGTCTCGAAATAGCCGTCGATGAGCTGCTTTGCCTCGTCGCGCGATATCTCCAGCCGCTCGGCAAGTCCGAATACGGTGATGCCGTAGATGATGCCGAAGTTGGCTCGCTTTGCCTTGGTGCGCTGGTCGCGCGTCACGTCGGCGATGTCCTCCTTGTAGATGCGCGCGGCGGTGGCGGCGTGGATGTCGTAGCCCTCGCGGAATGCCTCTATCATGTTCTTGTCGCCCGATAGATGCGCCATGACGCGCAGCTCAATCTGCGAGTAGTCGGCAGAAAAGAACAGACAACCAGGTTCGGGTATGAAGCATTTGCGTATCTCCTTGCCGTCCTCGCCGCGCACGGGGATGTTCTGCAGGTTCGGGTCGGAAGAAGAGAGACGGCCGGTGGCCGTGACGGCCTGGTTGAACGAGGTGTGGATGTGGCCCGTGCGCGGGTTTATCAGCTTAGGTAGAGCGTCTACGTAGGTGCCGAGGAGTTTCTTCAAGCCACGGTGCTCGAGTATGTCCTCAACGATGGGAGCCTTGGAGCGTAGCTGCTGCAATACCTCTTCGGATGTGACGTATTGTCCGGTCTTTGTTTTCTTCGGTTTGTCCACAATCTTCATCTCGCCGAAGAGCACCTCGCCCACCTGCTTAGGCGACGCGATGTTGAACTCGTGTCCGGCAAGCTCGTAGATGTTCTTCTCTATCTGCTTCATGCGTCCGGTGAGAATCTTCGATGTCTCGGCAAGCGCGTCGGTGTCGAGTCGCACGCCGTTCATCTCCATCTCGGCAAGCACCGGCACGAGAGGCATTTCTATTTTGTAGAACAGTTCCTCTATGTCTGCTTCCTTCAGGCGTGGCTTGAGCACGTTGTAGAGGCGTAGCGTGATGTCGGCATCCTCGGCGGCATAGTCGCAGATGTCGGCAGGCGAGAGGTCGCGCATGTTCTTCTGCGACTTTCCCTTGGGTCCGATAAGCTCGTCGATGTGTACGGTCTGGTAGTGGAGGAGCGTCTCGGCGAGAATGTCCATGTTGTGCTTCTGTTCGGGCTGGAGCACATAGTGGGCGAGCATGGTGTCGAACATTGGGGCAGCAAGCCGCACGCCGTAGTTCATGAGCACCTCCATGTCGTACTTGATGTTTTGTCCGATTTTCAGGATTTTGTCGCTTTCGTACAGCGGTTTAAATATATTAACAATTCTTTCCGCTTTTTCACGTTCTGCCGGAATTGCCACGTAAAAAGCCTTTCCTTCCTCGACGGAGAAGCTCAAACCTACCAATTCGGCGTCAATTGGATTGACCGAAGTGGTCTCTGTATCTAAACTGAGAATTTGTTTTGTAATAAAAAAGTCAAATAATTTATGCGCATCTTCTTCTGTTTCAACGAGTTGATAGTCGTGTTGAACCGTTTTTAGACTCTCAAAACTCGAAAATTCCGTATCGGCTGCATCGTCGGTCGGATTTTCGGCAAAGAGATCGAGTTGTTGGTTAACTGTTTTTTGCACTTGTTGAGGCTTCTTTACAAATTTATCGAGAAGACTCTTAAACTCCAGTTCGGTGAAGATTTCGGCGAGTCGGGCAGTGTCGGGCTCCTCAACCTTCAAGGAGTCGAGGTCGAGGTCGATGGGCACATCGGTGCGGATGGTGGCAAGAAACTTCGACATACGTATGTCGTCGACGGCACCCTCCACCTTTTCGCGCAGTTTGCCTTTAATCTTCGCGGAGTTGTCGAGCATCGAGTCGATGCTTCCGAACTCGGTGATGAGCTTTGCGGCGGTCTTCGGGCCGACGCCCGGACAGCCGGGGAAGTTGTCGGCAGAGTCGCCCATTAGGGCAAGGAGGTCGATGATCTGGGCAGGGGAGGAGAGAGCGTACTTCTCACAAACCTCTGCAGGTCCCATCGTTTCGTAGCCACCACCGTGGCGCGGGCGGAACATGAAGACGTTGTCCTTGACCAACTGGCCATAGTCCTTGTCGGGCGTGAGCATATAGGTGGTGATGCCGGCAGCCCCTGCCTTCGTCGCGAGCGTGCCAATCACGTCGTCGGCCTCGAAGCCGTCGACCTGCAGGATGGGGATGCGCATGGCGGCGATGATGTCCTTGATGACGGGCACCGAGGCGCGTATGTCCTCAGGCGTCTCCTCGCGCTGCGCTTTGTAGGCAGGGAAAGCCTCGTCGCGGAAGGTCTTGCCGTGGTCGAAGGCAACACCGATGTGGGTGGGGCGCTCCTTGGTGAGAATCTCGTTGAGCGTGTTGACGAAGCCCATGACGGCAGAAGTGTTCATGCCCTTGGAATTTATGCGGGGGTTCTTGATGAACGCGTAGTAGGCGCGGTAGATGAGCGCGTAGGCGTCGAGAAGAAAAAGCTTTTCCATTGTATATTATTATTGTTTTGGTGTAAAATTACAAAAAAAATGTCACTAATAACGGCAAAATCAGTAACTTTGTACGAAATAATATAATACAATGGATTATCTGTCAATTATAAAGCAACCCATAGAGGCGGAACTCGCCGATTTTATAAGTCTTTTCAACAAGTCGCTCTCCCACGATGACGGACTGCTCGGCTCGGCGCTTGAGCACATACGCAAGCGTGCCGGCAAGCGCATGCGCCCGATGCTGATACTGCTCATGGCAAAGAATTTCGGGCAGATAACCCATGCCACACAGAACGCCGCCGTAGGTTTGGAACTGCTCCACACCGCTTCGCTCGTGCATGACGACGTGGTGGACGAGAGCGCGGAGCGCCGCGGGCAGGCATCGGTAAACGCAACTTACGACAACAAGGTGGCGGTGCTTGTGGGCGACTACATACTCTCCACGGCATTGCTATGCGTGGCGCGCACACACTCGGAGCAGATAGTGACATATCTTGCCGAACTCGGCCGCACACTGTCCGATGGCGAGATACTCCAGCTCTCGAACATCGGTCGCAAGGACATCTCGGAGGACGTGTATTATGACGTGATAAAGCAGAAGACGGCAGCCCTCTTCGAGGCTTGCGCTGGCATAGGCGCGTTGTCGTCGGGAGCGTCGGACGAAGACGTGAAGGCGGCGAAACTGTTCGGACAGAACCTCGGCATCATCTTCCAGATACGCGACGACATCTTCGACTATTACGACTCCACTGAGATAGGCAAGCCTACGGGCAACGACATGGCTGAGGGTAAGCTCACGTTGCCCGTGATATACGCCGTGAACAACGGTGGCGATGCGACAATGAAGGAGCTTGCGTTTAAGGTGAAGGCTCATACCGTGACAGCCGACGAGATAGTGCGGCTTGTGGCTTATACCAAGGAGAAAGGTGGCATTGAGTATGCCGAGCGCAGAATGTGGGAGTTTCATAAGGAGGCACAGAGGTTCCTGGATGAGAAAGTGGCGCAGCCGGAAGTGAAGGCGGCACTGCAAGCCTATCTGGACTTTGTGATAAAGAGAAGCAAGTAGAGGGGAAGCCCCTCTTTAAGCCTTGCTAAGCCTCTTTATGCCTTGCTAAGCACTATGCCTTGCTAAGCCTCTTTATGCCTTCTTATGCCATGGCTTAAAGAGGTTTAACAAGGCTAAAGGTTGCTTATTTGTCTAATAACCTCTATATTCTTTTCTTGCCTTTGTCATTTGTTCTCGCATACCGCCGTTTTCCACAAATTTTATTTCAAGTTTCTCGATAAGTTTTCCGAGTAGCCAGTCGGTCTGGTGGATAAGAGTTATGGCGATGTTGGCGATGGTTTCTGCGGATCGGTCGGGTAGGGCTTTCCTGTAGTAAGCGCTGTCGTTATGGGCGGCACAAGCGCGTTTTGCTTGTGCAAGACGTTGGTCGGTTGCTTGCCATTGCTCAAGTCTTCTGACCCTCAAAAAGTCCTCATAGTCAACAAGTAGTTCTTGCAGACTTGCCTTGGCAACATTGGTTAGTTTTATTTCTGTTTCCTTGGATGTGTTTCCTGCTGCTGCACCTTCGGCAATATTTTGCTTGCCTGAACGTGCAGCCTGCACCATCTGGTCGATAGTACGGTCGCCTTTCTCAAGAAAATGATGGGCAAAATAAAAAGTAACGTCGTAGACACACTCGGCCTTTTGGTAGGCAATAAGGTTCTTGTAGGAACCTCCGTGAGGGAGAAATGGGGCTGGCATAGTAGTTATGGGATTAGGGTAGTGGATAAATCTGAAGATTTATTTAGTGGGGGGGATAAGCCTTTTGGGGGCTTCTTAGGATAAGGCTCTCTGGGGCTTCTTAGGATAAGCCTTCTTGAGCCTCTTTAAGCCTTGGCATAAGAAGGCATAAATAGGCTTAGAGAGGCTTATATTCCAGAGAGGTTTATATTCCAGAGAGGTTTATATTCCAGAGAGGCTTAGCCTCTTCCTTAGAAGAACTTAATCTGTTCGCCCTTCAACTCGCTGAGAAGCATGTTGGCAAGGCGTGAGGTGCCGAGGCGGAACCATTTATTTGTGAGCCATTTCTCGCCCAGGACCTCTTTCACGATGGTGTAGTAGATGATTGCGTCCATAACGCTGTTGATGCCGCCAGCAGGTTTGAAACCTATCTGTATGCCCGTCTCGTCGTAGTATTCCTTGATGGCTTGGCACATCACGTAGGCAGCCTCGGGCGTCGCGGCAGGCTCGAGCTTTCCGGTGGAAGTCTTGATGTAGTCGGCTCCTGCATACATGGAGAGGATGGAAGCCTTCTTGATGTTTGACGCTGTCTTTATGGCACCAGTTTCGAGGATGACCTTCATTGGCACCGACTCGCCGCAGGCAGCCTTCAGCTCGGCGATGTCATCGCACACTCCCTCGTAGTCGCCCGAGAGAAACTTGCCTACCGGCATGACGATGTCAATCTCGGTAGCGCCGTCGGCAACGGCAAGCGATGTCTCGGCTATCTTCACCTCGATGCGGGCCTGTGAAGAGGGGAACGAGCCGCTCACGCAGGCTATCTCCACACCGTCGACCTCAAGCGACTCTGCCACGGTCTTGGCAAAGCACGGATAGACGCAGATTGTAGCCACGTGGGGAAGGTCGGGATACTCGTTGTCAAAATCGTTGACACGCTCTGTGAAGGCGAGCACGCTTGTCTCGGAGTCTGTGGTCTTCAGCGTGGTCAGCTCGATGCTGCCGAAGAGGAAACGCTTCACGTCCATCGTGTCGTTCCCGGGCACCTTCTCGGCGATAATCTTGCGCACGGCGTCGCGCACCGCCTGGTCGTCTATGTTGGTGTTGTACTTGGCAAGGGCATATTCATACTTGCTTGGAGCCTGCTTTGCCTTTTGGCTCTCCTGATCGTTCAGGATGATGTCTTTGATTATTCCCATAATTATTTATTGAGTTTTTTATAAGCCTTACTAAGCCTTCTTTGGTCTTGCTAAGCCTCTTATTAGACATTGCAAGACTTTGCTAAGCCTTCTTAGGCTTTGTTAAGTTGTGGTTATTTACTTGTAAGTTTCGGGTTGTTGCGGTGGCGGTCTTTGTCGCGGCGAGTCTTCTTCTCAATACTCTTTTGGAGAGCTTCTGTAAGATCAACACCGGTCTGGTTGGCGAGTGCGATGAGCACCCATAAAATGTCTGCCATCTCTTCCGATGGGTCTTGGTTTTCGCCTTCTTTGAAGCTTTGGTCGCCGTAGCGGCGAGCCATGATGCGTGCGAGTTCGCCCACCTCTTCGGTGAGGCAAGCCATGTTTGTCAATTCGGAGAAGTAGCGCACGCCATACTCTTTTATCCAGCGGTCTACTGCCTCTTGTGCTTCTTTTATAGTCATAATATTTCGAGTTTTTCGAGTATTACCCAAATGCAAAGTATCACGATGAATATGAAATATGCTGTGCTGGCGATGTATACCGCGCGTTTGCCATTTCCTTTGTGTCTTGCTCGTTGTTCACACCAATTGAAAAAGCTGGTGCCGATAAGTCCAATGACCATAGCAGCGGAGAATATCGTGTCGGCGATGGTATGGTTCACACTAATGAATTTGCTGGAGATATGTCCTAATACACCCACGGTCAGGCAACATGAAATGGCACTTTTTAGTCTTATGTTCATAGATAATTTTCTTTCTTGATATTATCATTCCCAACCTTTTTTATTATGGCTTACTCCTTGTTTTTCGTGTCCATGCAGATAGTAACCGGACCGTCGTTGAGCAGCTCCACCTTCATGTCGGCTCCGAACTCTCCCGTACCCACTGGTTGGCCGAGCGTGTCGGACAACTTATGGCAAAATTCTTCGTATAGAGGAATAGAAATCTCGTGGCGAGCAGCACGAAACCACGATGGGCGGTTACCTTTCTTGTAGGAGGCATAGAGCGTGAACTGGCTAACTACCAAAGCCTCGCCCCTAATGTCGAGAATGGAGCGATTCATAACGCCGTTCTCGTCGTCGAATACGCGTAGTGCAGCAATCTTCCTTACGAGCCAATCCACATCTTCAGAAGTGTCGTTTTCTTCTATGCCAAGGAGCAATAGAAAACCATAGCCAATGGAGGACTTGACACTACCATTTATGGTGACTGATGCGTGTTGTACACGTTGTATGACTGTTCTCATAAATGAATTTTTAATTCTTGTTCTTATTCGTTATGCAAAGATAGTGCAAACCTCAGCGATAAAAAACAAGCTTGTTTCTATTACTGAGATGCTGCCTATTTTCTGCAAAGATAGTGCAAAAAGTTGGAATGGGCAACAATAACTGGGAGTTGGGCGTTTCCTCTCCCAATTATTCGAAATGTCCCTTTATTAGCTTTGCCTTGGCTGCTCCGATGGTATCTGTCAAATCCTCAAGCGAAGCCTCACGTATGCGTTTTACGCTCTTAAATCTCTTGAGAAGCGTGTCGCGTGTCTTAGGCCCTATGCCAGGTATATCGTCGAGTTCACTATGAAGAGCGTGTTTTGATCGTTTATCGCGGTGAAACTGTATGGCATAGCGGTGCACCTCGTCCTGTATCTGTGTAAGTACGTGAAATAGTTCTGAATCGGTTTTCAAACCTATCGTTTTTGGCGGATTACCGAACAACAACTCATTGGTGCGGTGGCGGTCGTCCTTGGCGAGTCCGGCAATAGGGATGTGCAGCCCAAGTTCATCTTCTACGACTTCGCGCACGACGCTCATCTGTCCCAATCCACCGTCAGTGATGATTAGGTCGGGTAGGGCTGTTCCTTCCTCCATCATTCGTGAATAGCGGCGGCGCACAACCTCCTGCATTGATGCGTAGTCGTCTGGCCCGACGACGGTCTTGATGTTGTATTTGCGGTAGTCCTTGCGCGAGGGTTTCATTCCTTTGTAGACGATGCATCCAGCCACGGCATCGGTGCCTGAGATGTTGGAGTTGTCGAAACATTCGATTTGGTAGGGGAGTTTTTCCAGTTGGAGCTTTTGCTGGAGCTCTTTCATGAGGCGCGTCTGCTTCTGTTCGGGATTGAGTTTCTCCGCCTGTTTCAGGCGGTCGAATTTATATTGCTTACAGTTCATCTCGCCAAGTTCGATGAGATGCTTTTTGTCTCCACGCTGCGGCACGAAGAATTTTGCCTCGCTCAGTTCCCAGTCCATATCGAATGGCACGATGATTTCCTTTGCTTTGCTTTGGAATCGCTCGCGTATTTCGGGAATGGCGGTGAGAAGCAGTTCTCGGTCTGACTCATCGAGTTTTCGTTTGTATTCAAATGTGAAACTCTGGTTCACGGCGCCGTTCTTCACGTGAATGTAGTTGATGAATGCCGTGCGGTTGAGGTCGTCGTCGATGATGGTGAATACATCAACGTCCGTGATAGTGTGGCTCACCACCTCACTCTTGGCACAGAAACTCTCTATGAGCAGATACTTCTGCTTCAGTTCCTCTGCCTCCTCAAACTTCAGTTCAGAAGCCTTGCGCTGCATCTCCTCGTAGACGTGCTGCGACAGCTCGCGCGTGTTGCCCTTCAGAATCTCTCGCGCCTGTGCTATGGCTGCTTGATAATCCTCCAGCGACTGTTTACCGCAACACGGTGCCTTGCAGTTGTGGATGTGGTATTCAAGGCACGGTTTGTACTTTCCCTGCTCGATACCCTCTTTTGTGATAGGTTGTCGGCATGTGCGCGGCTTGTAGAGCTTGTGTATCAATTCGAGTACGGCAAACATGCTTCCCGTGTGTGAGTAGGGGCCGAAGAACGTTCCGAAGCGCTTGTTTATCTGCCTGGTCTTGAACACTCGCGGAAGATACTCGTTGGTGATGCAGATGCTTGGGTAGGTTTTGCCGTCCTTCAAGAGCACGTTGTATCGTGGGTTGTATTTTTTGATAAGGCTGTTCTCGAGCAGCAGCGCGTCCTCCTCGGTGTTCACGACCGTGTAGCTTATGTCCTCAATCTTTGACACGAGCACTTTGGTCTTGAACCTGTCCACCTCCTTGTGGAAGTAGCTCGACACGCGCTGCTTCAGCCGCTTTGCCTTGCCCACATATATAATAGTGTGCGATGCATCGTAGAACTGGTAGCTGCCTGGCTTGTCGGGCATGTTGAGCACAATGTTCTTCAGCCGCTCAATGCGCTTGGTGTTTTCTTCTTTTGTCATGTTTTCCTGTTGTATTGCTTGCCTGTACTGCCTGTAAGTGCTTTGAAACTAAATGATTTGTCCTGTTTTGTTTCACGTGGAACTGCAACCTGTATAACTTGGAGAGGGGACGTCCTCACTCCCGACAATAAAAGCGGAAATGAGTACGTCCCCTCTTTATGTGTGGGGCCTGTCGTGGCGAGGGCGTTCCTCCTCTCCCTGTTGGATGTCCTGTTAAATCTTGATGAGCGATGTGATTTCGATATCCTTGTCGAAACCTTCGCGTCCGTTGAGCCCCTCGTTTACGAGCTCGATGATGAAGTTGCAGTATACCTTCTTAGGACGGAACTTCTTTACAAGGTTGCATGCAGCCTTCATTGTGCCGCCTGTAGCGAGCAGGTCGTCGTGGAGTAGGATAACGTCGTTCTCATCTATGGCATCCTTGTGAATCTCGATAGTGTCCTTGCCGTACTCCTTGGCGTAGCTCTCCTGTACGGTGTCGCAAGGAAGTTTGCCGGGTTTGCGGCAAAGCACAACGCCGGCTCCCAAGCGCAAGGCAAGGGCGGACGACATAACGAAACCGCGCGACTCGATGCCGACAATCTTCGTGATGCCCTTGTCTTTGTATAGATCGTACATTTCGTCGCAAATCTCTTTTAGGCAAGCATTGTTCTTGAAGAGTGTTGTGACATCGCGGAAGTTGACTCCCTTCTTTGGCCAATCTGGTATGCAACGCAGATTGTCAAGCAATAATTTGTTGTTCATTTTCAATGGCTTATTATGTGTTTGTTATTGTTTTTGTTTCACGTGGAACCTGTAGCCTGTTCCCCTGTCCTTACCTGTGCATAAGAACCAGTAGTACGTTTATGTCGCTCGGTGACACACCGGGGATGCGCGATGCCTGTCCGAGTGTTTCGGGATCGATGCGCGTCAGTTTCTGTCTGCCCTCGGTTGATATCTCGTGGAGCTGGTCATACTTGAAGTGTCCTTTAATGCGTATGTCCTCAAGACGGTGCATTTTGTCGGCTATTAGCCGCTCGCGCTTGATGTAGCCCTCGTACTTCATCAGCACCTCGGCTGCCTCCACAATCTCCTCCTGTCTTTCGTCACCTGTCTCAAGCGCAGCCTGTAGGGAAGGAATGGCGGAGGCGAGTTGCTTGATGCCGAGTTGCGGACGGGCGACAAGACTCGCGATGGTGGAACCGAACTGCATCGGTGTCGTTCCGAATGATTCGAGAGCGACGTTGATGTCGCGTGGCTTCACGTTGGTCGTTGTGCAGAAACTAACGATGCGTTCGATCTCTTCCTTTTTGCGCAGCCAGTGGTCGTAGCGCTCTCGTGTGGCGATGCCGAGATTGTAGGCTTTCTCGGTGAGTCGCGCGTCGGCATTGTCCTGTCGGAGCAGTATGCGGTACTCTGCACGTGATGTGAACATGCGGTAAGGCTCGTCAACGCCCTTTGTGGTGAGGTCGTCGATAAGTACACCGATGTATCCTTCGTCGCGCTTCATTATGTAAGGCTCCGACCCACCACATAATAGCGCGGCATTGATGCCGGCAATCGTTCCCTGTCCGCCAGCCTCCTCATATCCTGTCGTGCCGTTCACCTGTCCGGCGAAGAAGAGTCCATTTACAATCTTCGACTCCAATGACGGCTTGAGCTGCGTCGGGTCGAAATAGTCGTATTCTATGGCATAGCCAGGCCGATACACTTTGATGTCGCGGAACGCGCGTATCTTTTTCAGAGCAGCGAGTTGCACGTCCATGGGCATGGATGATGAGAAGCCGTTAAGGTACATCTCGTTTGTGTCCTCGCCCTCAGGCTCAAGAAAGAGCGGGTGTTGCTCCTTGTCGGGGAATGTGACGAGTTTCGTCTCTATTGATGGACAGTAGCGCGGGCCAGTCGACTTGATTTGTCCGTTGTAGAGCGGGGAGTCGGCTATTGCGGCGCGCAGCGTGTCGTGCACATCCTTGTTGGTGTAAGTGGTCCAGCAAGGCAACTGCTTCAGGTGCCTTGGAGCGGTCATATACGAAAAGCCGTGGTAGTCGGTTTCGCCAGGTTGTTCCTCCATATCCTCGAAATGCACGCTACGCTTGTCTATACGCACTGGTGTGCCGGTCTTCATCCTTGCCGACGTGATGCCATGGCGTGTGATGCTCTCCGTGAAGTGAAGCACAGCCGGTTCGGCGCATCTGCCTCCCGGCACCTTGTTGTGTCCCACGTGCATGAGTCCGTTGAGGAATGTCCCAGCAGTTATGATTGTAGCCTTGGCGTGTAAAGTCACGCCCCATATCGTCCTTACGCCCACAGCCTCGCCATTTTCTACGAGCAGCTCTGTTGCCTCGTCCTGCCATATTTCAAGACCTTCCATATGGTCGAGTCGAGTGCGCCACTCCCATATGAACTTGCCGCGGTCGCATTGCGCGCGTGGACTCCATACAGCAGGTCCCTTGCCCCGGTTGAGCATACGGAACTGAATTGACGTGGCGTCCGTGACCAGTCCCATCTCTCCGCCCAATGCGTCGATTTCGCGCACAATCTGTCCCTTGGCAATGCCGCCCACGGCAGGGTTACAGCTCATCTGTCCAATCTTATTCATGTCCATCGTCACGAGGCATGTCTTCGCGCCCATGCGCGCCGCCGCCGTTGCAGCCTCGCATCCGGCGTGGCCACCGCCGATGACGATAACGTCGTAGTTGAGATTCATATATGTTTGAATTGCTTAAAAAAAGTAGCGGAGGTCTCCGGCCTCCGCATCAGGCAAAAAACGTAAATAACATTCTTGCCTTGTGCGATAGTCTTCTTTACGCGGAGACCGGAGACCTCCGCCACATTTTATGCTCGCAAAATTAAGAATAAAAAATGATTTTTGGAGTGAAATAGTTTGATTTATCATCAAATTTCAGTATTTTTGCAGTCTGTAAGGAAAGGGCTTATACCTATTATATAGTATGGCGCGAATTTGGGCGCACGTATTATATATTCCTCCACGGGCACAGGATGTCCAAAAGCCGGAATCTCCATGAAGAAATATAAGCCCATCCTTCCCAGGGCATCGCCGCGAGGTGTCGCCAACATTGAATATTGGAATCAATAATTCTAACATTTTAATAATTTAAATTCAAATCATTTATGTGGTTAATCAATTCATCTATTGGTAGAAAGGTAGTGATGGCTGTAACCGGCATCGCGCTTGTTCTATTCCTGACATTCCACATGTCAATGAATGTTGCCGCTCTCTTCTCGGGAGACGCCTACAACATGATCTGTGAATTCCTCGGCGCCAACTGGTATGCCGTAGTTGCAACACTCGGTCTTGCTGCACTCGCAGTGATCCACATCGTCTACGCTTTCTGGCTCACGATGCAGAACCGTGCCGCCCGTGGCAACAACCGCTACGAGGTAGTGGCAAAGCCTGCAAAGGTAGAGTGGGCATCACAGAACATGCTTGTTCTCGGCATCATCGTCATCCTCGGTCTGTTGCTCCACCTGTTCAACTTCTGGTACAACATGATGTTCGCCGAGCTTCTCGGTTTCGAGGGCGTATGCGCACCTGCTGACGGCTTCGGCTGGATTCAGGAGACATTCAAGAACCCGGTTTACGTAGTGCTCTACATCATCTGGCTTGTGGCTCTCTGGCTGCACCTCACACACGGATTCTGGAGTGCAATGCAGACATTCGGCTGGAACGGCAAGGTATGGTTCAACCGTTGGAAGGTAATCGGCCAGGTTTACTCAACACTCCTCGTGCTCGGCTTCCTCGTAGTAGTTCTCGCTTTCGCATTTGGCTGCGCACCGAGCCTCTGCTGCTAATTCCTAATTCTTAAATCGTAATTCGTAAATTTAATTATGGCTAAGACAATAAATTCAAGAATCCCTGAAGGCCCAGTGGCCGAGAAGTGGACCAACTATAAAGCTCACCAGCGTCTGGTGAACCCCAAGAACAAACTCAAGCTCGACATCATCGTTGTAGGTACCGGTCTTGCAGGCGCTTCTGCAGCAGCCAGCCTCGGCGAGATGGGTTTCCGCGTGCTCAACTTCTGCATCCAGGACTCTCCGCGTCGTGCTCACTCTATCGCAGCTCAGGGCGGTATCAACGCTGCCAAGAACTATCAGAACGACGGCGACTCTGTATACCGTCTGTTCTACGACACAGTGAAGGGCGGTGACTATCGTGCCCGCGAGGCCAACGTATACCGTCTTGCAGAGGTGTCAAACGACATCATCGACCAGTGCGTAGCCCAGGGCGTTCCTTTCGCACGTGAGTACGGCGGTATGCTTGCCAACCGTTCATTCGGTGGTGCCCAGGTTTCACGTACATTCTATGCAAAGGGTCAGACCGGTCAGCAGCTCCTCCTCGGTGCTTACTCGGCACTCTCCAAGCAGGTGAGCACAGGCCGCGTGCTTCTCTATACTCGCTACGAGATGGAAGACGTGGTTATCGTAGACGGCCGCGCACGTGGTATCATCGCCAAGAACCTCGTTTCGGGCAAGCTCGAGCGCTTCTCTGCCAACGCAGTTGTTATCGCTACCGGCGGCTACGGCAACACCTACTTCCTCTCTACCAACGCTATGGGTTGCAACTGTACAGCAGCTATCCAGTGCTACCGCAAGGGCGCTTACTTCGCAAATCCTTGCTACGTGCAGATTCACCCGACATGTATCCCGGTACACGGCGACAAGCAGTCGAAGCTGACCCTTATGTCAGAGTCTCTGCGTAACGACGGCCGTATCTGGGTACCGAAGAAGATTGAGGATGCCAAGGCTCTGCAGGCAGGCACAAAGAAGGGTTCGGACATTCCTGAGGAAGACCGCGACTACTACCTCGAGCGCCGCTATCCGGCATTCGGCAACCTCGTTCCGCGTGACGTTGCGTCGCGTGCAGCCAAGGAGCGTTGCGACAAGGGCTACGGCGTGAACAATACCGGTCTTGCCGTGTTCCTTGACTTCTCTGAGTCAATCAACCGTCTCGGCATTGACGTTATCCGCCAGCGCTACGGCAACCTCTTCGACATGTACGAGGAGATTACCGACGTCAACCCAGGCGAGAAGGCCAACAACATCAACGGCGTTGACTACTACAACCCGATGATGATTTATCCTGCCATCCACTACACAATGGGCGGTATCTGGGTTGACTACGAGCTTATGACCTCTATCACCGGTCTGTTCGCTATCGGCGAGTGCAACTTCTCCGACCACGGTGCCAACCGTCTTGGTGCTTCGGCTCTTATGCAGGGCTTGGCCGACGGCTACTTCGTGCTTCCTTACACCATCCAGAACTACCTCGCCGACCAGGCTATCTGGCCGCACCTCTCTACCGACCTGCCAGAGTTCGCCGAGGCAGAGAAGGGTGTTCAGGCTGAGATCGACCGCCTGATGAACATCCACGGCAAGCGTTCTGTCGACTCTATCCACAAGGAGCTCGGCCACATCATGTGGGAGCATGTGGGTATGGGCCGCACAAAGAAGGGTCTTGAGGAAGGCATCGAACTTATCAAGAAGATTCGCAAGGAGTTCAACACCAACCTCTTCATCCCAGGCAAGAAGGAAGGCTTGAACGTGGAGCTCGACAAGGCTATCCACCTGCGCGACTTCATCCTCATGGGTGAGCTTATCGCACACGACGCCCTCTCACGCGAGGAGTCATGCGGCGGTCACTTCCGCGAGGAGCACCAGACTCCTGAGGGCGAGGCACAGCGCGACGACGAGAACTTCTTCTACGTAGGCTGCTGGGAGTATCAGGGCAACGACGAGGCTGCTCCTGAGCTCATCAAGGAGCCGCTCGAGTATGAGGCAATCAAGGTACAGACACGTAACTATAAGAACTAATAAACGGAATTTAAAGAATTAAAAAGAAGTTATCGCGTCCTGCAGACGCTCAGAAGTTAAAGCCAATACTAAGGCTGCGATTAAACCAATGCATTTGGCTCTAACTTCTTTAACTTCTCTAACTTCTTTAATTTCTATCAAATATTACAAAAATGGCAAATATATCATTCACACTGAAATATTGGCGTCAGAATGGCCCGCAGGACAAGGGCCACTTCGACACACGCGAGATGAAGGACATCCCTACGGATACTTCATTCCTTGAGATGCTCGACATCCTTAACGAACAGCTCATCGAGGAAGGCAACGAGCCTTTCGTATTCGACCACGACTGCCGCGAGGGTATCTGCGGTATGTGCTCACTCTACATCAACGGTCATCCCCACGGACCTAACCAGGGTGCCACTACCTGCCAGCTCTACATGCGTAAGTTCAACGACGGTGACGTCATCACCGTTGAGCCATGGCGCTCGGCTGCATTCCCCGTTATCAAGGACTGCATGGTAGACCGTTCTGCATTCGACAAGATTATGCAGGCAGGTGGCTACGTGAGCGTTCGCACCGGCCAGCCGCAGGACGCCAACGCAATACTCATCCCGAAGGAAGACGCCGACGAGGCTATGGACTGCGCTACATGTATCGGTTGCGGTTGCTGTGTGGCAGCCTGCAAGAACGGTTCTGCAATGCTCTTCGTCAGCTCTAAGGTAAGCCAGCTCGCTCTCCTGCCGCAGGGCCGTCCTGAGGCTGCAAAGCGCGCCAAGGCAATGATTGCCAAGATGGAGGAACTCGGCTTCGGCAACTGCACCAACACCCGCGCCTGCGAGGCTGAGTGCCCGAAGAACGAGTCAATCGCCAACATCGCTCGCCTCAACCGCGAGTTCATCAAGGCAAAGCTCGCTGACTAAGGAGGAGATTAGTTGACAAGGAGGCAAGTTGACAAGTAGACAAGCTGCTGGCTTTCTAAGTTCATAAGATAAGGAGTGATGCAAATAGCTCGTCAACTCGTCAACTGACAACTCGTCAACTAAAGAATAAAAATGATAGGCGGATGTGATGGCACCGGGAGTGTCACGCATCCGCTTTTTTATTGTTAAGATAGTAAGTATTCTGTTTTTTTGTTATCTTTGCAAAAGATAGGCTGCATCTCAGCATAAAGCTCAAGCAAGCTTGATTTTCTGCGTTCGATTTGCACTATCTTTGTGACAATGAACCAACAAAACTGCCAATTATTATGAAACGACTATACTTTTTGGTTGCCTTCTCCCTCTTTGTCGTCAACAACATTACAGCTTCCGACTGGATGAAGAGCATCCCCGACAACGTCTATCTATCGCAATTATCGCTGCCAGGAACACACGATTCGGGCACAGGCAACGGCATCAATCCCAGCTTCATGGCGGCGTTTGCACAATGTCAGGACATAACTCTCGGCCAACAGTGGTCGGCAGGTATACGTGCCTTCGATTTGCGCCCCTGTGTCAAGGACGACTACATCAACATCAACCATGGCATAACAGCCACAAACCTGCGTTTTGACGATGCCCTCTTCCAGCTGCGCGACTCGCTTCAGGCGCACCCCTCGGAGTTCGCTTTTGTTCATTATCATTACGACAACGACTTCGACAAAGACCGTGACAAGTATTTGCCCCTTCTTCAGGAACTGCTCTCGCGCGACGATTTGAAGGAATATCTTATGCCCTTCCGTCGCGACCTCACATTAGGCGAAGTCCGTGGCAAGATGCTTCTCATAAGTCGGCAGAGCTATGCCGACTATCCCTATACTGGTGGATGCATAAAAGGCTGGACGAGCGAACTTGACTGGGATGCGCAGACCTCAGGCAAGTTGACAGGAATGGACGATGACGTAGACAGCTCCGCTCCGCTCTACATGCAGGACTATTACAAGACCGACTGGACCTCTGACGGATTCCAAAAAAAGGCGGATGCTGTGACACAACTCCTTGAATGGAGCACTACGCATAAGACGGAGAGTAGGCAGGATGTGGTATGGGTGATGAACTACACATCAGCCTATCCTGGATTCGTAAGCACTGCCGACGGCTACCGCGAGAACGCTACACATTCCAATGCAGCTGTCATCGACTATCTAAGCACTCACGAGGCAGGACCTACGGGTGTTGTCTTTATGGATTTCTGCGTGGACGAGTCTAACGGCAAAGCCACACGCGGTCAGGAACTCATAAACGCCCTTGTGGAGAACAACTACAAGTGTCTCGGCAGGATGTCCACCGCCATCACTACAAGCTCCTCAGAATCCCCCAAACGTCTCGTAGGCATATATTCTGCCAATGGCGCATGGCTTACGGCTCCGCGTCCCGGAGAAGTCAACATCTTGAGATATTCTGACGGAAGTGTCAAGAAGATGCTCTTACGTTTGTAATCATCTGCGAAGATTAGCAAACTATAACTACACTAACTACATTAAAAACCAGTCAGATGCATAAATCTATTCTATTTGCAGCCATGCTTATGTCGATGTCGCATATTTATGCCGACATCCCTCAGCCTACAGAACCGGCTGTTTACACCAAAGCAGCTATCTATCCTGAGCAGCAGACTTATGTAGGCGAGGCATCACTTACAGAGTCTGACGGCACTTACACACTCTACAACAATGTGCTTTCTGCTTCTTTCGAGAAAGTAGACAACGCCCTCTGCTTCGGCGGTTCCAAAGCAATGAATCTCAAGGCTGGCACAGAGCCATTCACCGTTGCGGTAGGCGATGGGCAGAATGTCCCGGCATCGTGCATGACGCTGAAGAGCGTAGAGATGGTAAACCTTACTGGCGACGAGAACGCTGTGGGTGGTGCAGAGCACTACAACGGTAAGGCTCTCGTTGCCGACTATGAGTATAAGTGTGGCGACGCTACGCTGCACATCGCTTGGAAGGCTGTGCTTCGCGACGGCAGCCACTATCTCCGCACCGAGCTGCAACTCACCGCCGACAAGGATGTGAAGATGTGCAACGTCGTCCCTCTCATATACAATGTCGACATCCAAGCAGCAGGCTCTGCCCCGAAAGTAGTAGGCAACACGCGTGGCTCGATAATCCTCAGCGACAAGATATTTGCTGGAATAGAGAATCCCGTAGTCTACAACACCGTGGGCACAGACGGCGCTTCCATTCATGGGCTTTGGAGTCGAAACACTACTCTCAAGCAAGGCGATGACTGGAAAATATCTGCCGTTGTGGGTCTTGTCGCCCAGGACGGCACACAGGCAAATGCCGACATACGCTGCACACAGAAGCGCCGCTCGTTCCTTGCCTACTCCGAGCGTGAGCGTGCCGTGCCTTGGCGTGCCAACCCCGTATACATCTCGTGGTATGAGCTAAACATCGATCGCAACAACGCTGCCGACCCTACAAAGAATATGAATGCCGACCAGGTGCTCGACGTTGTGTCGCACTGGAAGAGTGCACTTTGGGACAAGTATGGCGTGGCTCCCAACAGCTTCGTCATCGACGACGGATGGGACAACTACGGCACATGGACCTTCCACTCCGGTTTTCCACATGAGATGCGCGACATCGCTGCCGAGGCTGCCGAGATGAACGCTGGCGTGGGTGCATGGCTCGGTCCGGTGGGCGGCTACGGCACGTCGGGCGACTATCGCCGCAACTATTGGAAGGACAAAGGCGGTATGGTGCTGTCCAACCCTGCTTACTATAAAGTGTTCCTCGATGCTGCCACCAATCTCATCCGTAACAACGGCGACTTCCGCTTCTTCAAATTCGACGGTATCTCCGCACAGGGAACTGCCGTTGGTCCCGACCCTGGCGACACCGGCAACGAGAATGCCGAGGGCATCATACGCCTTGAGCGCTACATACGCGAGAACCTCAAGCGCGACATCTTCTTCAACACTACCGTAGGCACATGGGCAAGCCCATTCTGGTATCACTATTCCGACGCCACATGGCGTCAGGATGCCGACTACAAGGAGACGGCTGGCAGCAACACCATCGACCGCGAGCGCTGGATAACCTATCGCGACAAGCAGGTATACGACATATACGTTACGGCATCGCCCGTATGTCCTATCAACACGCTTATGACCCACGGCTTCATCCTCTCGTCGCACGGGCAGGTGAGCAAGGATATGTCCTACGACGCTTGTCTGCGCGAGATGCGCTGCGCCTTTGCCTGCGGTTCGGGCATGGTGGAACTCTACACCGACTATGCCCTGCTCGACAGTATCAATGGCGGCAAGCTATGGGCTGACCTCGCCGAGTGCATAAATTGGCAACGCAAGAATGCCGACGTTCTGCCCGACGCCCACTGGGTGGGCGGCGACCCATGGAACGGCAAGAAGACCGCTGTCTATGGATGGGCGGCATGGAACGGCAAGAAGGCCACTCTCGCACTGCGTAATGGCGGAAACGATGCAGAAACTAACACGTTCACTCTGCGCGAAGCCCTCAACATACCAGCCAACGTATCGGGCACTGTTGTCCTCACGAAGTCGTTCAAGGTGCAGGATGCTCTAGCTGGCATCAAGGAGGGCAAGCCTATCAATATCGACACTCCACTCACCGTAGAACTACCGGGCAGCAGTGTGTTCTGTTTCGATGGAATCGGCGGCAAGTAGGAGGAGTAATATTGGAAAGTGGATGTGACGGCACGCAGAGTGCTTCGCGTCCGCTTTTTAGCATTTGTAATAGCCTTATCCTCGAAAAGTGTTGTCTTGTTGGGTTCTAAGAATCCAGATCTCATCAGCAATTATAGCTTATTGCCTTGTTGCTATTATACAACATGATATATTAGTGCTAATCCCAAATTTATATATAATTTTTAGGATTGTAATCCCAAAAGTTA
>CALBYK010000029.1 GCA_937889855.1 uncultured Prevotella sp.
TCTAATGTCGTTATTATTATGACGGACACCAAAGGCGGATATATTATTCCTCCATTGGTGTCCGTTGCTTTTTTTATGTCTTTGCAATATATAAATTAACCGTTATGGTTGCCCATAGAAAAAATATGTATACTTTTGTAGGCAACTATAAAAAAATATACAATATAATACAATAACATTTGAATTAACAACGTTATAACTATGGTATCATTGAAAAGCTCTTGCCAGCCTAAGGCTGGCATTGAAGGCGGAGCACGCGAGCGCCGTATCTATCGTGTGACTTTGTATGGAGCAATAGCAAATGTGTTGCTTTGTGTCGCAAAACTCGTAGCTGGTGTGTTGGGACGAAGTTCTGCGATGATTGCTGATGGCATTCATTCGCTCAGCGACCTCATAACCGATTTCATCGTTATTGTTTTCGTGCGCATATCGAGCAAGCCGCAGGACCGTGGACATGAGTATGGGCATGGCAAATACGAGACACTTGCCACTACCATCATAGGTTTGATGCTCCTGTTCGTGGGACTTGGCATTATGTGGAACAGTGTATCGCAGATATGGATGTGTTTGCACGGCACGCGCCTTGAATCGCCGGGGTTGATAGCTTTTGGTGCGGCAATATTGTCAATCGTAGTAAAGGAGCTGCTTTTCAGGTATACGCGCAATGAGGGGCGTAGACTTGAGTCTCAGGCGGTAATTGCCAATGCATGGCATCATCGCAGTGACGCTTTCTCTTCTATTGGTACAGCCATTGGTATCGGTGGCGCTTTGTTGCTTGGCGAGCATTGGACGGTGCTCGACCCTATAGCTGCTCTTGTGGTGAGTGTGCTTATAATACGCGCCTCGATAGAGCAGCTCAAACCAAGTCTTGGCGAGCTTGTGGACAATTCTCTACCGGAGGCTGTCGAGAAGCGAATCTATGCCGCCATTCTTGAATGTCCTGACGTTGCCGACCCGCACAATCTCCGCACGCGCAAGATAGGTAGCCGAGCTTCTGTTGACGTGCATGTGCGTATGGACGGAAGCATGAGTCTTTTAGATGCCCACGACAAGACTAAGGACATTGAGCGGCGCATCAAGAAGATGCTTGGCGAGAACACGTTTGTCATGATACATGTGGAGCCAAATAAGTAATTATAAAGTATTGAATATGAGTGATAAGAAAAAAAAATTGTTGCCAGCGGTCTTTTTGATGATGTCAACTGTTGCAATTGCGCAGCAGCCTGGGGTGGGCACGGTGTCTATTATACCACGCATAGGAGTTAGCCTAGCCAATTTGCCTGGTGACGACATTTACACAGATGAAGGCACTACTCCCTTGTCGCCACGCTACAAGGCTGGTTTTCTTGGTGGGGTAGATGTCGACTGGCAGTTTATGCCTAACCTTTCGGTCATGCTCGGTGCACATTATGTGCAGCAGGGTTGCCGTTATGAGAACAATTCTTTTGAGTCAGACGTGTCGGGCAATGTCGTGAGCGGAAGCGGGTATAGCAACTGGTCAACACAGTTGCAGTATATCAACATGCCGCTCATGCTCAATGCCTACATCGGTCCTGGCTTTGCTTTGAAGGCCGGTGTTCAGGTTGGTTTCGCCTTGTCAGGCGAGATGAAGTATGACGAAATGGGGTATAGAAAGGACAAAGACAATAATATAACATACGAGGAGCCAGTGTCAAGAAAAATCAGTCTTGACAAGACTATGAGAAGTGTTGTGTTTTCCATCCCTGTAGGTGTTTCTTACGAATATTCAAATGTCATTCTTGACGCGCGCTACAATATCGGACTGAATGGGTTCCAGGACATAAAGGACTACAAGTCGTCAAGGAACAGTGTGTTCACTCTGAGTGCCGCGTATAGGTTTGAACTGTAAGGAAATGGTAGCGTCGTGGCGTCGTACGTAAAAAGAAATGGGGTATCTTTAGAAGATACCCCATTTCTTTTTACGTTTAGGCTTGTCATTGTTGAATGTCGGTTGTTGTGACATCATGTCATACCATGTCTGTTTGTTGTGTACCATATTATATATGGTTCCCCAGTCGGGCAGTCCGCCAATGTTGCGGTCGTCAATGAACAGGTCGGCCTTGAGCTTGCGTGAGAAGTGGTTGTTGTTGGTAAGCGTCTCTTCAGGATAGTCGCGGTTAATGGCATAGAATTCCACGCCACGCTCGCGGCACCACTCAACGGCTTCGTCTAGCAGCTTGCCCTCGCGCACGCTCCATAGAATGATCTTGTGCTGTTCCTTTATGAGCATCTTGAGGGTTTCGGTCGCGAAAGGAATTTCGCGACCGATAGCCGGATATCTGTGTTCGACGATAGTACCATCGAAATCAACAGCTATAACCATATTAGTTTTTTTTAATATTGTTTTTTTACTTCTTTATTGAATTGTCGTTCTTGTTGCCGTAGCCACTGTTGCTGTATGAGCCATAAGTGCCGTAGCTTGAGAATGTGTTTGCGCTGCCGTAGCTGCCATAGTGCCCGTACTTTCCGTATTTCCCGTACTTTCCATAGCCATAGGCATAGCCATATTTCTTCTTCGACATGTCGATACCGTTGATGATGACGCAGATGTTAGGCAGTTTTTTCTGCGCTGCAAGCGAGTTTATGAGGTCGAAGCTTGACTTGGCTGTATAGTCGGCACGGCACATGTATATTGTCATGTCGGCTACACGGCTCAATATTAGAGTGTCGGTAACCATTCCCACTGGTGCAGTGTCGATGAGTACATAGTCGTAGTCTTCCTTTAGCAGGTTGATAATGGTGTCAAGCGATTTGCGTGACACCAGCTCTGCCGGGTTAGGCGGGATTGGGCCAGCCATGAGCAAGTCGAGATTCTTGTTGATGCCCGACGGGACAATCTGCTCCTTAATGTCTTCCTTGGTGGGATTGTCGTGTACGAGCAGATTGGTGATGCCGTGCTTGAAGTCGTTTATCTCAAACAGCTGTGCAAGACGCGGCTTGCGCACGTCGAGTCCGATGAGTACGACCTTCTTGCCAAGCAGTGCGAAACTTACGGCAAGGTTGGAAGTGGTGAACGTCTTTCCCTCTCCTGATGTCGTTGATGTTGCCATGATGACTTTCTGTGTGTCCTTGAGAATGAACTGCACGTTGGAGCGTATGGAGCGGAAAATCTCTTCCATGATATTGTTGGTGTTCTCGTGCACCACAATGTCCGCCTTTGTCTTGGCCGTCTCGCTTGCGATGGCAACGTCGCCTATGATTGGCAGAGTGGTGAGTTTAGCCACATCATCGTGTCCCTCAATCTTGTAGCGGAAGTAGCTGATGAGGAACAGTATGCTGGTAGGAATGGCAAGTCCGAGCACCAATGCAATGAGCAATATAATCGAGCTCTTTGGACTGATCTTGCCAGTTACGAGCGGAGCGTCCACAACCTTGCCCTTGTCGGCGGTAGCTGCAAGCGAGATGGAGTTCTCCTCGCGCTTCTGAAGGAGCATGAGGTAGAGTCCTGATTTCACTTCCTGCTGACGGCCAATCTGTGTAAGGATGCGCTCTTGTGCCGGTGTTGACGAAATCTGTCCTGAATATGTATTATACTGTTGCTGTACGCTGTTGCGCTGTATCTCGGCGTTGCGCTGTGCCTGTGACATGGCGCGGCGTATGCTTGACGTGAGGTCGTCGAGTTGTGATGTGAGCGGGGTAACAGACGGAGAGTTCTCGCTGGCGCTGCGTAGCAGACGGTTGCGCTCAATGGCAATGTCGTTGTATTTGTTGATGAGCATTGTTGACGACTGGTCGGTCAGTCCTACATTTGACGGCAGAGTCTGGTACTTGTTGGCTGGCTCGTTCATGTAGTCATTGATGCTGCGCAGGAGCTCTATTTGCATGTTCATCTCAGCAAGTTTCTGTGTGTAAGTGTCAGAACTTGCCACAGTCTGTGCCGAGTTGAGCTTGGGGTCGATGATGCCATAGCGGCGCTTCGTTGATTCCAAGCTGCCTTCCGTAGCTCCCAGCTCGCTGTTGATTTTCTCCAGGCGGCTGTTGATAAACTGTTCTGTGCGCATGGCAATCTCGTTCTTGTCCTCGTTGGCCTCGCGGTTGTAGCATAGGATGAGTTGGTTGAGATAGTCGGTAGCACGCATAGGTACAGCATCCTTGAGTACAATCTCGGCAATTGTTGTTGTCTTTGATGTCTGGCTCACAGTCATAGCCTTAGTGTAGGCTGTTCCTGCCATAAGTGGTGACACGATGATAGCCGATAGAGTTTTGTCGTCAGGCATTTTGTATGCAGGGTTCTGCTTGAAGCTTATTACGCCTACGCTTGTGTTTATGTTGTAAGGCAGGCGGGCGACAGTACGGTCAATTTTATAATTGACAGGTTTTTTGTCAGGGTCGTTAGGCACGTATGTGTATTTGCCGGTGATGTGGTACTTTCCGTTCTCGAGCTTCACTTTCAAGAATATTGGCATCTTGAGCTTGTCAAGATTGCTTGCATCGAGGTCGATGTTGATAGGCTGTGTCTGGTAGAGTGTGTGTCCTTTCACCGTTCCGGACATCTTGTAGCTTACGTATAGCTTGAGGTCTCTTACGGCCTCGCTTGCCAGTGACGTGGACCCGAGGATGACCATCTCGTTGTCAATACCGTTAGAATTGCTCATTATACCAAGTGTGTTTGACGCGAGCAACTGGCTTGCGGCGGCCGACCTGTTTCTTGGGCTGTTCTGGTCGTCCTTGATGAGTAGTTTCACATCAGCCTGATATATCGGCGTGGCGTATCTTAGGTAGATGGCAGCCAAGCCAAGACAGATTATGATTGAGAGGACAAACCATTTCCAGTTGAGGATGACCATAGTGTATATGGCCTTCAGGTCGAAAGATGAATTCTCTTCCTCGTTTTCTTGCTGTACATTGTATATTACAGCTTTCTTGTTTTCTTCCATTGTTGTTCTATGCAATAAAAAGTATTTTGTTTTAGTTTTGGCTTTACTTGTTTCCCGCTGCTAGTTGCAGAAGGTATTTGCCATAGCTGTTCTTGCTCATTGGCTCTGCTATACTTGATAGTTGCTCGCTGTCAATCCATCCTTTCTTGAAGGCGATTTCCTCAAGACATGCCACCTTAAGTCCTTGCCTCTTCTCTATAACCTCAATGAATGTGCTTGCCTCTGACAGGCTGTCATGAGTTCCGGTGTCTAGCCATGCGAAGCCGCGTTGCAGAGTCTTTACCTTGAGGTTGCCATCGTTCAGATACTCCTGGTTGACGGTGGTTATCTCCAATTCGCCACGCTTGCTTGGCTTTATGCGCCTTGCAATGTCAACCACGTTGTTTGGGTAGAAGTAGAGCCCTACGACAGCATAGTTGCTTTTCGGGTGCTCTGGCTTTTCCTCTATACTGAGGCAGTTGCCGTCTGCGTCGAATTCTGCCACACCATAACGCTCGGGGTCGTTGACGTAGTAGCCGAATACAGTGGCTTTGCCATTCTGTTCCACGTTTACCACGCTTTCATGAAGAAGCTGCGTGAATCCGGCACCATAGAATATGTTGTCGCCAAGAACAAGGCAGGCTGAGTCGCCTGCGAGGAAATCGGCACCTATGAGGAACGCCTGGGCAAGGCCACCTGGATGCATATTCGAAGTGGACACCGAAGTCGCTGCCGTCACCAAGTAGACGTTTGAATGAGGGAAGGTCAGCGGGTGTGGAAATGATGAGTATCTCCCTGATATCAGCGAGCATAAGTACGGATATAGGGTAGTATATCATTGGCTTGTCAAAGATGGGGATAAGCTGCTTGCTTATTCCCTTGGTGATGGGGTAGAGGCGTGTGCCCGATCCGCCAGCTAAAACGATTCCTTTCATAGTTTATTGGTGTGTTGTGTGTTGATAAAATGTAGAATGTACATAAAAGCGTACAAAGTTAATAATAAAAGTTGGAATAATACGTTTGGTTTCAATAATTTTAAGATATCCAGTATGGATTGTGCAAATAATTTCCCATATAGCCTTAAAAGTATTGTGGAATTGGAATAGTTTTCGTACTTTTGCATAGTTAATGTAAAAAGAAAGAACAAACAAGAATATCAAAATGGGATTTTTATCAAGATTTTTTGGGAAAAAAGAAGACAATAGCAATACAGGAGGAATGGAAGACTACATGCAGCTTGTGCGTGTTTATTTTCAGGCCTCCATTGCATCGGCCGTAGGCATTACAAACCTTTCGATGCTGCCCGATTTGCGAGTGTTCAAATCGACGCTTCATGTGCCTACTGTCAACAACAAACTTGGTGTAGGCGAACGTAGCGCATGCCGCAAGATGCTCAAGGAAATATACGGCACAGACGATGGCTTTTTTAAGGAGATAGACCAGAGCATACGCAAGAATTGCCGAAAGATGCAGGACGTACAGGTATATCTTGTCCAGTTTCAGAACTTCACGCAGGACCTTATGATGCTCATGGGCAACCTCATGAAATTCAAGCTTCGCCTTCCTTCTGTCTTCAAGACGGCTCTTTACAAGATGACAGACAAGACCGTGGGTGAGATATTCACGAAGAACGATTACTCTGACCCTGCCGTCCTAAAGGCAGTTGTAGCCATACGACAGTACAACCATCGCTTGGGCTTTACCCAGAAGTGGGTCACAGATTTTGTGTATCAGGTTGTGATGCTTGCAAAAAAAGAGCCGAAGCCTGCCGACGATGACAAACAGAAGAAATAAGGGACAGTTGAGCAAAAAACTGCCAATATTTTTTGTGGCGTTCACAGAAATAAATTAATTTTGTAATCAAAAAGTAGCATAATGGAAGCTGACGCCAAATCTATCGACCTTTTCACTACCCGTGTCAGGCAGATGATTCTCCAATATGACGAACTTAGAAGGCGCAATGTGGAGTTTGCGGCTACCGTCAGCGAGCTAAAGACGCGCATCGGTGAGCTTGAGTCCCAACTGGAGCAGATGCGCAACGACTATAACAGCTTGAAAATGGCGCGCATGGTGGAGATTACAAATGGCGACATGGAAACGGCGCAGAAACGTCTCGCCAAGCTCATACGCGATGTTGACAAGTGTATAACGCTTGTCAGCGGCAAGCAGGAGTGAGCCGTAAGGTGTGGTTATATGAGTCAGTAACGTTGTATGCTACTCTCAGCACTACCTTATAATGACTGAAGACAACAACGAAAAGCAACGTATAAGGTTGCATGTTTACGACACGGAGATTCCGGTAAACATACGTCTCGCGGACGAACCTTTCTACCGTGACGCGGCAAGTCTCATCACAAGCACGATTAATGCTTATGCTGCCAGGTACAAGAGTGTTAAAAGCGAGAAGGAAATTCTCTACATGTCTCTCATTGACATAGCCTTGCGATATGAGATGGAATTGTCACGCAACGACACCAAGCCATACAAGGACGTCATTGAAAAGCTAACGTCAGAGATAGAGGACATGTTGAGGAAGGAACACGAATGAATACGAACAAAAACATAAGTAAATAAAAAAAAGTAATAATTAATATATATAATAATGTTAGGTATAGTAATTGCTGCCGTAGTGGCTCTAGTTATAGGAGGAGTCGTAGGCTATACTATTTTCCGCTATGTAATAAAGGGAAAATATAACGAAATGATAGAGGCCGCCAACAAGGAGGCTGATGTTGTGAAGGAGAAGAAGCTCCTTGAAGTGAAGGAAAAGTTCCTTAACAAGAAGTCGGAACTCGAAAAAGAAGTGCAGGCGCGCAACCAGAAGATTCAGCAGAGCGAGAACCGGCTGAAGCAGCGCGAGATATCACTCAACCAGCGTCAGGAGGAAATAGGTCGCCGCAAGCAGGAGCAGGAGCAGTATCAGCAGCGCCTTGACAACGAGAAGAAACTGCTTGCCATTAAGCAGGATGAGCTTGAGAAAATGCAGGTGAAGGAGCGTGAGAAGCTCGAGGAACTCTCTGGCCTGAGTGCAGAGGAGGCCAAGAACAGGCTCGTGGAGAGTCTTAAGGATGAGGCTCGTACTGATGCCGCCTCTTATGTGAACGAAATTATGGACGAGGCGAAGCTCAACGCCAATACGCAGGCCAAGAAAATCGTTATACAGACAATACAGCGTGTCGCAACGGAAACAGCCATTGAGAACTCGGTGTCGGTATTCCATATCGATAATGACGAGGTGAAGGGACGTATCATTGGACGTGAGGGGCGCAACATACGCGCTCTTGAGGCCGCAACGGGTGTTGAGATTGTGGTTGACGACACACCGGAGGCAATTGTCATCTCTGCGTTTGACCCCGTTCGCCGTGAGGTATGCCGTCTTGCCCTGCACCAGCTTGTGGCTGACGGACGCATACATCCCGCACGCATTGAGGAGGTTGTGGCCAAGGTGAAGAAACAACTTGACAATGAGATTATCGAGACTGGAAAGCGCACAGCCATCGACCTTGGAATACACGGTTTGCATCCTGAACTTATACGCATCATCGGAAAGATGAAATATCGCTCTTCGTATGGACAGAACTTGCTTCAGCATGCACGTGAGACGGCCAACCTCTGTGCCGTAATGGCTGCCGAGTTAGGCTTGAATCCTAAGAAGGCAAAGCGTGCCGGACTGCTTCACGATATCGGTAAGGTGCCCGATGAGGAGAGTGAGTTGCCGCATGCACTCTATGGAGCGAAGATAGCGGAGAAATATAAGGAGAAGCCAGATATATGCAACGCTATCGGCGCCCACCACGACGAGATGGAGATGAACACCCTTCTGGCACCTATCGTTCAGGTGTGTGACGCCATTTCGGGAGCGCGTCCAGGCGCGCGTCGCGAGATTGTGGAGGCTTACATCAAGCGTCTCAACGACCTTGAGGCTATCGCAATGTCCTATCCTGGCGTAACGAAGACCTACGCCATCCAGGCCGGTCGCGAACTCCGCGTCATTGTCGGAGCCGACAAGATGGACGACAAAGAGACGGAGAAACTCTCTGGCGAGATTGCCAACAAGATTCAGACCGAGATGACTTATCCGGGACAGGTGAAGAT
>CALBYK010000030.1 GCA_937889855.1 uncultured Prevotella sp.
AGGCACTTATAAAAATATCAAATTATAGTGTTGCGGAACTAAGGTTATGGATTTATTAACTACTTTTGCTAAAATTTCCGCTAATCTCCCTAATATTCTTATTAAAAGTCGTTCTGCTGATGTAGACACAGGGATTCCTTGGGATAAAGAGCGTCAAGAATTGATAGGCCGTGTGCGTTGGCTTTGTCAAGAGGTAATTGTTTCCCCCGATGAATTGATAAAGAAAATGCCAAAGGAACTCGGGCGCTTTTATGGCGGACAATGGGCTATCTACTCATGTTGTTATACTGCCGTAGCATTGGCCAATCTCTGTCGTATATATCCAGACATTAAGGAAGAGATGTTGCCTAAGATTGAGGCACTCATTGGTCTAACCGATACACCTGTCATTCGCTATTACGACACCATGATGTGGAAAGAGGATGCTATGGATGGCTTAGATGGTCCCAACGACCACATGACTTATCTCAGTCTGTTGGCCTGGGCCATTACGCACTATAAGTTTGCAGGGGGCGATTCTCGATTTGACAATTTGCTCGAAGCATGCTGTCAATCGCTTCATCGCAATATGCTTTTCAGTCACGATTTAAACCTACGCTCCTTTCCAAACGCTCCGATATTTTTGCCAGACATGCTCTATACCATCGTGGCACTTCATAACTATGAACTGCTTTACAACAATGGAAAGCATCAAGATGTGCTTAGCCGCTGGATGGAGAAGGCACAAACGGTATGGCTCGACAAAGAAACTGGACTACTCGCATCTATGCTAACGCAAAAGCTGCGCAAACCCAAAAACAAGGTGCGTGGTTCGTACACTGCACTGAATTGCTCGCTATTGGCATTTTGTGCTAACGAAAGCTTTTCTCGCAACCAGTACGAACTGTTCAAGAGGCTTTTTGTAAAAAAATCTCCTATCTTTGGTATTCGAGAATACCTTGACAAATCCCCTATGTTCTCTTTCGATGTTGATGCGGGGCCTATTCTGTTCGGGCTCAGTCCGTCGGGCACTACCTTTGCATTGGGGGCAGCCACTTGGTTGGGCGATTGGGAAATGCGTAGTCGACTCTTGCGAACAGCCTCTATCGTGGGCGATACTATCATGGACAAGGCTCAAAAACAATGTCATTATCGCTTAGGCGAGATAGTCATTTGCGGAGAAGCTGTAGCCTTAGGCATGCGTACAATGTTTAATCCACAGACATTAAAGAAGTAGATTGAATACGAATAGCACTTGCTTGTTGAATTCACGAATCATCTTTGTCCATAATTATAAAACTGTATTAAACCACTTTTATTGTAGCTTGACACAGTTTATCTTACACTCTCATAAACACCTATGATTACTGTTTACCTCCTACTCGATTGAATGGTGTCTCTTTCGAAGGCATGTTTGCTCTTATCCCTTCTTTTCCGCTTCTTTCACTTTGCGGAACAGGTCTGAGGCGAACACAAGGTCGTTGAGTTGTTGGTTGGTGGCGTCCATCACCTCGTCCTTGGTGCCCTGCCATTCCTTGTGCCCCTTATAGATAAAGACTATGTTCTCGCCAATACCCATCACGGAGTTCATGTCGTGAGTGTTGATGATAGTTGTTATGCCATACTCTTTTGTTATTCCCGACAAAAGCTCGTCTATGACGAGCGACGTCTTTGGGTCAAGTCCGGAGTTTGGCTCGTCGCAAAACAGGTATTTCGGGTTAAGCACTATGGCGCGGGCTATCGCCACGCGCTTTTGCATGCCGCCCGATATCTCGGCGGGATACTTGTTTTGCGCGTCGAGCAGGTTGACGCGCTCCAGGCACTCTTGTGCCCTTTTGTCTCGCTCGCGACTGTTCATGGGTGAGAACATGTCGAGCGGAAACCGCACGTTTTCCAAGACGGTGAGCGAATCGAATAGTGCTGAGCCTTGAAACACCATTCCCATCTCGCGCCTTAGTTCCACCTTGGCCTTCTTGCTCATCGTGACGGTGTCTCTCCCGTCGAAGAGCACCTCTCCACTTGTCGGTGTTAGCAAGCCTATGATGTTTTTCATCAGTACCGTCTTTCCCGATCCGCTCTGCCCGATTATGAGGTTTGTCTTTCCTGTCTCGAACGTGGTGTTAATATCGTAGAGCACCGTCTTGTCACCGAAGCTCTTGGTCAAGTGTCTTATTTCTATCATGACAGTAATTCAGTTAGGAAGACATCGGAAAACAGTATCAGCACACTGGAGCATACCACGGCGTTGGTCGAAGCCGTGCCTACTTCCACAGAGCCTCCTTCGACCGTGTAGCCGAAATAAGATGACACGCTGGAAATGATAAAAGCGAAAAACAGGCTCTTGATGATGCTCATCCACACGAACCATTGGTTAAATGCATGGTGCATGCCTGCGGTGAGGTCTTCTGGCGACATCATGTGGCCAACGAAAGCCGTGGCATAAGCGCCTATGATGCCCAGTGCCGATGAGAAAATGACGAGGAAAGGCATGATGGTGACCAGTCCTAATATCTTTGGCAAAATGAGATAGG
>CALBYK010000031.1 GCA_937889855.1 uncultured Prevotella sp.
AAGGAAGAGGGACGCGCTGAGGGACGCGCTGAGGGACGCGCTGAAGTTGCCAGAACAATGTTGGCTAACGGATTCGACAAGACAACGATTGCCCAAATGACAGGATTAAACATAGCGCAAATAGAGACTATGGTTTTATAAGTGACGGTCCATTCCTCCCACGCAGCTACTTACCACTATCTTGTAATGCGAGTACAGATATATTGTAACGCAAGTACAGATATTTTGTAATGCGAATACAGATATTTTGTAATGCGAATACAGATATTTTGTAACACAATTACCGAAATCTTGTAACGTGTACAGATAAATAGCTAAGTATTTGTTCAGAATTATATTTATATATGAGCGGTAATCTGTAGGAGGGTATGGCATTCTTGCCATACCCACTCTGCCATTAATTTCTACCCATTTAGTGGGTATGGCAGGGATGCCATACCCTCCTACTATATGTAAAGATAATTTTACACAATTACGGTGACTACTTTTTAGAATTGCTAATTGTGAAATGCTTACCTATTTATATATTTTCCTTTGCCACGGATGATGAATATGCTCCGGTGTGCAGGTGCATTGATGCGCCTGCCGGAAAGGTCGTACATGGCATTGTCGTCATGGTTGGCATCTAATGCGGGAACGGGGATTGACGTAGTGGCATTGTCTATCACGAACCGTATGTTGCGTGTGCCAGACGCCAACACCTCGTTGAGTTTGTCGTCGACCATGTCCTCGGGGAGCCATGCGCGGTATGGAGCGAGTGTGGAGCCTGTGTACTTGTAGAAGCCCAGTCCCCACGACTTGTTGGCAAGCACGTAGCAGCTGTTGTTTATTGCCGATATGGCTTCCTTGGTGGCGTTGCCCTCAAGTATGGTTGGCTTGTCGCAAGAGTGTGACGTAGGGCTGAAGTTGTAGTCGCCGGCAGGACCATACACCACATAGCCTTTCTTGCTGTCGATAAATTCCACTGGCGTGAGCGTCATCACGAAGTCGATAACCTTGTCGTCAGGGGTGTCGCTGTTGTGGGCAGTAGCCGCATATGTCGTAACACCCTTAGGCACCCTGGCGTTGAACGGCAGACAGATGGTGCTCCATCCGTAGGGCACACCGTCGACCGTAAGGTCGTCGGTCTGCTTGATAGTGAGCTTGTAGGAGTCCTGGATGACAAACCTAATGCTCGCAGTAGCCGCTCCCAGTCCGCCACGCTGGTTGGCAGCGCGCACGCAGTAGTAGCCAGAGCCGTAGCCCGTCAGTCGGACGCTGTTCTCCGTAGTGTTGGCGATATACTTCCACTTGCCCGTGTCCTCGTCGTATTTGAACACTACGTAGCACAGAGCTTGCTCAAAGGTGTTCCATGTCAGATAGTCGTCGTCGATGGCTATACCGTCGGTCCACGTCGTGCTGTTCGCGTCCTTGTCCTCCTCGGCAGCCGAGGAGGCGTCTATCTGCCTGCACAGCTCGTCAGGCTGGAAGGCATCGTCGCCGCCTGTCACATTGCGCAGTGTGTACTTCTTGGCATCTTCTTCGCTTAGCACGCAGTCGTCGGAGCCGGGAGCCGGCGACGCGGCGGCCAGCGAGCGGCGGCCGAGCGAGAGCAATGCCCCAGTGGCGTCCATGCTTCGATATTCATGAAACCGCAACACCTCGTCGGTGTTCATCTTCGTCCAACCTGCGGCCCGCGGCTGCGTGTACATCTTAGTGTTCAGCCATGTGCAAGCCGGCGAGCCGTTCCACGGTCGGCCCAGTGCCCAATCGTTGTCCTTGAGCAGTTGCGGGTTGTCAAGCTCCGTCTTGATATTACAATTGTTGAACACGTAGCCCCACTTCTGGTCTACCTGAGTAGACGCGGCTGTGATATTGTTGCCGCTGCGGTCGCGTAGCAGTATGTCGCACTTCTCAAACCATATGTCGCCATCGCCGCAAAGGAAATCGACCACACCCGCTATGTCGCAGTTCTCCAAGTAGCTGCGGAAGTCTCTTGCGTTGTTAGAGTAGTAGGTGTCCTGCCAACTCATAAGTGCCACGTTTTTCATTATGCTCCGGTTGCCGTGGTCCCAGAACACCACGCCGCGTCCTGCTCCGCCACTCGTTTCCCAGTAGTCGAAGCGGTTCTCCAAGGTCAGATCCTCGGCATAGAAGTCGGTGATGTTCTTGTCGATGTTTATTGTCGCCGTACAGTTGCTGCCCTCGTAGGTCGGCAAGTTGTATATCGTGGTGCCCTTCTTGCTTTGTCCTATCAAGGAGATGTTCGACTTGATGATTTTTGTCATACCGTTGTTGAAGTTCACCAGCGTCGTCTCCTTGCCGTCTACCTCTGCTTTGACATTGACTGGATCGTTGCCCGTCAGTTGATACTCACCGTCGGGCACGAATATGTAGTAGCGGTGGCCACCCACCTTTGTATTGTTGTTGGCAGCCTTGATGGCATCGTCGATAGTTCCATCGATGCCCACCACGAAGTCGAAGTTGTGATGGTGGTACAGGTCGGTTTCTTCCGTGAC
>CALBYK010000032.1 GCA_937889855.1 uncultured Prevotella sp.
AGTGCCGAGGTCAACGTCCTTGCCTTGGTCTTTCTGTGCGTCAACATAGTTCTTCACGTCCTGTCCCTGTATACCGATGACGGCACGCTGTACGGTGCCGTATTTCTTCAGGTCGTCAACCACCTTGTTCATGATTGATGTAGGGATGGCAAAACCGTATCCGCTGAACGAGCCTGTCTGCGAGTAGAGCATGGCGTTTATGCCTATCAGCTCTCCACGTGTGTTGACGAGAGCGCCGCCCGAGTTGCCCGGGTTGATTGCGGCATCAGTCTGTATGAACGACTCCACTCCGTTCTGGTAGAGCGAGCGACCCTTCGCGCTCACAATGCCTGCTGTTACCGTGTTGGTCAAGTTGAACGGATTGCCTACGGCCAGTACCCATTCGCCCACCTTGATGTCCTCGCTGTTGGCTATGGTGATGGCAGGCAGGTTCTTGCCGTCAATCTTTATCAGGGCAAGGTCGGTTGTCTTGTCGGTTCCGATGATGCGTGCGGAATACTCTTTGTTGTCGTTAAGTGTGACAGTAAGCTCGTCTGCGTCGGCCACTACATGGTTGTTGGTGACGATATATCCGTCTGACGAGATTATGACGCCAGAACCCGAGCCCTGCTGCTTAGGCGTGCGGACGCTGCGCTTTTGCTTGCCGCCGTTGCCTTGGTTGGGATTGCCGAAGAATCCGAACGGGTCGCTGAAAAAGTCGGAGAACGGATCGCTTTCCACTTCCACGGTCTGTACCTTGGAATTCTTGGTGCTGAGAATATGCACTACAGATGGCAACGCCTTCTCAGCGGCGTAGGTCAAGTCAACTGGCTGGGCAGGAACGGCTGCCGACGCTGCTGGTGATGCGTTCACCTTGATTAATGTTCCAGTAGAAAAGGCAAAGGCAAGTGCGCTCATTGCCACTACCAAATACTTAGAATACTTCTTCATAATCATTTTTACTTTTTATGTTTTTTGTTCTTTATTGTCTGTTTTGCTTTACGTCGCGTTTTTTTTGACACATTGTGTCCCTATGCTATGGCATATGTGTTAAAACAACAGTTTTTTTGTTTTACTGGTTGCAAATTTAGACGCAAAATTTGTTAAAGTGTCATTTTGGCATATATCTTTATCCCATTTTAACACTCTAAATTGACATATTAACGGCTATTAGAAATCTGCAAGCCCATTTTTACTTTTGTTTTCTTTTTACTTTCATATGGTTGTGTGGCGAAACAGAACAAAATAAATGGCTAATTATTTTCATTGTTCGCAAAATAGCATTACCTTTGCACTCCGTTGGAAACAGTGTCTCGGTTCTGTCGCTGCCATGCATAAGCGTGGGAGAGGAAAGTCCGGGCAGCACAGGGAACCCCACTTCCGAAAGTAGAAGCTGTCGGTGACGGCAGGTGTAGGCAGAAGAAAACAACCGCCATGCGCAGGTGTGGCAAGGGTGAGAAGGTGGTGTAAGAGACCACCAGCCGGTGGGTAATCACCGGGCTGTGCCATCTGGGGGCTGCAAGTTCATGTATACCGTCGTTTGAGGGCGTCCCGTCCGACCGTAGCGACGATGGAGGGTAGAATGCTAGAGCCGCAGGGTGACTTGCGGAGTAGATAAATGACAGAAGGCTTCAATGCCCGTAAGGGTAGGGAAGAAACAGAACCCGGCTTATAGAGACACTGGTTCCAACTTTTTTATAGCTAAGTGGCTATACAAAATTATCTTTACATATATAGTATGCCACATGCTCCTACAGATTGCCGCTCATATATAAAGACAATTATGAAAATTCACTAAAATTCTGAACGCATGCTATTCTCCATTGGAGATGGGGTGCGGATGTGGCAAATGTTACCAAGGCCTGGTAGCACCGTTACTGAAATTTTGTAAGGCCGTTACCTGTACTTGGTATTTGTGTTACCAAGGCTTGGTATTGTCATTACAACGTCCTTTGGTAAGGGAGGATATAGACGTGAGCTTTAAAATTGACAGGACAGTACGGCACACGGGCCGTACCTCCTGCCTTATATTACGTGCTATACAAGTTCGAATATGCCAGTAGGGGTCTTTCTGTTCAGTACGTCAACGCAGATGTCCTTTCCGACATTAATCCCGCTTTCCTTCAAAATGTCAACCACGCACGACTTGGCAATGTCCGGCTTGTTGTTCTCCTCGCTAAGATGGCAGAGCCAAACATGGCGCAGCTTCGGTGTGTAGTTTTCGGCTATGGCCTTTCCGCATTGGATGTTGCTCAAGTGCCCGTTGCCGTTTCTGATGCGCTCCTTGAGATAATAAGG
>CALBYK010000033.1 GCA_937889855.1 uncultured Prevotella sp.
ATTCCGAATATCATGGTGAGGGATGTCATGAGTATCGGGCGAAGGCGCATCTTTGCACTGAAGAAGGCTGCTTGCTTCTTTGACATTCCTGCCTCACGGCATTGCGTGGCATACTCTGTCAACAGGATGGAGGTTTTGCACAGGATGCCTATAAGCATGATGAGTCCCACCTGAAAATAGACGTTGTTCTCCACGCCCCATATAAAGGCAAAGAAAAATGAACCAAGCAATCCGAATGGTACGGAGAGTATGACTGCCAACGGTATGAACAGACTCTCGTAGAGTGCCACCATGACAAGATACACGAAGAACACCGATATGGCAAAGATAACAATCACGTTGCTCCCCGTATCCGCCTCTTCGCGGCTGATGCCCGAATACTCCACGCTGTAACCGGCAGGCAGATGTTGTGCCGCCACCTCCTGGATGGCTTTCAATGCGTCACCAGAACTGTAGCCGTCGGCCACCATGCCCATAATGCCGATGCTCTGTTGCATGTTGAAGGCGTTGATGGTCTGCGGACGGTATTCTTTTCGCAGCGTCAGGAATTGGCTGATGGGCATCATTACGCCTGTCGTGGAGCGCACAAAGATACGGTTGAGCTGTTCCAACTGGCGGCGGTCTTCGGGGCGCAACTGCATGGTTACTTGATATACCTTATTATATAGATTAAGGTTAGATATATAGCTGCTACCCATGTATGCCCCCAGCTCATTAAGCACCGAAGCCGGCGACACGTCCTTCTTCTTGCAGAGCGACGCGTCCACGTCCACCGCATACTGCGGATAGTTGACGTCGTAGCCCGAATATGCCTGCAGTATCTCCGGCCGCTGGTTGAGGCTGGCAATGAAGTCCTCACTCACCTTGTAGAACTTGTTGATGTCAGTTGCGTTCTCGTCTTTCAGCGAGAACTCAAAGCCTCCGCCGTTGCCGTAGCCGTCGATCATGCCCGGAGTCATAGCCATTACCGTAGCTTCATGCTCCGAAGCAAGGACGCTGTTGATATCTTCGAGCACGTTGGCGGCACTACGTCCCTTTCTCTTGTCCCACGGCTTCAGCTGCACAAAACACATGCCGGCATTGCTTCCGCTCCCCGAAAAGGAGAACCCCACAACACTGCCAACATCCTGCACACCGTCGATATGCTCCAGTTGACTGCTTATTCGTCGTATAATCGTTTCTGTTTTCTGTTGCGTGTAGCCGGCAGGAGCACTCACATTCACGTAGATGGCTCCTGTGTCCTCGTTGGGCACAAATCCCGTAGGCACCAGTTTTATCAGCACTACCAATGCGACACTTGCCGCAGCTATGCATGTGCCTACCAGCCAACGGCGGCTTATAGACAGTCTTACTGCCCGAGTGTACTTGTCGAGCAGGGCATGGAAGGAAGCGTTGTAAGCCTTTTTTACACGCATGGAGAAGCCCATCCCTTTTCCCTCGGCAGGACGTAGGAGCAGGGCGCAAAGAGCCGCTGATAGTGATATGGCATTGACAAACGATATGCCCACAGCCACAGCCATGGTCAGTCCGAACTGCTTGTAGAAAACGCCTGTCGTGCCACCCATGAACGACACGGGAATGAATATCGCCATGAACACGAGTGAGGTAGTGAAGAGCGCGGAGGTGAGTCCGCCCATGGCGTCTATTGCAGCCTGATGTGCATTGCGGTAGCCGGCGTCGAAGCGTGCCTTTACTGCCTCTACAACCACGATTGAGTCGTCTACCACTGTGCCGATGACCAGCACCAAGGCGAAGAGCGTGAGCAGGTTGACGGAGAATCCTGCCACCTGCATGAAGGCAAAGGTGCCCACAAGCGACACGATGATGCCAATGCACGGGATGAGAGTGGCACGGAAGTCCTGCAAGAAGAAATACACCACCACGAGTACGAGCAGCATGGCTATGAAGAGCGTGAGCACAACCTCGTGGATAGAGGCAAAGAGAAAGTCGTTGGTGTTGTCGAAGGTCACTATTCTGATACCAGGCGGCAGCGACTGCTGCACCTCGGCAAGCAATTTGTCTATCTCGAGGTTTATCTTTGTGGCGTTAGATCCGGCAGTTTGCGATATCATGCCCATCACGCCACTCTTGCCGTTGATGCGTGTGGAGAAGTTGTAGTCGGCAAGTCCCAGTTCCACCGTAGCCACGTCTTTCAGCCGCAGCTCTCCGCCATTGGCGTGCGAGGTGACGACAAGGTTCTCAAACTGCTCCACCGACAGTTTGCGTCCCGTGTAGCGCAGGGCATACTGGTAGACATTGCCGGAGCCCTCGCCCAACGCTCCAATCGAAGCCTCGACGTTCTGCTCCTCAAGCACCTGCGTGATGTCGCTTGGCACGAGTCCGCGCTCTGCCATCACGTCGGGCTTGAGCCATATGCGCAAGGCATACTGCGAGCCGAACACCTCCACCTTGCCCACGCCCTGTATGCGTAGCACGGCAGGACGGATGTTGTTGTAGAAATAGTTGGAAAGGAAAGCCTCGTTGAAGGTGCCGTCCTCCGATATCAGTCCGATGGTGCGGAGTTGTCCCGGCTGTTGCTTCTCGGTGCTCACGCCAGTGCGCACCACCTCCGACGGCAACTGTGCCGTGGCCTGCGACACACGGTTCTGCACGTTCACTGCCGCCATGTCGGCATTGGTGCCTTGTTTGAAGTATATGGTGACAGAGGCAGAGCCGTTGCTTGCCTGTGATGTCATGTAGGTCATGTCGTCCACTCCGTTGATAGCCTCTTCGAGCGGTGCCACGACGGCTTTTCTCACTGCGTCGGCACTTGCCCCGGGGTAGCTTGCCCACACATTGACTGTGGGAGGAGCTATGTCTGGATATTTCTCTATGGGCAATGTGAGGAGCGAGATGATGCCCACCGACACGATAATCACGCTGATTACGATCGAGAGCAGCGGACGGTCGATGAATGTCTTTATCGTCATATATGCGTTTTTATTATTATAATATGAGCTATGATGATTTTTTGAATATGGAGAATGTTGTTTTATCGATTCTTATAGCTCAGAAAAGCCAGAGCCATTCGCCTCAATACATGAGGAAAGAATGACTCCGGCGTACGTAGAAATAAAAAAATAGAATAGGATGTGTCCCTTTCTTTTCTTGCTTTTATATATAATGTTGTATTTGAGTGTTGTTAGAACATATATGCGAAACCGATTTGCAAATCTTGGGTTTTGCTGTCAAGTCCGCCCTTGAACATGTTTGTAAATCCTCGGCTGTATGACAGGTTGAGCTGATAATGCTTGGCTATCTCAACACCTACCTTGGCATCGAAACCAAAGGTTACACGCTTGAAGAGC
Source organism: uncultured Prevotella sp. (assembly GCA_937889855.1). GTDB lineage: Bacteria > Bacteroidota > Bacteroidia > Bacteroidales > Bacteroidaceae > Prevotella. The sequence continues at coordinate 3,309 of CALBYK010000033.1, forward strand.
TTGTCGCTATACACATTTGACGACACATTCTTCTCTGTGCTAAGTCCATTAGCATCGGTTGTTGTTACTTTGTCTGTGCCGGTCAATCCAAAGTCAACGTAAGGACCTACGGCAGCAAGGAGATTCAGCTTGTCGGAAAGGCGGAATTTGTAACCCACATTGACTGGCACGAGGAGCGAGTAGGTTGAATACTTCCAGTGTTGTGTCAGTTTTGTATCATTGTCGAAGTAGTCTTCGCTTTGCCTGTTTCTGTTGTTGAACAATACTGACGCGTCCATAAACCATCCGTGTCCAGTTTTGTTGAACTCCATTTCAGCTTTTGCGCCAACTGCAAAGCCTATTTTCGATTTTGTGCCGTCAGACACGTTCATACTTCCTGCCACTGTCGGACCGAAACGGAATGCTTGTGCGTTTGCTACAGCGAAACTGCATAAAGCAAGCAGCGATAAAACAATCTTTTTTGCCATTAATTTTTGATTTTGTAAATTTTGATGTTTTTAAAAAGCGCTGCAAAGGTATTGCCTTTTAAGCTTTGTCACAATATCGTCCGGCGCGAAGAGGAATATATGACTGCCGAACCGACTATATCGGCGGCTGAATAGAATTGAATATAATGCTGAAAAAATGTCATGCCTGTATGACACTTTTGTCATTGCAAATATTCATGTCGTCAATAAATATTCGTTAGTGTTTGTTTTTGGCACGCTTTTGGCTATATGGTTTGCGAATGCTTCCAGCATCGGAAGGTATCAGTATTAATAGAATAAAAATAAAAACTTAAAAATATAAGAATTATGAACATTAAACCATTAGCAGACAGAGTGCTTGTGCT
>CALBYK010000034.1 GCA_937889855.1 uncultured Prevotella sp.
AACCGCCGCATCACGGCACGCTACATGAAGATTGAGGCTGTGGGCACTTCAATATATAGTGATTTCTGCTTCGACAACATAACGTTTGAGGCTACCACTTCTGCAGGTGAGTCGAAGGCGAAGCTGGCTTCCACCACTCCGCAGATTTTCAAGGACATCGCACGTGTGTCGGAAAACACGCTCAAAGATTGTATGCAGGGTGTATATGAGGACGGACCAAAGCGCGACCAGCGCCTGTGGATGGGCGACCTCTATCTGGAAGCTCTCGCCAACACTGCCTCATTCAAGGAGTATAATCTGACAAAACGTTGTCTGTATCTTCTGGCGGGACTTGCCAACCCTGAGAACGGACTGCTCTATTCTAACCTTGTGGAATATCCCAAACCACACGCACAGCAGACCTTCTTCGTCGACTATGCCTTGTCGTATATCCTTACGCTCAACGACTATCTGAAGGCTACCAACGACACGGAGACCGCTCGCGACCTGTGGTCAGTGGTGAAGAACCAAATCAATACAATACTCGCCAACGCCATCGACAAAGACCACTGGCTATCAGTATAAAGGTATGATGGTGTCTATCGTGTTCTTCGACTGGGCTCCTGTAACGCTCGACAACCATGCCGCAATACAGGGACTTATAGCCCACTCTATTGACTGCGCCTACGACATTGCCAAGAAAATCGGCAAGACCGATGACGTGAATAATTATCCCACAGTTGCCAAGCAACTCCGCCAAGCCGGATACAAAGCTTACTGGGACTCGAAAAGACAGGTGGTGACAAGTGGCAAGGACAAACAACAGTCGTACACTGCCACGTCATGGGCTGTGCTCGGCGACTTGATAAAGGGTAAAGAGGCACAGAAGGCTATACGCAACGTGATGAATAGCACATCGGCCATAAAGCCTGGCACTCCTTACGCCAACCACTTCCTCGTGGCTGCTATGCTCCATTGCGGCATGAACACCGAGGCAAAGAAATACGTGGAGGACTACTGGGGAGGAATGGTGCGGCTCGGTGCCGACACATTCTGGGAGTATTACGTACCAGACAACCACCTCTTCTCGTCGTACAACGGCTACACGCTGCTCAACAGCTATTGCCACGCATGGAGCTGCACACCTATTTACTTTATTGTAAACTATCCAGAGATTTTCCAGAAATGACAACCATCTGAATATTTCACAAAACTTTAAACATCTGCGCAATGAAACAACTTATATTGATTCCGCTGCTTTCTCTCGCAGCTGCCACTACAAGTATGGCGGCAAATAAAAAAGAAGCAGCAAAAACGTTTGTCACCATCACACAAAAGGAAGGCAAGACATTAGGATATTCTCCGGCTTCGGGTGTGAAAATACTCACTGTGGACGGATTGAAGTTCAAGGACCTCAATCGCAACGGCAAACTCGACAAATACGAAGACTGGCGGCTGCCTGCTCGCGAGCGTGCCATCGACCTTGCCCACCAATTGTCGATTGAGGAGATTGCCGGACTGATGCTATACAGTGCACACCAGGCTATTCCTGCCAACGAGCAAGGGTTCGGCGCCGGAACCTACAATGGACTGCCTCTGTCGAAGAGTGGAGCCAAGGCTTCCGATATAAGCGACGCACAGAGAACATTTCTCACCAACGACTACCTGCGCCACGTGCTGATAACTACGGTGCAGTCGCCACGCATCGCTGCCGAATGGAACAACAACGTGCAGGCTCTGTGCGAGGGCATCGGACACGGCATTCCTGCCAACAACAGCTCTGACCCACGCAACGGCACTACATCCAACACCGAATACAACGCGGGGGCTGGAGGCTCTATCTCGCTATGGCCTGGACAACTCGGACTGGCAGCGACCTTCGATCCTGACGTGGTGAAGGAGTTCGGACGCATTGCATCGCACGAATATCGCGCTCTCGGCATCGCCACTGCTCTGTCTCCGCAAATCGACATTGCCAGCGAGCCGCGATGGAGCCGTGTCAACGGCACATTCGGCGAGGATGCCAACCTTGCTGTGGACATGGCACGTGCCTACTGCGACGGTTTCCAGTCGAGCGAAGACAGCAATGGCGGATGGGGCATGTTCAGCGTCAACGCCATGGTGAAGCACTGGCCTGGCGGCGGTCCTGAGGAGGGCGGACGCGATGCCCACTTCGACTATGGCAAGTATGCCGTCTATCCCGGCAACAACTTTCAGACGATGCTGCGCCCATTCGTCGACGGTGCTTTCAAGCTGAACGACGGCACAGGCATGGCGGCAAGCGTAATGCCCTACTACACCATCTCTTACGGTCAGAACGGGGGGAGCGGCAGCAACC
>CALBYK010000035.1 GCA_937889855.1 uncultured Prevotella sp.
GAGCAGGTGGAGCAGCAGGTCGCAGGGCGGCTGGAAGACTATCTGTTCAGCTTTCCAGAAGTAGACGCCGGGCAGGTGCGCTCCACCTCGTCGGATGGTATGTGCACAATTACCGTGATGCTCAACGACAAAGGTGCGAAGAATCCTAAAATGGTATGGGGACGCATACGCGACGGGTTCTCCTTGCTCCAGAAAACGCTTCTGCCTCCTGGCGTGCTTGCCGTGGCACTGCTCGACAATTTCGGCGACGCTGCGGCAGAACTTGTGGTGCTCGACAGCAAGGACAAGAGCTACCGCGAGCTCGACCAGTATGCCTCGCGCCTGAAGGACGACCTCCAGGACATCAAGGGCATTGCCAATCTGCGCAAACAGGGCGTGCTTCACGAGCAAATGAGCATATATCTCGACAAGGAGCGTATGGTGCGCTTTGGCGTGAACAGCACTATGATAACAGCCATGCTAGCCATGCAGGGAATAATCACCGGCGGCGCGCATGTGGACAACGGCAATGTCAGTTTTCTTGGCGACCTTGTGGAGGCTGTCGTCATAGTGGTGCTCGTCATGATGCTACTCTTTCCGGTGCGCTCTGCCATGGTGGCTGGAATGTCAATACCGCTGACCATCATCGTCACCTTTGTGCTGATGGCCATTGCCGGAGTGCCGCTCAACAACGTCACGCTCGCCGCTCTCATCGTGGCATTGGGCATGGTGGTGGACGATTCCATCATCGTCATCGACGGCCACCAGCAGATGCTGCACGACGGCCATTCGCGCTGGTATGCATCGGTTATGAGCGCGCACACCTATTTCCCGTCCATGACGATAGCCACATTCAGCATTTGCCTGGTGTTCGTGCCTACGCTGGTGTTCATGCCCGAGCTGTTCAGCAATTTCTTCAGCGTGTTCACCTACACGCTGATATTCGCGCTTGTCACATCGCTTGTGGTGGCCATGCTCGTGGTGCCGATGCTCAATCATAAACTGCTCGGTCGCTCCGGACAGAAGGCTAACATCCAGAAGCAGTCGAGACTGCTCACGCCCATACAAAGAGTGTACGAAAAGACCCTCGACCAGTGTTTTGCACATCCCTGGATAGCAATCTGTTTGTGTCTGGCTACTGTGGCGGCAGGGGCATGGCTCTTCACTCGTGTTCCGCAGAAGATGATTCCTAATGCCGACCGCGACCAGTTTGTCATCGAGATACACAACCCCAACGGCACAAGCATCGACCGCACCGCAGCCATCACCGACAGTGTGGCGGCGGTGATAGGCAAGGACAGGCGTGTGGTCGACGTGACTGAGTTTGTAGGTCAGTTGATGCCGCGCTTTATGGTGTCGGCCCCTATCGCGATGGGCAAGAAGTCGTTCTCGCAGATTATCGTGCGCACCACTGACGGCAATGCTTGGCGTGTTCTCGTTGTTGGGCATCGTCATGCGCAATGCGGTCATAATGTTCGACTATGCCGAGGAACTCCGCAGCAAGGGAACGCCGGTCAAGGAGGCGGCAATGGAGGCAGGACGGCGACGCATGATTCCTATATTCCTCACGTCGGCAACGACTGCCGTCGGAGTGCTGCCGCTTATGCTCTCGAAGAGCACGCTGTGGCCGTCGATGGGGTGGATAATATGCTTCGGAACGCTCACTGCCACATTGCTGGTTGTCACGGTGATGCCGTGTGCTTATTGGAAACTGATGGATAGCTATTCGGACAAACAGAAGAAATATGAAAAACAGTAAAACGACATTTATGAGGACACTGTTGCTTGCTGTCGTGTGCATGGTGACGTCGGCTTCAAACGCACAGGCTACATACACATTGCAGCAGGCCGTAGAAACGGCATGTGCCAGCAACGCTGACCTTAGTGTGAAACGCCTCAACGCAATGGCTGCAAAGGAGCAGAAAAAGGAGTTGTACACAAAGTATTTCCCCGACATATCAGCCTCTGCTACATACTTCGAGCGAAATGCAGGCATAGGCGAGGGGTCGCTATGGATGCGTACTTTGTTCACGCTTGTGTCGGGCGACGAGGATTATGACGCCAGCGGGCTCGACCTCATGCACCGTGGAGTGCTGGCTGGCGTGAGAGCCATACAACCGATATATACCGGCGGACGGCTCACCAGCGCAAACCGGATGGCTGCCATCGGTGAGGATGCCGCCGGCGAGATGGTGGCGCTGCAGCAGGACAAAGTGAAGGAAGAGGTGGAGAAATATTTCTGGCAACTCGTGCAGCTATACGAGGCTGAACGCTCGCTGCTCACGATAGACTCGCTCGTCAGCCAGGCGCGTCACGACGCGAAGGTGGCATTCAAGGCTGGTGTGGTGACGGTGACCGACACTATGCAGGTGGACATTTATTCCTCGAAGCTCAGAAGTACTCACCTGCAGGTGGCCAACGGCAAGCAACTCTGCAAGGAATACCTTGCCTACCTGCTTGGCGTGCAGCAGGTCGACAGTGTGGTGTGCGGCGACATTTACACCATCCCGCAGCCCGACAGCTATCGTGTCGACCCGTCGGCAGCCGTCATGGACCGTCATGAAAGCCGGCTTCTGCAAATGCAGCTCGACGCGGCAAAGTGGAAGCGCAAGTTCACGATGGGCAGTATGCTGCCTACCGTAGGCGCCATGTTCTCGCTCAACTATCACTATCTGTTTGCCTACAACGACCATGGAATATTCCACAGCGCCTTCGACACCCACAAAACGGGGTGGCTCGCGGTGGCCAATGTGAGTGTGCCGATAACGGCATGGTGGGGCGGCAAGCATTCGCTGCGGCGTGCCGACCTCAACATACAGAAAGCACAGATTGAGCGCGACGACAAACGGCGGCTTATGGAAGTGCAGATATCTATGAAATGGAGCACGCTCAACGAGCGGTACGAGCAGATAGACGTTGCACGGCAACAGCTCAGGCAAGCCACACAGAACCAGAAACAGCAGGCTGTGGCCTACCGCAGCGGTGCCATAACAATGACCGACCGTCTGCAGGCCGACGCTCTGTACGAGCAGTCGCGCAGCAATTATATCGATGCCTGCGTGAAGTACCGGCTTGCCATTGCCGAGTATATGCATGCTACGGGAAGGTAGGGGCACTCAACTATAATACGACGAAAAATGCCGTCAAGCATGTTTTTATAAGCATACTTGACGGCATCTTTCTTTATTTTAAACGTAGTCTGTTAGATGAAGATATACTTCAGGACGAACAGTACGGCCAATATATACAATGTTGGGTTGAGCTTCTTCCAGTTGGCGCAAATCACGTTGATTGTGACATAAGTGATGACGCCACAAAGGATGCCGTCGGAGATGCTGTATGTGAGCGGCATCATGACGATGGTGATGAACGCAGGGATGGCCTCGGCATAGTCGTTGAGGTCGATGTCCTTGATAGGAGTGAGCATGAACAGACCTACGATTACCAGCACCGGTGTGGTGGCAGCCGACGGTATTGACAGGAATATCGGGGCGAAGAACAGCGCGATGGCGAAGCATACGGCTGTGGAGAACGCCGTGAGGCCGGTTCTGCCTCCCTGTGCCACGCCCGACGCGCTCTCCACGTAGGTAGTAGTGGTGCTTGCTCCGAGACACGCGCCTGCCATGGTGGCTATAGCATCGGCCATGAACGCCTTGTTGAGGCCCGGTATGCGGCCGTCCTTGCGCATCAAGCCAGCCTTGGTGCATACGCCGACGAGCGTGCCCATGGTGTCGAACATGTCGATGAAGAGGAAGGTGAACACCACGATAACCATATCAATGGTGAAGATGTTGTGGAACTCGAACTGGCAGAATATCGGTGCGACGGACGGGGGAGTGTCCACGATGCCCGTGAAATGGGTGATGCCCATAGGAATGCCTATGAGAGCAGTGCCGAGTATGCCGATGAGCAGCGAGCCGGGCACGTTCTTTATTACGAGTACAGAGGTGAGGATGATGCCGATGACACCGAGCAGAGCCGTGCCGTGGGTCATGTCGCCGATGCTGACGAATGTGGCAGAGTTCTCCACAATGATGCCTGCATTCTTCAGACCGATGAAGGCAATGAAGAGTCCGATGCCGGCACCTATGGCCCGCTTGAGCGTGGCAGGGATGGAGTCGACGATGAGCGTGCGTATCTTGGTGACGGTGAGCAACACGAAGATGAAGCCTTCAATGAGGATGGCTGTCAAGGCGAACTGCCATGTGTAACCCATAGTGAGGCACACGGTGAACACGAAGAAGGCGTTCAGACCCATGCCGGGAGCCAGTCCGAAAGGTTTCTTGGCATAGAAAGCCATGACGAGAGTGCCCACGACGGCAGCCAGAGCTGTGGATGAGAACACGGCATTGGTGTCCATGCCCTTCGAGGCGAGGTTGGAGAAGATGCTCGGGTTGACGGCAAGGATGTATGCCATCGTGAGGAATGTTGTGATGCCCGCCATTACCTCGGTCTTGATGTTGTGCTTCGCGGGGTCGAAGCCGAATAGTTTTCCTAACATAGCTACAAATATTTCAATTGTTCAATATTTCAATTGTTCAATATTTCAATTGTTCAATATTT
>CALBYK010000036.1 GCA_937889855.1 uncultured Prevotella sp.
AGTCGGGATGCCCCTCCCATTTGTCGATGCTCACCTCCTCCTGTCCGCCGATGATAATTTTCTCACTTGCATCGTCTTTCGCTATGTCCGTTCCGCGGGCATAGAGGTGCGCCATCATGATAGTCGTCTCGTGGGGATAGAGCTGTCGGGCACGATCGGTAAGCTGTTGCAGGAAGCGGTTTACGCCATGCGAGTAGCTCTCGTCGGCCACCACGTCCGAGCGCAGGTATGGCACGGCGAGGACAACGATGCTGTCGCCATTCCTGCCTTGTATGGGGATGATAAGGTCGTCATAGTCGGTCTGCCAGCTGCCCGATGTGCCAGTTGCGTCATCGGAGTGAACCCATGTGCGCCGCACGTTGCCTCGAATCTCCACATGGTTGCGCTTGAGCAGTGGGCGTGGCGCCTCAAGTCGGTTGGAAGAGTCATGATTACCAGCCGTTATGACAATGGTCATATCGGGACAAGCCTGTGTGGCATCGGCAAGAAACTCGTAATAGACGCCTTGTGCGGCAGCCGAGGGGTTGCCGTTGTCGAAAATGTCGCCAGCCACGAGAAGAGCATCCGGTTGGCGGGTGGTTATCTGGTTTAAGAGCCAGCCGAGGAAGTGACGGTGTTCGGGCAGCCGGTCGTTGCCGTGAAAGAGGTTGCCCAAATGCCAGTCGCTTGTGGATATTATCTTCATTGAAATGTAAGGAGCTAAATGTTGATGTTTGTCATTTCATCAGTGTCTTCAGATATTGTGCCAACAGTAAAATGGCAATAAGCAATATAATCTTTAATATCGTAGTCAATATCTTGGCACATTTTGGGGATATAATGCCAGTCTCGTGATTTTGGCTGTATCTGTTGCCAGACATCATTTTCTTGATGTACCGTTCTCCTCTCTTGCAGGCTTCTGCCACGGCCTCAGTCTCGACGCGCTTTATTTCCTTGCCATTGTCTGCCAACAGCTTGTTCAGCCTTGCCTCACACTTTGTGTAGAATTCGTCGTCCTTGCCGCGCACCATTCCAAGATATGCAATCTTGCCTCTGAGTATGTGAGCCATGTTGACATGTCGACGGAACCCCTTTGTCTTGCCGTGCTGCTGCTTGTAGTGCGGATAGGCAGCCTTGCACAGCTCGGCGTAGCCATACCGTTCCCAGATATACAGCTGCGAGCGTATCTCACGCATGTAGCGGCGTGTGGTGTTCACCTTGTCGGTGACGTTCAGTCCAGTCACCTCCTGCCGTTGCTGTCCACGTCTTTGCAGGCGTGTTTTCTTCTCGTTCAGTGTGAAGCCGAAGCTCTCAATGATGTTTTTTGTCTGCGCAAAGAAGTTGCCGTCGGGAGCATGCAGCACGTCATTGTCTGAGCTGAAGGTCATGTCGTCGGCATAGCGGCTATAGGTCACACCATTCTGCTCGGCCAATTCGGCAAGTTGGCTGTCCATCTGTGCGCACACCATGTTGGACAGTACTGGCGATGTGGGAAAGCCCTGTGGCAGATGCTTGTGTCCGTCACGACAGACGACACACAGATTGGCAATGAGATTGGCGGCATATTCGGAGAAGCTGTATGGCTCGGACATGAGGCAACTCGCCACTTGCCCGAGGGTAATGCTTGGAAAGAAATCGTGCAGGTCGATGTTCAGCACATAGCGCTTGCCGACGTGTAGGCGTGCGTTGTCTACCACCGAACGCTTCGTTACAAAGCCATAAGCCCAAGGCGTAGGTTTGTATAGGGTGGTGAGAATGTCGTTGATGCACATCAGCAACTCGCGCATGCGTCCCATGGGAGCTGTTATTTGTCGCAGTCCGCCATGCTTCTTGCGTATCGAGGAGTCACGCTCACGGCGAAACCTGCATCTCTCGCTGTCTGCCCAAAACAATATCTGGTTGTCGCGGTATTTATAATTATCGTCGTCATAGCTGTAGGCATGATACCACCTGCCATTCTCGTTTTTTTGGAAAACGGCATTTATCATTTTTGTAAATGGTGACACGTCGTTGAGCGTGCGCAATGTTCGGAGGCATGTTGTCTTGTTCATAGCAAATAGGCATTGTATATATAGAAAAAGTCAGACCAGCCATTGTAGAAATCTACTTTTAGTTGTTTCTCAAACAACTAAAACTTGACATTGCGTGAAACAACTCCGGCGAATACGCCAGACGCGCCTTCTAAATATCTACGATTTCAGATGCTTATGCCATGCGGCGCATCATTAGACTGAATCCGACTTTTGTTGGTTTCTGTTTGCAAATGTAGTACAAATATCCGTAATGACAAAGAAATGTAGCACAAAATAACCATCTCCCTTATTTTTTTCGGTAGCGTACTATGCAAATATTGTGTATTTATAGATACCCCATATCGTTGGCGGATTTCACGTTTGGTTATTTCTGCAAAGTTACAGTTTGTTTAAGAAATCACACGCTTTTAGTAAAAAATAATTGTATATATCGGAAAAATCGCTTATCTTTACCATCGAATTAAAAAATAGATAGATATGAAGCAATCAGAGGAACGATATATAAGCTTGCTGACCGACTTCGGTTTCAAGCGCATCTTTGGAACGGCGCCCAACAAAGACCTGCTCATCAATTTCCTTAACTCGCTGTTCGGGAAAGAACAGGTCATCAAGGACGTGAAATTCCTCAACAGTGAGAATGTAGGGGATGTATATACCGACCGCAAAGCCATATTTGACGTGTATTGCGAGAATGAGAAAGGCGAGAAGTTCATCGTTGAGATGCAGAACGCCTTCCAAAAGCATTTCAAGGACAGGTCGCTGTATTACTCCACTTTCCCCATTAAGGAACAGGCTCCCAAGGGTGCCGACTGGGACTTCAAGTTAGCACATGTATATGTGGTGGCTCTCTTGAACTTCGACATGCAAGACGAGGCTTTCG
>CALBYK010000037.1 GCA_937889855.1 uncultured Prevotella sp.
ATTATAAGTAGCTGTGCAAAATTATCTTTACACATAATAGGAGGGTATGACATTCCTGCCATATCCTCCAAATGGGCAGAACATCATGGCAGAGAGGGTATGGCAGTGATGCCATGCCCTCCTATAGAAAGTGCTCATCTGATGTATTTTGTCGTTGCTTTGGTGCCGTCGCTGAAGGTTACGGTGCGCACGGTGACACCTTTGCTGGGCTTGTTGACACGCCGTCCAAGGAGGTCGGTGTATTCCACCTTTTCCACATGTTTCTGTCCGACATCGCTCACGTCCACACCAGTGGGGTCAGTGAGGGTATATTCGGTCACACCTGAGCTGTAGCGTTGGTCTCCGTCCACATACACAGCTTCCATGCCTATCGTCTTCTTGGGCTCTGTGTAGAAGTAGATGCGGCGGTTGTTGTCGTCGAGCTTGTAGAAGTCGTAGCTATCGTCAAAACTGTATGGCACGTCGGTCATGCTCTCCGTAATGCGCGAGTAATTGTCGGGAGTCATCTCCACCTTTTCGCCGTCGATATACAGACAGTAGAAGAGATTGGCTGGGTCGAGGTACGGATTGTCCCCGTCCTGCGAGTAGTAGCTCAGCTTGAACTCTATTGCAGCATATCCGAACATGTCGTCCCATGGCATGTATGCTGTGATGAGCGGCGGGAACGGCCTGCCTGCCACCTTGTCCCAGTGACTTATGAGCGGATAGCGGTAGGTATCGAAGATGTTGGAGCTGCGGTCGTCGTCCTTGCTTTTGTGCACGAACATCATCTGCCGTGAGCTGAGCGTATTCTCCGACGGGTCATAGGTGAAGACAAGCGGCTCGCTGCTGAGGCATGCCTTGTCGAACTCATCGCCCACTTCGCTCACTCCCTTGCCCATCACGCCCGACGACACGTACACATAGCTTGCAGTCTTGGTATCGATGCCGAGTAGCGACGTGGCGGGGAATGTGGCGGTATTGCCTTTCATCTCGCCTTTTATCCAATAGCCGTGGAGGTTGGTCGTTAGGTCGCCGAGATACACGTTGTCACCATCAAAGGCATACTTCACGGGGTAGGTCTGCGATGTCTCGTCCGCACCCATGTAGAGCATGAGGCCGTCGTTTACTGTTGCCGTTGCCGACGGCTGTGAGTAGTTGTCGTCCACGCGTGTTGCCGTTGACGTCTCCTCACCGTAGCTCACCCACGCTCCATTGTCGTTGCACACGCCAATGATGTCGTCGTCGGCTTGTTTCTGTAGAGTCAGCGTGTTGTCCTTCCATGTGTAGCGCAGCACCTGTGCCTCGCCGGCCTCGTTGGGCTTGTAGGTAACGGTGTTGCCGTCCGTTACCTTGTGCATGCAGTTGAGGTAGCCGTATTTCTTCTCGCCAGAGAAGATGTCGTCCTCGGAGTATATTGCCTGCGGCAGCTGGAACTCAATGGTGTTGTCGTCCGTTAGCCTGCCCTTTATCCACGACTGCGAATAGAAGGAGTTGACGGGGTTCTCGAGATAAACGTAGCCGTCGTTGCCGAAGACAAGGCGTTGCCAGTCGCCCGTGCTTTGGCACGCCACGGCCCCGGTGTACTGCCCCTCGTATCCTTTTGTGGTACGGTAGAGGTTTACGGTCTCGCCGTTGGAGGGTTGTGTGATGATGGTCGGGGCATCTTGGGCGTAGAGCGTACCCGATGCAATGAGCGACAGAAATAGTGTGATGTAGTGTTTATTCATAAGCAAAAGCTTTGTTTTTATTTCAGAATGTCGTTATTAAAACAAATATATTTGCAAATGTATTAAATTTTATTGACATATGCAAACAATGTGCACATAAAGAGTCTGTATACGTGGTATTGCAAACGTTTACACAACATGTTGCTAAATAAGAGTTAAAAGATTTTTACGGCGTAAAATAAATGCGTAATTTCGCACATGATAAAACCTAAATGCACCTATTCAATGTTGTAGGATGCACAAATAATATCCGACGATAAAAATAAATCACTAATCCTTACATTAATTGATATATGTATATAAAAAGCATCGCAGCCATGCTTGCGCTATTTCCTGCATTGGCATCGGCACAGACAGTGAAGTCGCCAAATGGTGACGTGAGTGTCACATTCTCGCTCACCGATAATGGACGCCCCACGTATGAGATGACATACAAGGGCAAGAAAGTAATCAATCCGTCCCATCTCGGACTGGAGCTTGCCAAGGACAAGCACGCCTCTAAGGGCATGGACGAGACCGACCTAATGGACGGATTCAAGGAAACCAACCACAAGACATCATCTTTCGACGAGACTTGGACACCTGTGTGGGGCGAGACCAAGACCATACGCAACAACTACAACGAGATGGAGGTTGACCTCAACCAGGCGTCTTCCAACCGCAACATCAAGCTGCGCTTCCGCGTCTACGATTATGGTATGGGCTTGCGGTATGAGTTTCCGCAACAGAATGAGCTCAACTATTTCGTAATAAAGGAAGAGCACACACAGTTTGCTATGACCGGCGACCACACGGCCTACTGGATTCCGGGCGACTACGACACGCAGGAATACGAATACCAGATAACACCGCTCACAGGCATACGCCAGGTGATAGCCAAGAACCGTGAGGCGTATAAGTCGAACTCATCTACTACCGTATTCTCCGACACCGGCGTGCAGACATCGCTCCAGCTCAAGACCAAGGACGGGCTGTACATCAACATACACGAGGCAGCTTGCCTCGACTACCCTACGATGCACCTCAACCTCGACGACAAGTCGCTCGTCTTCGAGTCGTGGCTCACGCCTGACGCCGTGGGACGCAAGGGATTCATCCAGACTCCGTTCAACACGCCGTGGCGCACCGTCCTCGTGAGTGATGACGCACGCGACATGCTCTCCAAAAAACTCACACTCAACCTCAACGAGCCTTGCAAGATAAAGGACACGTCGTGGATTCATCCTACAAAGTATTGCGGTGTTTGGTGGAACATGATTGTAGGCACGAAGACTTGGTCGTATACCAACGACTTGCCATCGGTGCGCCTCGGCGAGACCGACTACTCCAAGTGCAAGCCAAACGGCACCCACGGCGCAACCACTGCCGAGGTGAAGCGTTACATAGACTTTGCAGCCAAGAATGGTCTCCAGGAAGTGCTTGTTGAGGGATGGAACGAAGGCTGGGAGGACTGGTTCGGACATCAGAAACTTGACGTGTTCGACTTTGTTACGCCTTATCCCGACTTCGACATCAAGTATCTCAACGAGTATGCCCACTCAAAGGGTGTGAAGCTCATGATGCACCACGAGACATCGGCTGCCGCTCTCAACTACGAGCGTCACTTAGAGGATGCCTTCAACCTTATGAACAAGTATGGTTACGATGCCGTTAAGACCGGTTACGTCGGCGACATCATCCCCCGTGGCGAATACCACTACTCGCAGCTCATGAACAACCACTATCAACGCGTTGTTGAGCAGGCCGCCAAGCACCATATCATGGTCAACGCCCATGAGGCAACACGTCCTACTGGCATCTGCCGCACATGGCCTAACCTCATCGGTAACGAGTCGGCACGCGGTACTGAGTATGAGGCTTTCGGCGGATCGGTGCCTTACCACACCGTCATGCTGCCGTTTACCCGCTTGCAGGGTGGCCCGATGGACTATACGCCGGGCATCTTCGAGACGCAGCTCTCAACATGGAGCGACAACAAGTCGTATGTGCACACCACGCTCTGCGGACAGCTCTCGCTCTATCTCGTGATGTACTCGCCGCTGCAGATGGCTGCCGACCTGCCCGAGCACTACGAGAAGTATGACGACGCGTTCCAGTTCATACGCGACGTGGCTGCCGACTGGGACGACTCGCGCTATCTTGAGGCAGAGCCAGCCGAATATATCACCGTGGCACGCAAGGCAAAGGGCACCGACAACTGGTTTGTAGGCGGCAAGACCAACAAGGCACGCCAGACTACCGTGAAGCTCGACTTCCTTGACAAGGGTGCCAAGTACGACTGCGCCATCTACCAGGACGGCAAGGATGCCGACTACGAGACCAATCCGAAAGCCTACACCATACTTCACCGCACCGTCAAGAAGGGCGATGTGATAAAGGTCAAGGAAGCGCGTGGCGGAGGTTTCGCGGTGTCGTTGCTTAAGAAATAATGGCATAAACATAGGGAGACAACCATTATTTCACCCGTGGCTGAGGTCTATGGTCTCCGCAATAAGTAGTTTTACAAAAACATAGGAGGGTATGGCAGGGATGCCATACCCTCCTACAGATAGCTTTTATTTTTGTCGCGAACATTAGTTCGCGGTTTCATTTTTTCATCTTCCAAGATACTTGTCGGCAAGGTATTTTGAGAGCGACTCCTTGTATATGTCACCTACAGGCAGATAGGTGTCGGCATCCATCACGATGCGGTTTTTGGTCACCTCATGCACCTTTCGCATGTTCACTATGTACGACCGGTGAATGCGAAGAAAATGCCCCGGCAGGTGTTCCTCCAGTTTTTTCATGCTGAGGAGTGTTATGACAGGTCGTTGTCCTTCAATATATATCTTCAGATATTCTGACATTCCTTCCACATATATTATATTTGAAATGTCTATGCGCACCACACGGTGGTCGGTCTTAAGAAACAGGCTATTGTCGTCGTTAGCCTCTTGTCTTGTGGCTGCGGCAGACGATGCTAATGTAGCATTCTCCAGCTCATAGCGTTTCTTCACGCGCGAGGCGGCACGGCGGAAATCGTCGAGGCTGAACGGCTTCAGCAAATAGTCCACGGCCTCTACCTTGTAGCCGTCCACGGCATATTCGGAGTAGGCTGTCGTGAATACAACGATGGGAGGTGCCGACAGTGAGCGCACAAAGTCCATGCCGTTGACATCTGGCATGTTTATGTCGATGAAGATGGCGTCTATCTGCTCACGGTTCATTATACACTGTGCCTCTATGGCGCTCTGGCATTGTGCCACAAGCTCAAGGAACGGTATCTTTTGTGTGTATGCGGCGAGCTGCTGCAATGCGAGTGGCTCGTCGTCTATAACGAGTGTTCTTATCATTATTGCTATTTTGCAGGTGCCGGGCTCATGTCCGGCATTACTATGGTTTGCTGATTTCCAAGCTATGTGTCGAGTTCCCGCTCGACACCTCCTGTTGTGAGAGTGGCATCTCGAGCTTTACCCGATACACGGTGTCCCCGTCGTTTATCTCAAGCTTGTATTTCTTGGGGAACAGCAGGTCGAGGCGTCGTCGCACATTGGCAAGTCCCATACCCTTTCCTTTGTCGTTTGCAGACTGGGACGGCTTGCTGTTCACGCAACTGAACTGCAGTCGGTCCGGCTCTATGTCGATTTTGATGTCTATGAACGACTCCGTGCGGTAGCTTATGCCGTGCTTGAAGGCGTTCTCTACAAAGATGATGAGCAGCAGTGGCGGCAGCATACGGTCGGGCAAGTTGTCGGGTGTGTTGAGGCTTATTCTCACGCGGTCGGTGTACCGGAGGCGCATCAGTTGCACGTAGTTGCTCAGGAACTGCACCTCGCGTGGCAGCGGCACGAGCCGGTTGTTGCCTTCGTAGAGAATATAGCGCATCATCTTCGACAGTTCAACGATTGTTGTCTTGGCACGCTCGGGATCGATGTCGACGAGGGCGTGGATGTTGTTGAGGGTGTTCATGAAGAAATGGGGGTTGACCTGATACTTGAGATACTCAAGTTGACGCTCAAGGTTCTGCCGTTCTACCTGAACAAGCAACTTTGAGTCTTCCTGCGACTTGAAGTAAAGCTTAACGCCGAGGTTCATGCCCATGAGCAGCAGTCCACCGATGGCTGCCACCATCTCGCCAGGTCCGAACATGGGCATTGGTTCCAAGGGACGCATCTCCGGTCTTCGGCGTTCCTGCTTCCAGAGTTCACGCCCATCACGCTCACTGTTTCTATCCTTTGATATTGGCATTTCCATACGGTCGCGGTGCATGTGCCGGTCGTGTTGCGGACGTATGGCCCACAGCGCCACCATCGTCACCACAAGCATGCCTGTGCAAAGTATGGAATAGAGCCATGTGCGGCGCTTCACAATCAGTAGCGGCGCGAGCACGAAGTTGTGTATGGCGAACAGTACGAGCCATACGGTGTTGAACTTCCATGCGTTGAAAATTTCTGCCCATGTGAAGCCGATGTGCGGGTCGCTTGACATGCGTATGTAGAGTCCCATCACCGGTGACAGATAGAGCACTATCCACATGAGTGTGTATATGATATGTTCCTTGCGAAAATTCATCTTTGAGTTTTTAGACGGCACAAATGTATACATATTATATATATAATGAAAAATTATTCAACGAATGGTGGATATCAGTCTGTGGATTTGAGAATAGTGTCTGGCATGTACATGTGGATAAACAAATACGGGTGGGCGGCAATGGGCCTCACGAAGCCGTTTGCCGTCCACCCGTTTGCGTATTGAGTGAATGCAGAATATATTTTACTTTACTGCAATTTTCATTTGTCCCACATCCTTACTCGGCAACATTCACGAGCTTGATGCCACCCTTGATTGCAGGTACGCCCTTCTTGGCTGTGCCTGTTGAGAGGCGCTGAGCCACACCGGCATTTGAAGCAGCAGTTGTTGTGAACTTCATCGCCTTGGCAGGAGCTGCGCCAGCTGCAGAAGGCACGGTGAAGAGCTTCTTTGTGAGCGGTCCCCACTCGCCGTTGGCGTTCTGTGCTATGGCTACACCATAGTATTGCTTGCCTACCTCAGTTTCAAAGCGATACTTGTCGGTTGTGTATTGGTTGTAGTAAGGATCCTGTTTGTCGTCACGGAGCAGATACTTCTTTATACCATCCTCGCCCTTAGCCGAGTCGTATTCAAACTCGTCGTATTTGTCGGCATCGACAATCATGTCGTGGAACAGGGCTGTCTCGCTGTTTGGTGTGAAGACGATGGTGAATGTGGTTGTGGTTGTGCCATCCTCGTTGTCAATCTTTTCAACGCCACCGTCTGTTATGTCCACCTGTGCCACGCCGGTACCGCCCTGCTTGAGCGTCGATACTGGGATAGTGACGACGTTGCCATAGTTGCCCTCAACATCTGTCGGAACAACGAGCACCTCATAATCGGTGCCTGGATTGAGGTTATCCCACTTGTTAGTTGCTGTCTCTGTATAGGCTATGCCGCTCCACTTCTGCACCATCTCCTCTATGCATGAGAGTCCCATCATCGGTCCCCACTGCTCAAACTGGGCCTGTGCCTCGCCCTTGCCAAACTGGCACCAGTAGAATGCGGCGCAATCATCGTTAGGCTTGACGGTGAGCGTGAAGCTCGATGATGTTGTCTCGTTGATGGTGTAGGTTACGCTCGGGTTGCCTATGGTAGCCACCTTAGGTGTGGTGAACTCGGCGCGTGACGTCTCGCAAGGCACGCCATAGCTGTCGTAGCCAAGTGTCACGACGGTATAAGATACGTTTGGCTTCAAGCCTTCCTCTGAAAAGCCGGTCAGCTCGGCATTGTCGAAGTCCTGGTCAAACTTCTGTGCGTTCTTGTAATCAAAGTAGCGGGCCATAGTGGCATCGTCATACTGCTTGGCGGTGTTTGTAGGCAGCACATCAATGCAGAAGCTGGGGCACTGCTCCGTGCGTTTTACTGACACGTTGATGACATCGCCCTTTGTGGCGTCCTGCTTGTAGCCCTTGAACTCCACCTCTGCCTTTACCTCACCCTCTACCTTGGCAAAGGATATTTGGCTTATCTGGCTTACTGCATAAACCTTGTCGCCCACAGTTGAGTTAACGATGACGCGGTTGGGCTCATTGCTTGTCTGTGCATTTGCACCCATAGCCATGACGAGGCCGAGTGCCATTATTGAGTAGATTTTTTTCATTTCTTGATGAATTTAAATGATTGGTTGTTTACTTTGAGAATGTACACGCCATTGGCAAGTGTTGCCGTGCTGACGGGACTTCCGTTCCATGAGCTGAGGGCAATGACCTTCTGTCCGCCTATTGTGTACAGGGCAGCGTTGGCTCCCTTCACACCTGTTGCCAAAAACTGGCTGCCGTCGTAGGCAATGCGCACGTCTGCGTCAGTGTCGTCAACCTGAGATATGGCGGTTGCAACGCCGTCAAACTTAAGTACAAGACTCGTCGTTAGAGGCACCTGCTCCGTCTTGTCGCCAGAAAGCGAGACAACCAAATTGCCATCTGCGAAACTCAGATTCGAGATGTCGCTGAGCTGGTAGCTGGCAACTGTAGTCTCTGAGGACGAGTCGGTCACCACCAGCTTCTGGTCGGCCAGGGCCGGACTTGCCGCAAGCAGTGAGATGGCTGCAAGAGTCAGAGAAAATCTTTTGTTCATAATAATTTGTTTAAGTTACTATCCTTTTTTGTACACATATTGTATGTAGCCACAAAGATACGCCATTAATATTGAATAAGCAACCTATTGTAGCACAAATATTCTAATAAAATTAGAATTACGCGTTGGCAGGCTTGTTGATTGTCTCAAGCAGTTTTATAGCGTCCACATATTGTGCTATGCCCTCAGCCACCATCTTTGCGTCGTGCATGGCGAGCACAACGGTTGACGGGCGGTTCACAACGTCGCCGCCGGCGAACACGCCCTTGCGTGTGGTCATGCCATACGGTGTGTCGCGTGTGATGACATACCCTCTGTCGTCCACCTCTATGCCTTCCGTCGTCGACACGATGCGGCTCGCCGGCTTGGATCCGAGAGCCATGAGCACATAGTCGGCTTTCTCAACCCGGCGCTCGCCCTGCTTGGTCTCTATGACGACCTCCGTCATCTTGCCGTCCTTGTCACTGTGAATCTCCACGATGTTCGACTCCCAGTTGAAGTGCACGCCCTCTGCCACCGCCTCGTCGTATTCGGAGCGCAGGGCTGACATGTCGTTGATGGTGCGCCGGTAGACCACGTCAACGCTTCCCGCTCCGAGTCGCACGGCTGTACGCGCGGCGTCCATGGCAGTGTTGCCGCATCCAATGACAAAACAGCGGTCGCCCTTGTTCACCACAACTTCCTTGCGGTCGAGGTTGCCCTCGTTGTACAGGCTCACTCTGCGCAGGAACCATATGGCCTGGCGCACACCCTTGATGTCGCCGCCGGGAATGTCGAGCTTCTGCGGCTTTCCGGTGCCTGTACCCATGAAAATGGCGTCAAAGCCCTGGGCGAAGAGGTCGTCCACGGTGAGGTCCTTACCGATAGTAGTGTTGCAGTGTATCACTACTCCAAGTTCCTCCATCTTCCTTATCTCGCGCCGCACGATGTCCTTGGGCAGGCGATATTCGGGTATGCCGAACATGAGCACGCCGCCCGGCTCCGGCTCCATCTCAAACATCTCTACGGTGAATCCCTGGCGGGAGAGGTCGCCGGCTATGGTCAGTCCGGCAGGCCCTGAGCCGATGACAGCCACCTTGCCGCGTGTCTTGGGCAGCAGCTTCTCACGGATTAAACCCATGTCGCCGTCGAAGTCGGCCACAAAACGCTCAAGTTTGCCGACGCGTATGCCTTTGCCCTTCTTGGCGAGCACGCAGTGACCCTCACATTGCTTCTCGTGCGGACACACGCGCCCGCATACGGCCGGCAGGTTGCTCTTCTCGTTGATAATGTGCATGGCGTTGCCAAGGTTGCCCATAGACAGCTCGTGTATCCAGTCGGGGATGTCGTGGCTTATGGGGCAGCCTTTCTTACACTGCGGTATCTTGCAGTGGAGGCAGCGCTTGGCCTCCTCTATGGCATCGTGCATGGTGTATCCTTCGTTTACTTCCTGAAACGAGTTTTTCTTTTGTTCTATATCTTTTTCTTCCATTGTTGCAAAATTACCTATTTATTTCCAAAAAAAAGTTCATTTCTTCGTTCTTTTTGTTTCTTTATGCCATAATTCCTTCCGCCTCGCGGCTACTTGTAGGGAAATCCCTATATATTAATAGTGATTTGTCTTTTGCAGTCTTGTTTTTCTTTCTTAAATTTGCACCATAAACATAAACGAAATTGTAACATAAAAAAACAACGTACATCATGAAACGTATTTACTATCTTCTCACACTCTTGCTGCTGGCTTCCGCACCAGCTATGCTTACAAGCTGCGACTCTGACGATCCTTACGACGATCCTTGGTACGACGACTGGCGCGACGACAACGGTTATGACGACCAGACTCCGGTAGAGATAGCCATGGCACAGACTCTCAACGGCTCTTGGACGGGAACCGTCACAAACGAATATACCGAAGGCGGGAAGCGGGTGCAGACGACGTGCTATGTCGACTACAGTTTTGTGCAGTACACCGCCAGCTCCTCCAACGGCAACGGCTACGAGACCGACTATGTGCCGGCTACCGACGATGCTGGCAAACCCGTTACCGACGGCAACGGCAACATCGTGTACAACAAGCAGACGCTGCCCTTCACATGGTCAATCGACTCACGCTCGTACTGCATCAACCTTCAGTATACCGACTCTGGCATGAGATATGTCATCAACACCGACCACGACTTCTTCCTCGGCTGGGACGACACCGACAAAGGCAGTTTCTTCGAGGCCACGATGGAGGGAGTCAACAATGACGAGCGTGCTATCATCAGATGCCAACGCGTCACTACATCCAACACACCCGCAAAGGATTTGTCGGCTGGCAAGACAACATCAGTAAAGTGGACGTTCGGCAAGACACGTGCCGCAGAAAGCATATCGGACGTGCCAATGGCTCTGCATCGACACTAAACAACAAGTGTTTGCGATTTTTTTTTGAGGCAGCCAAAACCATCGACAGCATCACTGTATGCGACACTACCGGACGCATGTCAACGGCAAGAAGCGGCATCGGCAGCAACACAGCCACTACAAAGGAAATGCCCAAGGGCATAAACATAATAAGGATAGGATTTGACGATGGAACGGCACAAAGCGTCAAGCTCATGCAATAGTAAAGGATGTGTCAAAAGGGAGTAAAAGGAAGTTATTCCTAACTTCTGATGAATTTTCTTTTGCCACACCCTCTACTTCTTTTTTCACTCTCAATTCTTGTTTCTCATTATTTTTGTCTAATTTTGTAGCTCATATTATAAGGTAAAAAGAACAAAACCACAATAAACAAGAGAAAAGGAGAAAAATGAGAACTGTATACGAATATTCTGTCAAGGACAGAAAAGGTAAAGAAGTATCTCTCAAGGAGTATGCCAATGAAGTGCTGCTCATCGTAAACACAGCTACAAAGTGCGGATTCACACCGCAGTATGAGGAGTTGGAGAAACTCTACGAAAAGTATCACGCACAGGGATTTGAGGTTCTTGATTTCCCTTGCAACCAGTTTGGAGCGCAGGCTCCCGGCACCGATGAGTCCATCCACCAGTTCTGCAAACTCACCTACGGCACTGAGTTTCCGCGCTTCAAGAAGGTGAAGGTGAACGGTGACGATGCCGACCCGCTGTTCAAGTTCCTCAAGGAGCAGAAGACATTCACAGGTTTCGACCCGTCACACAAGCTCACCCCAGTGCTTGAGGACATCCTCTCTAAGGAATGTCCCGACTACAAGGAAACAAGCGACATCAAGTGGAACTTCACAAAGTTCCTCATCAACAAGCGCGGTCAGGTGGTGGCACGCTTCGAGCCTACCGAGAACCTTGACAACATCGCAAAACAAATAGAGGAATTGTTGAAATAAACCCAAAAGAAAATGGAACAAAGAGAACATGTTAAGTGCCTCATCGTCGGCAGCGGTCCTGCCGGCTACACGGCAGCCATATACGCAGGACGCGCCAACCTCACCCCCGTTGAGTACTGCGGCATACAGATGGGCGGACAGCTCACCCAGACAACTGTCGTCGAGAACTTCCCCGGCTATCCAGAGGGTGTGGACGGCAACCAGATGATGATGGACCTGCGCAAGCAGGCGGAGCGCTTCGGCGCCGACATCCGCGAGGGCAGCATCGCCAAGGTCGACTTCTCCAAGAAGCCCTACGTGCTCACCACCGACACGGGCAAGGAACTTGAGGCCGACACCGTGATTATTGCCACCGGAGCCTCAGCCAAGTATCTTGGCCTTGCCGACGAGAAGAAGTACAACGGACAGGGCGTCAGCGCATGTGCCACATGCGACGGCTTCTTCTACCGCAAGCGCACCGTTGCCGTAGTAGGCGGCGGCGACACCGCATGCGAGGAGGCGCTGTATCTCGCTGGCCTGTGCAAGAAAGTATACATGATTGTGCGCAAGCCTTACCTGCGTGCATCCGACGTGATGAAGAAGCGCGTTGAGGAGAACGACAAGATAGAGATTCTTTACGAGCACAACACCGAGGGGCTCTACGGCGACGACGGCGTGGAGGGCGTGC
>CALBYK010000038.1 GCA_937889855.1 uncultured Prevotella sp.
GTACCTCACCCAGTGCCAGACAGACCCTTCTTATCCGCGCTATGCGCAGATTGTCACCTCTACACGAGCCGATGCCGCATGGGGCAAGCCGTCGGAGCTGAAGATTACGGGCGACACGCTGTCGAGCTATGCCCATCCTGCCGTGTCGCCCGACGGCGAATGGCTCTACTTCGCTTCCGACATGCCAGGCGGAATGGGAGGCTTTGACATCTGGCGCGCACGCATAACGTCGGCGGGACTCGGCGGTGTGGAGAACCTCGGCGAGCCGATAAACACTCCAGGCAACGAGATGTTCCCTACGTTCCGTCCCAACGGCGACCTCTACTTCTCGAGTGACGGTCATCCTGGCATGGGCGGACTCGACATCTTCATAGCTTCCGTGGACAAGGACGGCAAGTACCACGTCACGCATCCCGGTTATCCGCTCAACTCGCAGGGCGACGACTTCGGAGTGACGTTCGAGGGTGTGCACAACCGTGGATACTTCTCGTCCAACCGCAACGACGGGCGTGGATGGGACCATATCTACAGCTTTGTGAATCCCGAGATAATACAGAGCGTCAAGGGATGGGTGTACGAGCAGGACGGCTACGAGCTCCCTTCGGCTCTTGTATACCTCGTCGGGTCGGACGGAACAAACGAGAAGCTAAGCGTCAAGGGCGACGGTTCGTTCGAGAAGGAGCTGAAGCCTGGAGTTGACTACATACTACTTGCCACATGCAAGGGATTCCTCAACCACAAGGAGGAGCTGAGCATTGGCAAGTCGGACGAGTCGCACGAATATGTGCTGCAGTTCCCGCTGGCTTCTATCACAGCGCCCGTGCTAATCGACAACATATTCTACGATTTCGACAAGGCAACGCTACGGCCTGAATCACAGAAGTCGCTCGACGACCTCGTGAAGCTGCTCAACGAGAACCCCAATGTCACCATAGAGCTTTCGGCCCACTGCGACTACAAGGGCTCTGCCGAATACAACAAGCTCCTTTCTCAGCGACGTGCCGAGGCGGTTGTGGCCTATCTCACAGCCAAAGGCATCGCACGCGACCGCCTCTCGCCCGTTGGCTACGGCAAGGAGAAGCCAAAGGTGATACGCAAAAAACTCACAGAGAAGTATCCATGGCTCAAGGAGAACGACCAGCTGACGGAGAACTTCATCAAGAAGCTCGATAAAGACAAGCAGGAAATTTGCAACCAGCTCAACCGCCGCACCGAGTTCATCGTGCTGCGCACTACATATGGCATGTTCGACAAGGACGGCAAACTCAAGCAGAAACCAGCCGACAAAAAACCTGCATCCTATGACAAGAATGACGACTTCGACATCTACATAGAGTAAACATCTTTAAACTTCGCAGGTCGCAAGTTCTATATTGAACTTGCGACCTCGGACAGTCTGTTTACAAGAATTTAAGCTGATTTATCACCGAGTTTTTTGGGCACATTTTTTGTCCTCTACGTTTTTGCGCCGAGGATTCCGGATTAAACAATCAAAATCGCGTCGCTCCGTTCCGCACCGACTTGTCGCCGAGCGTTTAAAAGCGAAAAAGGGTTAAAATGTTGAAAGTCAACATTTTAACCCTTTTTCTGTCGGGATGACTGGACTCGAACCAGCGACCTCACGCCCCCCAGACGCGTGCGCTAACCAACTGCGCTACATCCCGTTCTTCTTAAAAGCGAGTGCAAAGTTAGCGCATTATTATGAAATGACCAAATTTACAGACAACTTTTTTACATATTCACACTCACTTTGACGTTTTTTTATTTCTCCCTTACCTATTTTTCACATCTTTACAGTATTATGAATGAAGATTTATAAGTAACTTTGCATAGTAATCAAAACAAATAAAAAACATCCATTATGCAATATATTCTACATGCGCCACAATGCCTCGCCGCAAACGTCAAGCTTCCGGCATCCAAGAGCATAAGCAACCGCGCACTCATAATACACGCCCTCTCTAAGGGCGACATCTTGCCCGAGAACCTATCGGTGTGCGACGACACAGAGGTTATCGTGAACGCGCTGATGTACAAACCTTACACCATAGACATTAAGGCTGCCGGCACTGCCATGCGGTTTATGACAGCCTACCTGTCTGTCACCCCAGGGGAGCACGCCATAACCGGCACCAACCGCATGAAAAAACGTCCAATAGCCATCCTTGTGGACGCGCTACGATACATCGGAGCCGACATTGAATATGTGGGTGAAGAGGGATACCCTCCATTACGCATCAAAGGACACCCGCTCGAAGGCGGATACATGGAGGTGCCTGCCAACATCAGCTCACAATACATCTCTGCCTTGCTCATGATTGGCCCCGTTCTGAAGAACGGACTCGAGCTGAAGATGACTGGCGAGATAGCGTCACGCCCCTACATAGACCTCACGCTGTGGATGATGCGCGAGTTTGGAGCCGATGCCGACTGGAGTGACGTAGACACCGTGAAAGTGAACCCCAAGCCTTACCAGCAGCATAAATACACAATAGAAAGCGACTGGAGCGCAGCGTCATACTGGTACGAGATGATGGCACTAAACGACGACACCGAGTCAACGGTGAACTTCGAGGGACTGTTTGACGCCTCAAAGCAGGGCGACTCCATCGTTAAGTATATTTTCTCGCTGCTCGGCGTGAAGACCCGCTTCTCCACCACCGACAACTCAGCCAACCCAATTGTGCGCCTCAAAAAACTGCCGTGCATGCTGCCACGGCTCGACTACGACTTTGTGGCCGCGCCAGACCTCGCGCAGACAATCGTGGTGACATGCGCACTTATGAACATACCGTTCCGCTTCACCGGACTGGCAAGCCTCAAGATAAAGGAAACCGACCGCATAGAGGCTCTCAAGCACGAGCTCAAGAAACTTGGCTACGTGTTGCGCGACGAGAACAACGACACACTCATTTGGGACGGTACACGCTGTGAACCATCACTCGAACCTATCGACACTTACGAGGACCACCGCATGGCAATGGCGTTCGCACCAGCAGCCATAAAATTCCCGGGGTTGCGCATCAACAATCCGCAAGTGGTGACCAAATCATACCCGCAATTCTGGGACGACCTGGAAATGGCCGGATGGCACATCGAGAAGATAAAAGACTGACAAACAGAAAAAAACATAGCAAGACAATGCTAATACTCATACTATCAATAGTTGCCCTTGGAGTGTTTGCCGCCATCTACTCATTGGCAACAAGCCGCGGCAAGCACGACGAACATCCTATAACCGTCGCACAAACATGCTCCACATGCGACGGGTCCGCAAGCACAAAATGCGAGCAGGAATGCATGATGGAGGCGTCAACGAAACCCATCGAATACTTCGACGACGAAGAGCTTGACACCTTCCGCAACCGCGCATCCAACAGCTACACCGACGACGAGGCACAACAGTTTGCCGACGTGCTCTACACCATGCGCCAGGACGAAGTGGCAGCATGGTGCCGAAGCCTACACTTGCGCGGCATCGAGCTGCCGGACCAAATAAAGGATGAGGTGGTAATGATGGTTGCCGACAACTGACCACACAATAAAAGGACACCATACTACGTTATTTATACGTGAAAAGATTTCATTCCAAACATACAGTATTCATCGCCGTTGTTGCCATTCTCTTGGCTGCGACAGGTTGTTCAACGCAAAAAAACACAGCAAAGACACGTTTCTGGCAAGCATTCAAGGCACGCTACAACACCTACTACAACGGTTCACTGGCGTATATTGACGGCTCACTGGAAAAGGAGAACGGCAATAAGGACAACTTCACCGAAACCATACCTCTATACACCGTCGGCAACAAGCAGAGCCGGGAACTGGGCAAGTCGAACTTCGACCGCGCCATAGAGAAATGTCAAAAGACCATCAAGCTGCACAGCATAAAACGCCGCCCAGAATGGACAAAAAACAGACGCAAGACCGAAAAGGACATCGAGTGGCTCTCGCGGCGCGAATACAACCCATTCCTTTGGCGGGCATGGCTACTCATGGGACGTTCACAGTTCTACAAGGGAGCTTTCGACGAGGCTGCCTCGACATTTGCATACATGGGAAGGCTCTACCAGACCCAACCTGCCATATATGCCAAGGCGAGGGCATGGCTCGCCAAAAGCTATATTGAGGAAGGATGGATGTACGATGCAGAGGACGTGATAAGGGGCATGCAACGCGACTCCATTCACTGGTCGGCACGAAAAGAATGGGACTTCACATACGCCGACTACTACATACACACCGGCGACTATGCCAAGGCAATACCATACCTTAGAAGAGCCATAAAACACGAAATGCGGCGCAAACAACGCGCACGCGAATGGTATCTGATGGGACAACTGCTATCGGCTCTCGGCAACAACGCAGAGGCTATGAAGGCATACAAGCATGTGGTGAGACAGAACCCGCCATACGAGACGGAGTTCAACGCACGCATTGCCATGACAGAGGTAATGTCGGCCACACAGTCGAAAAAGATGATTGGACGACTCAAGCGCATGGCGGCATCCGACAAGAACAAGGACTATCTCGACCAGGTCTACTACGCCATAGGCAACATCTACATGAGCCGGCGCGACACAGCCAATGCCATCACTGCCTATGAGCGCGGCGCAGCCAAGGCCACACGCTCAGGCATCGAGAAGGGAGTGCTGCTGCTGAAACTCGGAGACATCTACTGGAACATGGAACACTACTCTGACGCAAAACGATGCTATGGAGAGGCCATCGGACTGCTTGACAAGGAGCGCAAGGACTATGAGCAACTGTCGGAGCGCTCAAAGGTGCTCGACCAGCTCGTGCCTTACACCGATGCCATACACCTCCAGGACTCGCTGCAACAGCTCGCCCACATGAGCGAGGCTGAGCGCAACGCCGCAATCGACCGTACCATTGCCGAACTGAAACGCAAAGAGAAGGAGGAACAACGCAAGCAGAAGGAGCAAGAGGCGCAGGAAACAATCAGCAAGAATGGCGGCAACAACATTGACAACAGTAAAAGAAACAACAACAGCAGCCAGCAACAACAGGGCAACCAGCTGTGGTATTTCTATAATCCAATGGCGGTGAGCCAGGGCAAGGCGGCTTTCCAAAAGCAATGGGGCAAGCGCGAGAATGTTGACAACTGGCAACGCGTCAACAAAACGGTCGTGGCAACAACTGACGAGAGCCAGGAGATGACGCAACAAATGCTCGACTCCATCGCTACTGCCGAAGCCGCAGCCGACTCCATTGCACAGATTGCCGACAGCGCACAGAACGACCCACACAGACGCGAATACTACTTGGCGCAAATTCCTTTCACGGAGGAACAGATTGCCGAAAGCAACAAAATAATAGAGGACGGACTGTTCAACTCGGGTGTGATATTCAAGGACA
>CALBYK010000039.1 GCA_937889855.1 uncultured Prevotella sp.
TATTCTTACTATAACCAGCCTTACGGACACAACATCAAGAGCGGTCCTGCAACACTCAACTACACGATGAACAAGAACAACGTGTTCTGGCCGATACCAAACAGTGCTATCACAGCCAACCTTTACGGCACACTCATGCAGAACTATGGCTACTCTGGCTACGATGCTTCTGTACAGGAGTGGGACAACTGGCAGGACGCTGTTGCCGACGAGGACAAGACTGAGTAAGAGTTGTTTGTAGGAGGTACGGTCTCCGAACCGTACCACGCAAATATACACATCATCACAAAGAATCCGCAACCTGTATATGCTTATGGCTACTGGTTGCGGATTTTTGTTTGAATGTCTTTGCAAATTTCCCATTTTCACGATTTATCCTCTTTTTGTCACGATTAGCCCCCACTATTATATGTGGACTTTTAATAACTTTGTCATGCTGATAATTATAAACCTAAAAACCAAATAATAGATGAAAAAAATGATTCTTTCCGTTGCACTCGCAGTTTTCGCCATGTGCCACATGCCTGTGCGTGCGCAGCAGAACCCTATACTCCCCGGTTTCCATGCCGACCCCGAGATTGTATACAGCAACCTCACCCACCGCTACTACATCTACTCTACCACAGACGGCACGCCTGGATGGGGTGGCTACACCTACCGCTGCTTCTCGTCGGCCGACCTCAAAGAGTGGCGCGACGAGGGCGACGTGCTCAACGCCAAGAACGGACAGATACCCTGGGCAGACGGCAATCTGTGGGCGCCTGCCATACAAGAGGTGAAGACAGGCAAGAACCGATACAAGTACTATCTCTACTACAGTGCCAATCCCAAGGCTGGGGG
This sequence comes from uncultured Prevotella sp., assembly GCA_937889855.1. Classification (GTDB taxonomy): domain Bacteria; phylum Bacteroidota; class Bacteroidia; order Bacteroidales; family Bacteroidaceae; genus Prevotella. Next base: position 841 of record CALBYK010000039.1, read on the forward strand.
CGGCAAGCAGATAGGCGTGGCTGTGAGCGATAAGCCTACGGGACCTTTCGTTGACTACGGCAAGCCCGTCGTAAGCACCGCGCCCAAGGGATGCCGTGGACAGCAGATCGACGTTGACGTGTTTATCGACCCACGCTCAAAGAAACCTTATCTCTATTGGGGCAACGGCTATATGGCTGGTGCGGAGCTGCAGAAGAGCATGACCGGGATAAAGCCGCAGACTCTGAAGGTGCTCACTCCCGAGGGCGGCACTCTGAAGGACTACGCCTACCGCGAGGCGCCTTACGTGTTCTATCGCAAGGGTACATATTATTTTATGTGGTCGGTCGACGACACAGGCTCAGCCAACTACCATGTGGCATACGGCACGGCAAAGTCGCCACTCGGCCCCATCACCGTGGCGCGTGAGCCGATAGTCTTGCAGCAAGACCCGTCGAAGAATATCTACGGCACAGCCCACAACTCCGTCATCAATATTCCCGGCACCGACGAGTGGTACATCGTCTACCACCGCATCAACCGTCTTTATATCAATGCCGACGAGAAACCGGGCATTCACCGCGAGGTGTGCATCGACCGTCTGGAGTTTAATGCCGACGGAACGATAAAGCCCGTTAAGCCCACCCATGCCGTGACCAACCGTGACGGGTCGCTCGACCTCATCGCCAACGGCAACCCTCTCTTCCGCAATGTCCACACCGCCGACCCCGCAGCCTATGTGGAAGGCGACACCCTGTGGCTTTTTGCCGGACACGATGCCGACGACGCTCCCGCCACGGGCTACAAGATGACCGACTGGCTCGCCTTCTCAACCACCGATCTCAAACATTGGCGACAACACCCCGTGCCGCTCGACATCAGCGCCTTCAAGTGGGCTACGAGCCGGCAGGCATACGCCGGACACGTGGCGAAGCGCAACGGCAAGTACTACTGGTTTGTGTCGACCAACTGGTGCGGCATTGGTGTCGGCGTGAGCGACAACATATCCGGACCCTACAAGGACGCGATAGGAAAGCCGCTGCTCACCAACAAGGACTGCCGTGGCTCGCGCCATAGCTGGGCGTGCATCGACCCTGCCATCTTCATCGACGACGACAACACTCCTTATATCGTATGGGGCAACCGCCAGTGCTACATCGCACGCCTGAAGGACAACATGACCGAGATCGACGGCGACATCCACCAGATTGACCTCGGCGACGAATACACCTTCACCGAGGCTCCGTGGATTCACAAGCACGATGGCAAGTACTATCTCACTTACGCCACGGGATGGCCCGAAAAGATTGCCTACGCCATGAGCGACAATATTCTCGGTCCTTGGCAGCCCATGGGACTGCTCGACGGCATTGCCGGCAACAGCAACACCACGCATCCCGCCATCGTGGAGTTCAAGGGCAAGTGGCTCTATTTCTCACACAACGGCGGACTACCCGACGGACATTCCTTCAGGCGCAGTGTCGTTATGAAGCCGCTCGAATACAATGCCGACGGCACGATGAGGCTTGTTGACACAAAGAAATAAGCCATTATGTAATGTGAAACAAGTCGCTATGTAATGCGAAAGAGCCTATATGTTAGCTCATCACGTTCGATATGAACACTCGTAACGTTGGAAATGAGCATTCATATCGAACGAGATGAGACGACATTCGAGGCTTTATAGCACGACAACCATCGCACATGCCATTAACTGTTCATACCGTTTCATCTAATAATTAAAACTTGCTATAAAATGAAATCATTCCTT
>CALBYK010000040.1 GCA_937889855.1 uncultured Prevotella sp.
CCCAGCCACAGGGCGAAGCGCTGGACATCGCGGAGGTATTTGTTCAGGGTGGCGGCGGATTTTTCCTCGTTTTTCAGCAGGGCGCGAAACTGCGTCAGCTGGTCGGTGGTGATGGTCTTGCCCACGATGCAGTCGGTGGTGAACACCACGCCCATTTTCTTCAAGTTCTCAATTTCGACGTCTACTATTCTGTTGGGCAGTCTGAACTCAGGTATGCCGTATTTCAGCACACCGCCAATCTCGTGCAGAGCCTCAAACACGTGCACCTCATAGCCCCTCTTTGCCATGTCGCCAGCGAAGCTCAATCCTGAAGGACCGCTGCCCACAACTGCCACCTTTATGCCGTTTTTGGGAGCCATGTCGGGCACGGCGATATGGCCGCTCTCACGCTCAAAGTCGGCTGCGAAACGCTCCAGGTAGCCAATTGCCACGGCCGGCTCGTTCATCTTCAGATGAATGCACTTGCTCTCGCATTGCTTCTCCTGCGGGCATACACGTCCGCATACGGCAGGTAAGGCAGACGTGTCTTTAAGCACCTTGGCGGCAGCGAGGAACTGACCGCGCTCTATATTCTTGATGAACGACGGAATGTTGATGTTGACCGGACATCCCTCCACGCATGCAGGCTTGCCGCAGTCGAGACATCTCTGAGCCTCGCGCATGGCCATGGCCTTGGTCAGTCCCTTGTTCACTTCCTCTGTGCGTGTCGTTGCGCGGTAGGTGGGGTCGAGCTCTGGCATGACGGCACGCTCTATAGCCTTGCGTTCGGCAGGCTTCAGGGTGGAACGCAGTTTCTTGCGCCATTCGGAGTTGCGGTCGGTGAGTTGCTCTATGGTGTCGTTGGTTGGCTGCACGTCCATGCACGTCTCGTATGTGTGCTTCTCCTCCTGCTTGCTTATTCGCCGCAGATGCTCTTCGTAATGCTCCATCTCATAGCGCTCGGCCTCGCGGAAAGTTCCCATGCGCTTGAACATCTCGTCCCAGTCGACAAGTGAGCCGTCAAACTCAGGCCCGTCGATACACACAAATTTTGTCTTGCCTCCAATGGACAGACGGCATGCTCCGCACATGCCTGTGCCGTCAACCATTATGGTGTTGAGCGACACCTCCACTGGAATGTCATACTTTTGTGCCAACAGGCAGCAGAACTTCATCATTATCGGAGGGCCGATAGCGAAAACCTTGTCCACATGTTCTTCCTGTCTGATGAATTTCTCCATGCCTACGGTCACCACTCCCTTGTCGCCATAAGAGCCGTCGTCTGTCATGACGATAAGCTCGTCGCTGCTTTGGCGCACCTCCTCCTCAAGTATGACAAGGTCCTTGCTGCGTCCAGCTATAACAGATAGTACGCGGTTGCCGGCTGCTTTCAGGGCACGGACAATAGGCAGCATGGGAGCAACGCCAACGCCTCCTCCTGCACACAACACGGTGCCGTAGTTCTCGATGTGTGTCGGATTGCCGAGTGGACCTACAACGTCAGTTATGTAGTCGCCCTCGTTGAGGTTGCACAGTTTTGTAGATGAGAGGCCTACTTTCTGGACAACGATGGTGATTGTGCCGCGGTTCGTGTCTGCGTCGGCAATAGTCAATGGCACACGCTCGCCTCCTTCGCCAACGCGGACGATTACAAAGTTGCCGGCCTTTCGGCTGCGTGCTATGAGTGGGGCTTCTATCTCGAAGAGGAACACCTTCTCGGAGAATTGTTTTTTAAGGACTATTTTGTTCATGGGCGTTAATGTTATTGTTTAATGCAGTTAGGTTTTTATTGAGCTGGATTGTAGGGCTGGATGCCGTCCTTGGCTGTGGATGTTAGTAGCTAAAAAATATAGGAGGCTGCGCCAAATGAGATGTCGTAGCCTCCTGTATTTATTGTTGATATTGATTAGAAGTTCTTGTCGTCAAGCATCTCGAAGCCACAGTAAGGCACGAGAGCCTTCGGTACGCGGATGCCCTCAGGAGTCTGGTTGTTCTCCATGATGGCGGCAACGATTCGCGGCAGGGCGAGAGCTGAGCCGTTG
>CALBYK010000041.1 GCA_937889855.1 uncultured Prevotella sp.
TGCCGTCGACAATATATTTCTTCAGCGCACGCTCCACACCGACCTTCCAGGTGTTGATGCTCTCGTTCTTGAGCTGGAGCGACCCGACAAGCTTTATCACATGGTCGATAGGCATACGGTAGCGCAGCACACCGGAGATAAGCTTGGCGTAGTTCCAGTACTCGGGGTTGAATTTCTCGCTCAGCCCCTCGACCGTGGTCTTGTATCCACGCTTGTTCTCGAACTGGAAATCATAGCGGTGGGAGCCGTCCTCGTTGGTCTGCTTTATAATTTTGCCCTTCGTGACGGTCTTGGGCAGCGAGATACCCTCCTCGTCATCCTGCAACCCGGTGAAAATCTCATAGGGATAACCGTGGAGCAATCCTACGAAAGCCACCCACTTCTCCTTGTTGTTCTGGAAACGCACAACGTCGCACTCAAGTTCCTTCGGGCGCACCTCAACAACATCGGCGAGACGGCGCAGTGACTTGTCCTCGCGGCCATCCTTGCCGCCGTCCTCCTTCTTCTTCTTTTTGTCCTTCTTGCTGACCGACACCATCACGCCAGAGCGGCTTCCGTCACGGTAGATGGTGCAACCCTTGCAGCCCGAGCGCCATGCCTCCACATAGAGACGGTTGACGAGATCCTCGTCGACATCGTTTGGAAGGTTCACAGTGACGCTGATGCTGTGGTCCACCCATTTCTGTATTGCCCCCTGCATGCGCACCTTCATTAGCCAGTCAACGTCGTTTGCAGTGGCCTTGTAGTAAGGCGAGCGTGCCACAAGGTCGTCAATTTCTTCCTGTGTGTAGCGCTTTTCTGTGTCGATGCCACAAGCGCGCATCCATTCAAGGAATTTCTTGTGGTAGACGATATATTCCTCGAACGAGTCGCCCACTTCGTCGACGAAGTCAACATGCACGTTGGTGTCGTTGGGGTTCACCTTTCTGCGTCGCTTGTATACGGGCATGAACACGGGTTCTATGCCGCTTGTGGTCTGTGTCATTAGTGACGTTGTGCCAGTAGGCGCTATTGTGAGGCAGGCGATGTTGCGTCGTCCGTGAGTCATGATGTCGTTGTAGAGTTGCGTGTCGGCCTCCTTTATTCGCAGCAGGAACGGGTTGTTCTTCTCGCGCTCGGCGTCGAAAATGGCGAATGCTCCACGTTCCTCCGCCATCGTCACAGACGAGCGGTAGGCGGTGAGGGCCAGTGTGCGGTGCACGTTGACGCTGAAGTCGGTGGCCTCCTGTGTGCCGTAGCGCAGTCCCATGGCGGCAAGCATGTCGCCCTCGGCAGTGATGCCTACTCCTGTGCGCCGTCCCTTTGAGCTCTTGTCTTTTATTTTCTCCCACAGGTGATACTCCGCGTGCTTTATCTCTTCGTTTTGCGGGTCGCGGCGTATCTTTTCCATGATGAGGTCGATCTTCTCAAGTTCCAGGTCAACGATGTCGTCCATTATGCGCTGTGCCTTGGTCACGTGGTCGCGGAAGAGGTCGAAGTTGAATCGTGCGTCGGATGTGAAAGGATTCTCGACATACGAGTAGAGGTTGACGGAGAGCAGCCGGCACGAGTCGTACGGGCAGAGTGGAATCTCACCGCATGGGTTGGTGCTGACGGTGCGGAATCCGAGGTCGGCATAGCAGTCGGGTATGCTTTCTCGCAGAATGGTGTCCCAGAACAGGACGCCAGGCTCCGCGCTCTTCCATGCGTTGTGCACAATCTTTTCCCACAGCTGTTTGGCGGAGATTTCCTTTTTGACTATTGGCTTGTCCGAGTCGATAGGAAATTTCTGCTCGTATGGCTTGTCCTCTACAGCCGCGCGCATGAAATCATCGTCTATTTTCACCGACACGTTGGCTCCGGTCACCTTGCCTTCAGTCATCTTCGCGTCGATGAAAGCCTCGCTGTCCGGGTGCTTTATGCTTACTGATAGCATGAGTGCTCCGCGCCGTCCGTCCTGCGCCACCTCGCGCGTGGAGTTGCTGTATCGTTCCATGAAAGGCACGAGTCCGGTTGACGTAAGTGCGGAGTTGTTTACGGGTGAGCCCTTCGGACGTATCTGCGAGAGGTCGTGTCCCACGCCTCCGCGTCGCTTCATGAGCTGCACCTGTTCCTCGTCGAGGCGCATGATGGCTCCGTATGAGTCGCCGTCGCCCTCTATGCCGATGACGAAGCAGTTGCTTAGTGACGCTATCTGGTGATTGTTGCCAATGCCGGTCATTGGGCTTCCTGCCGGTACGATGTAGCGAAAGTGGTCGAGCAGGTCGAATATCTCCTGCTCTGTCATTGGGTTGGCATACTTCCGCTCTATGCGTGCCACCTCGCGTGCTATGCGCCAGTGCATGTCTTCTGGCGACTTCTCGTAAATGTTGCCGAAGCTGTCTTTCATCGCGTACTTGTTCACCCATACGCGTGCGGCAAGCTCGTCGCCAGCGAAATACTGCAAAGAGGCCTCGAATGCCTCATCATAGGTATATGTCTTAGTTTTTTCCATTTGTTGACGGTAATGTGGAATTTGAAATTATTACAATGTAAAAGCGGATGCAAAGCTACAATATTATTTTGAAATTGCGAAAGCATTTGTATAAAATTTCAGTGTGGCGAAAATATAGTTGAAAAGCTGTTTGTATCTCGAAAATTTTGCTTATATGCCATGGCTCTTTGTTATTTTATAGCCGCAAGTTTCTGTATGTGGACAAAAGTTAGTAACTTTGCAAAAAGTTTTTTTATTAAGGTACACATAAATGCAAGACATTAGAAACATTGCCATTATCGCCCATGTCGACCATGGCAAGACCACTCTTGTGGACAAGATGATGTTGGCGGGAAAGCTTTTCCGCGACGGCCAGGATAACAGTGGCCAGGTGTTGGATGCCAACGACCTGGAACGTGAACGAGGAATAACCATCCTTTCCAAGAACGTGTCAATCAATTGGAAAGGCACAAAAATCAATATTATCGACACCCCGGGACACTCCGACTTTGGCGGCGAGGTGGAGCGTGTGCTCAACATGGCCGACGGCTGCATTCTTCTTGTGGATGCTTTCGAGGGTCCGATGCCACAGACACGCTTCGTGCTTCAGAAGGCTCTGCAGCTCGGACTTAAGCCCATCGTTGTAGTGAACAAGGTTGACAAGCCCAATTGCCGTCCTGAGGAGGTGTACGAGATGGTGTTCGACCTCATGTTCTCGCTCAACGCTACAGAGGACCAGCTCGACTTCCCCGTTGTCTATGGCTCTGCCAAGAACGGCTGGATGGCCGAGGACTACAACAAGCCAACCGACAACATCGACTATCTGCTCGACAAGATAGTTGAGGTGATACCAGCTCCGAAGGTGCTTGAGGGCACGCCGCAGCTTCTCATCACATCTCTTGACTACTCAAGCTATACAGGACGTATCGCCGTGGGCCGCATCCACCGTGGCACTCTCAAGGAAGGCATGAACGTCACAATAGCCCACCGCGACGGCACGCAGGAGAAGACAAAGATAAAGGAAATACACGTGTTCGAGGGTATGGGTCAGAAGAAGGTGCCTGAGGTGCACTCCGGCGACATCTGCGCTATTGTCGGTTTGGAGCGCTTCGAGATTGGCGACACCATCTGCGACTTCGAGAACCCGGAGCCGCTGCCTCCCATCGCCATTGACGAGCCTACCATGAGCATGCTCTTCACCATCAACGACTCGCCATTCTTCGGCAAGGAAGGTAAGTTTGTCACATCGCGCCACATCAACGACCGCCTTCAGAAGGAACTCGAGAAGAATCTTGCACTGCGCGTGCGTCCGTTCGAGGACACGACCGACAAGTGGATTGTCAGCGGACGTGGCGTGCTCCATCTCTCCGTGCTCATAGAGACAATGCGCCGTGAGGGCTACGAGCTTCAGGTTGGCCAGCCGCAGGTTATCTACAAGGAGATAGACGGCCAGAAGTGTGAGCCTATTGAGGAGCTCACAATTAACGTGCCGGAAGAGTTTGCAAGCAAGATGATTGATATGGTGACACGCCGCAAGGGTGAGATGACATCGATGCAGACAATGGGCGACCGTGTTGACATCGAGTTCGACATACCGTCGCGCGGCATCATCGGTCTTCGCACCAACGTGCTCACCGCAAGCCAGGGCGAGGCCATCATGGCTCACCGCTTCAAGGAATACCAGCCGTTCAAGGGCGAGATTGTGCGCCGCATGAACGGTTCGATGATTGCCATGGAGACGGGTACTGCATACGCTTATTCCATTGACAAGCTGCAGGACCGCGGCAAGTTCTTCATCGATCCGGGTGAGGAGGTATACGCAGGCCAGGTTGTAGGCGAGCATGTTCACGACAACGACCTCGTCATCAACGTCACCAAGGCAAAGCAGCTTACCAACGTGCGTGCCAGCGGTTCTGACGATAAGGCTCGTGTAATCCCGAAGACTGTGATGAGTCTTGAGGAGTGCCTTGAGTATATCAAGGGCGACGAGCTTGTGGAGGTCACACCGAAGAGCATACGTATGCGCAAGGCCATTCTCGACCACCTTGCACGAAAGCGCGGAAACAAGGACTAATTTCTTGTAAAACGAAATATTAGCAAATGGGTGCTCTCTTGGGCTGTGAAGTCGCGAGGAGCGCCCTTTTTCTTTTATGTTGGGTATAGTGCGGTATGTTTGGTTGACGAAACTGTCTGTACCTACATTTAAGGTTTTGACAATATATTTAATAATGTATAAATAACTTGTTTATGGAGTTTAAGCATCTATTTATTTCAGCAGCAGTGGCTATTGGACTCGGTTTCACGTCCAATGCCTCAGCCTACGACTACGAGACAGTTAAGGGCGACCCCATGCAGACACGCATCTACACTCTGCCCAACGGACTGAAGGTGTATCTTTCGGTCAACAAGGAGAAACCACGCATCCAGACTTACATTGCAGTGCGCACCGGCTCGCGCAACGACCCGGCCGAGACAACCGGCCTGGCCCACTACCTTGAGCACCTAATGTTCAAGGGCACGCGCCAGTTCGGCACGTCCGACCCCGTGAAGGAGCAGCCCTATCTCGACGACATCGAGCGCCGCTACGAGCACTACCGCACCGTCAGCGACCCTGCCGTGCGCCGTGTGCTCTACCACGAGATTGACTCGGTGTCGCAGATTGCCGCCAAGTATTTCATACCCAACGAGTACGACAAGCTCATGTCGAGCATAGGAGCCGAGGGCACCAACGCCTACACCAGCAACGATGTGACATGCTACGTGGAGAACATCCCGTCGAACGAGGTCGACAACTGGGCGCGCATACAGGCCGACCGTTTCCAGAACATAGTGATACGCGGTTTCCACACCGAGCTTGAGGCCGTGTACGAGGAGTACAACATCTCGCTGACCAACGACTCGCGCAAGGAGTTTGCAGCCATCAGCAAGATGCTCTTCCCCACTCACCCATACGGCACACAAACCACCATCGGCACACAGGAGCACCTGAAGAACCCGTCAATCACAAACATAAAGAATTATTTCCACAAATATTATGTGCCTAACAACGTGGCAATATGTATGGCAGGCGACTTCGACCCAGACAAGGTGATTGCCACCATCGACCGCTACTTCGGCTCGTGGAAGAAGAGCGACCACGTGGCTTACCCGCAGTTCCCCGTGCAGAAGACTCTCACGTCGCCCGTCAGCACTACCGTCATGGGCAACGAGGCGGAGAACATCATGATGGCATGGAAGATGGACGGCGCCGCCGCCCTGCAGAACGACACGCTGAACGTGATATCCGAACTACTCAGCAACGGCAAGGCTGGTCTCTTCGACATCGACCTCAACCAGCCTATGCGCTGCCAGGTGGCGCAGGCTTTCAACTACGACATGCGCGACTACTCACAGTTCATCGCCTACGGAATGCCTAACGAGGGACAGTCGCTCGACGACGTGAAGAACCTCATTCTCGCGGAGATTGAGAAGCTCAAGCGCGGCGAGTTCAGCGACAAGCTCATCCCTGCCATCGTGAACAACATGAAGCTGAGCTATCTCAACTTGCTCGACAACAACCAAAGCCGCGCCGACGCCTTCGTCAACTCGTTCATTAACGGGCGCGACTGGCAGACCGAGGTGGAGAAGTACGACCGCATTGCCAAGATGACAAAGCAGCAGATTGTCGACTTCGCGCGCCGCCACTTCACCGACGGCTACGCCATCGTATACAAGAAGAAGGGCGAGGACACCACACAGAAGAAGATTGACAAGCCGCAGATTACCGCCATCCCGACCAACCGCGACATGCAGAGCGCGTTCGTCAAGGAGATAAAGGAGTCGAAGGTGGAGCCCATCGAGCCGCGCTTCCTCGACTTCAAGAACGACTTCTCTCAGGCCAAGACCAAGAAGGGGCTGCCCGTATACTACATACAGAACAAGCAGAACCAGCTCTTCAGCCTCTGCTACGACTTCAACTTCGGCGAGGAGTCGAACAAGTGGCTGCCGTTCGCCAAGAACTACTTCGACTATCTCGGCACCGACAAACTCTCCGCCAAGGAGGTGCAGGAGCGTTTCTACGAGCTGGCTTGCAGCTACAACATCAGCGTGAGACCAAACATTATACAGTTGACGCTCTACGGACTCGGCGACAACATGACCGAGGCCATGAAACTCATGGAGCAGGTCATCAACCACGCCAAGGTCGACCGCGACGCCTACAAGAAGTTCGCCGACCAGGAACTGAAGTCGCGCAAGGACAACAAACTCAGCCAGAAGGCAAACTTCCGCGCCCTGCAGCAGTATGGCGAGTACGGCCCATACAACACCTACCGCAACGTGCCCGACAGCGCAGAACTCGTGTCGGCCGACCCGCAGAAACTCATCGACATGGTGGCCGACCTGAAGAACTACAAGCACAGTGTTGGCTACTACGGTCCGCTTGCCGAGAAGCAGCTCATAGCCGTCATCGACAAGAACCACGCCTCTGCCAAGTCGTTCAAGGAGAACCCTAAGGCAAAGCTCTACACCATGCAGACAACGCCTAAGAACGAGATATGGATTGCGCCTTATGAGGCGAAGAACATATACATGGTGCAGTACCACAACGAGAACCAGAAGTGGAACCCGGAGGACGAGGCGAAGATAGAACTCTTCAACGAGTACTTCGGCGGCGGCATGAACGGCGTGGTGTTCCAGGAGCTGCGCGAGAGCCGCGGACTGGCCTATAGCGCATATGCCGACTACGCCACTCCATTCCGCAAGGAGAACCCGAACTTCGCATATACCTACATCATCTCGCAGAACGACAAGATGATGGACTGCATCCGCGTGTTCAACAACATCCTCGACACTCTGCCGCAGACTCCCGCCGCTTTCGAGCTTGCCAAGCAGGCCACGATGAAGCGCATCGCCTCGCAGCGCATCACGAAAGCCAACATCATCTACAGCTACCTCAACGCCAAGGATCTCGGCATCGACTACGACATACGCCGCAAGGTGTACGAGCAGCTGCCAAGCCTCACGCTTGAGGACATCGTGAAGTTCGAGCAGGACAACATGGCACGCAAGCCGTGGCGCTACCTCATACTCGGCGACGAGAAGAATCTCGACATGAAGTCGCTTGAGAAGATAGCTCCGGTAAGGCGCGTGTCCACAGAGGAGATATTTGGCTATTAACAAGTTGGACATTACACGGAAAATGGTATGACGGACAATTGCCGGTCATACCATTTTCCGTGTAATGCCATCTCATATCGAATGACATGTCCATTATGCCTTTCATCGTTTTTAGGTATTGTGCCGTATTATATAATGTGTTAACTTTGCAACCGAAAACAATAAACGATAGCAAGATTATGACACAAGCCGAAGTTTGCCCGATAGACATGAAGGTTCTTATGAACCACATATACGAGTACCAGAAAGGTGTTCGCCGTATGGTTTTGTTCACATTCAAGAAAGAGTATGCCTCCTTTGCCTTGCGCCGTCTTGAGAGCCAGGGCATAGAATATATCATGCAGCCTGTAGGCGGAGACAACATCAACCTCTACTTTGGGCGCAAGGAATGTCTTGACGCCATACGGCTCATCGTCACGCGGCCTCTCAACCAGCTAACGCCAGAGGAGGATTTCATTCTTGGCGCGTTGCTTGGCTACGACATCTGCATGCAGTGTGAGCGTTATTGCAAGCGCCGGCGCAAGTGCGACGAGTGCAGGCACGACTGTGAGGCATGCAAACATACGGCATAGCCGTACAGGGACATGGTGTTTTCTGTCGCTTTTTATAGCAACCTTTTTGCTGTATACAAAAAAAGGAAGCTCTAATGTTTGGAAGCTTCCTTTTTTGATTTTTCTTATTTCTTGTTCTCCTTATAATACTTCAGGCCGCCCTTGACGTTCTGAAGTATAGCCTTGGATGAATATGTGGCACCGCTCACGCCGTCTACCTTCATTGTTGAGGCCTCGTCAACAGTTTTGCCGATGAATTTCTTGTAGAGTTCCTCGGCACGCGCGAACACGGCAGGGGTTTCCTGGTTGGGCAACGACTCAATCTTTGTTATCCTGCTTCCCTTTATGTAAATCTTCACCGGTGTCTTGCCCTGGAATCCACGCGCCTTTACAATAGACGATGTATTGACGATGGCAGTGCCATT
>CALBYK010000042.1 GCA_937889855.1 uncultured Prevotella sp.
ATCAGCAGAATGGTGAGAATATGATTCTTACCAATCCGCAGATGGTTGACAGTATGCGTATTGGCAAGGAACTGTTCTGCCGCATTGAGAATAGTTTCTATGAGGTTGTTGATTTTTCCACGGGAAAATTGCTCATCGATTGGAACTTGCGCAATATAAATGTAGGCTATAAGGGCGCATATGGCAATGTGTCGCAGGTTCGCTCGCAGTCGGTAAAACTGTCGCTGTTGGAGGGCATGACATCGTATACTGCCCAAGATCCAGATTCCCGCCAAGAGGTATATAAAGTAAAGAATAACAATAAGTATCTAATTGTAAAGAATGGTCATATATATCGGTTCTCCAATAAAAAGAAGTTTCTAACATTGTTTGGCACCAGGCTTTCTGAGGCAGATGCTGTTATAGCTAAATGTAAGACAGACTTTACTAAAGCAGAGGATGTCATTAAAATTGTAGGCGAATTGTTGCCGATGTTGTAATTGTGCCAATTCGCGATATATTAAAAGTGCAAAGTTGTGTGATTTCCTTAGATATACTCAACTTTTTTGATTACCTTTGTATTGTATTATACGATAATAACTTAAAAACTAATTTTTTACACATTATGAAAATGAAACGCTTATTGTGCTCATTGTTGTGTGCGGCTACTATGACTGGAGCGGTTGCACAGACGACAACGTCAACACAAGAGACGGAAGAGCAGAAAGACAAGCGCATGGAGTGGTTTGACCACGCCAAGCTTGGCGTCTTTATCCACTGGGGCATCTATTCGGTGAATGGAGTGTCTGAGAGTTGGTCGTTCCACAACAAGTATCTGCCATACGAGCAGTACATGAGCCAGTGCTCAGGGTTTACTGCCAAGAACTACGATCCGAAGGTGTGGCTTGACCTCATAAAGGAGAGCGGCGCGCGCTACACCGTGCTCACCACCAAGCATCACGATGGTGTGGCCCTATGGAACACCAAGTATAGCGACCTCAATACCGTGAAGGCCACGGCTGCCAAGCGCGATCTCTTGACACCTTTCGTAAAGGAAGTGCGTAAGCATGGGTTGAAGCTCGGACTCTACTACTCACTCATCGACTGGTCGCATCCCGACAATCCTACGTTCACTCGCACGGAGAACCGCTATGAGGTGAAGGACGACCCGGCACGCTGGCAGAAGTTCCTCAAGTTTGATTTCGACCAGCTTGGCGAACTTAACGGCTATAAGCCCGACCTCTACTGGTTTGACGGCGACTGGGAGCAGACCGCCGAAACATGGAACGCCAAGGGACTGTCGGAGTTTCTCCGTAAGGCGAACCCTAATATCATCATCAACTCGCGTATACAGGGCTACGGCGACTATGCCACACCTGAGCAGGGTGTGCCCGTTGTTCGTCCTGCCGACAAGCACTGGGAACTGTGTATGACTATGAACGACTCATGGGGCTATCAGCCGGCCGACAACAACTATAAGTCGCCTTACATCCTTCTGCGCACATTCTGCGACTGCCTGTCGATGGGCGGCAACATGCTTCTCGATATCGGTCCGAAGGAAGACGGGACCATACCGGATGAGCAGGTGGCTGTGTTGAAGGAGTTCGGACGCTGGACAAAGAAGCACAAGGAGGCCATATACGACACTCGTGCCGGTATACCGGCGGAGCATTTCCAGGGTTACACAACGCTGAATAAAGCCGGCGACATCCTCTATCTCTACCTTCCTTACAAGCCAAATGGTCCTGTCGAGGTGAAGGGCATCATGAACAAGGTGAACCGTGTATGGGTTGTGGGTGACGGTGAGATTATTCCGTCAAAGGTCTACAACAAGAACTACTGGAGTGAGGTGCCGGGCAATCTTTACATTGATGTACCCGAGCATTCGCTCGACCCGATGATAACCGTTGTTGCCGTGTTGCTTGACGGGCCTATAAAGCTCTACCGTGGTGCCGGCAAGGTTATCGAGAGCAACTAAGCAAGTGTCAATAAGTAGCTGTGCGAA
>CALBYK010000043.1 GCA_937889855.1 uncultured Prevotella sp.
CAGAACGGGGGCAGCGGCAGCAACCGTGGCAATAGCTACAACAAGTATCTCATCACCGACTTGCTGCGCAACAAGTATGGATTCGACGGTGTGGTGTGCACCGACTGGATGATTACAGCCGACGTGAGCGGTGTGTCGAAGTTTGAGGGAAAGTGCTGGGGAGTCGAGAACCTCAGCGTAGCACAGCGCCACTACGAGATTCTCAAAGCCGGTGTCGACCAGTTCGGCGGCAACAACGACAAGGAGCCTGTGCTGAAGGCTTACAATATGTGGAAAGACGAGTTTGGCCCGGCTTCTGCACGCCAGCGTTTCGAGAGTTCGGCTGTGCGCCTGCTGGTGAACATCTTCCGCACCGGATTGTTCGAGAACCCTTATCTCGACCCAGAGCAGAGTGCCAAGGTTGTGGGCAATGCCAAATACATGCGTGCCGGATATGACGCACAAGTCAAGAGCATCGTCATGCTGAAGAACCATGGCAATGTACTGCCACTCAAGAACAAGAAGCTCAAAGTCTACGTGCCAAAACGTTTCGTCAAGGGTGTACCCGACTGGTGGGGCAACAATCCCGGCGACAAGACTGAATATCCAGTCAACCTCGACATCGTGAAGAAATACTACACCGTTGTCGACTCTCCAGAAGAGGCCGACTTCTCGCTCGTGTTCATCGAGAGTCCTAACGGCGGTACTGGCTACAGCGATGAGGATGTGAAAAATGGCGGCAACGGCTATGTGCCTATTTCGCTGCAATACGGCAAGTACACTGCCACGACAGCACGCGATAGCAGCATCGCCGGAGGCGACACCTTCGAGAAGTCGGTCAACCGCTCTTACAAGGGCAAGTCGTTCACGGCATATAACTCTACTGATGCAGAGCTCGTGCAACATGTACACAACCTAATGAACGGCAAGCCTGTTGTGGTTTCGGTGAAATGCTTCAAACCTTGCGTTCTCGCCGAGGTTGAACCTTACGCCGATGCCATTGTGGTTGACTTTGAGACCCAGGCACAGGCTGTGCTCGACATCGTCAGCGGCAAGCAGGAGCCAAGCGGACTGCTGCCTATGCAGTTCCCGAAAGACATGCTCACCGTCGAAGCACAACGAGAGGACGTGGGACGCGACATGACTCCATACACCGACACCGACGGAAATGCATACGACTTCGCATTCGGCTTGAACTGGAAAGGAAAGATTTCTGACTGGAGAACGGAGAAATACAAATAAGCTAAATCCGGCAGTATAATCAAGAACTAATGTTTTAAGAATATTCAATATGAAAAAGATATTCATCACATTATTGTCATTCATCACCTGTGCTGTCATGGCTTCAGCACAGGCTACGAAAGTGAAGGTTGTAATCGACAACGACTTCTGCGGCGACCCTGACGGACTATTCGCACTTGCACAACAGGTGCTGACACCTACAACAGACATTGTAGGCATCGTGGGCGGACATCTGAAAGACAACGCTGGATTCACAACACGAAAGGACCAGGCCACGGAGTCGGTGGAGAAAGCCAATGCTCTTCTCAACATAATGGGAATGGAAGGAAAAATTAAAGTGGTGCCAGGCGCTGAAAGCGGCATGACTTCTGCCGACAAGCCTATCGACTCTGAGGGAGCACGCTTGATAATAGAGGAAGCAAAGAAGTGTTCGCCCGAGAAACCTCTCTTTGTCACCTGCGGAGCAGCACTCACCAATGTGGCAAGCGCACTGCTCATCGACCCCTCGATAAGCAAGAACATCGTTGTAGTGTGGATAGGCGGACAGGAATACAGTTTCGGTGCCGTTCCTCCTCCCGGCTACTCTCCCGTTGAATATAACCTCAACCTGTCGGTCCCTGCCGGACAGGTGGTGTTCAATAAGAGCGACGTGAGAATATGGCAAGTGCCACGTGATGTCTACCGCCAGTGCCTTTACAGCACAGCCGAGATGCATGCCTACGTGAAGACATGCGGCAAGTTGGGAGCCTACCTCAGCGATGCCATCGACAACGTCATCGACACTTGTGAAAAATTCGGACTGGCTATGGGCGAGACCTATATACTTGGCGACTCGCCACTTGTGCTGCTCACGTCTCTGCAAAGCGGCTTCGAGGCCGACCCGAGCAGTTCGTTCTGGCATCCAACTCCATGCCCGATGATTGGCGACAACGGGCAGTATCTGCCAAATCCAAACGGAAGAATAATACGTGTCTATACTAAAATAGACACACGACTGATGTTTGGCGACCTCATAGCAAGACTTCAGTTGAACGCTACTAAGAAAAAGTAAACTGAAGGGTGTGTCAAAATATAGACCTGTTGGGCTTTCACTACAGTCATTATTTTGACACACTTTTTTTATCGTGCTAATCGTCAGAATACATTCGTGCCACAGTATCGGCAAAGTCCTTCTCGGGTATGCAGGCGCAATGGCGCACACGCAGACGATAGTTATAAATGGTCTGAGGAGAGTAATGCAAGAAGTCGGCTATGCTCACGCTGTCGGTTACGCCCATACTTACAAGGGCATAGATGCGAAGTTCGGGCGTAAGGCGGTCGGATGCCGGTGGAACAATGGCACACTCGGGACGCAGCAACTTGTTGAAACGTTCCACGAAATCGGGATGCGACGAAAGAAACGCCTTGTCAAAATGCTCAAAGAAGTTCTGCAGATAGCTCTCCGCCACCGTCTGCGACTTCAACTCTTTGCGTGCCTTGTCAATCTTGCCAGACGTTATGAGATTGAACAACGACTTCTTGAATGCCTGCACGTCAGCTATGTATTTTGTCACAAGCTGGTATACGCTTATGAAGTTTTCATTATGATAGGCTATCTCGTCACGCAGCAGGTCATTCGAATGTTTATACTTTTCAAGTGCTTGTTTCTCTTTTTCTACCGAAGCGGCAAGCGAAACGTTTACCTCCTCTATCTGCTTAAGCAGTGATGCCTGCATCCTACGCTTCTTTCTCACATTTATCATCAAGAGCACAACAATCACCACAGCTATTACAAGCAACACTACAATCACTATACATACCATAAGGTTCGTCTCCAGACGCTTCTGATAAGCACGGGTTATCTTAGCATGTGCATTGACAATGAAGAAGCTCCTGCTTTGGTCCTTGAAGTTGCGGGCATTCTCCGTGCAAAGCATTGCATAGTTGAAAGCACGCTCTGTCCCCGCACATACAAAGGTTGAATTGGCTATAAACAATAGCGAGGACGACTCACGATTAGCGCACATAATGTCATTGATAGCCGAAAGAACAAGATAGCGGAAACATTTCTCTTTATAATCATTTCCCCCACGCTTTTTGTATTGCTGGGCAATCGCAACATACAACATCGCCGCCTTTACAGAAGGCATCTGTGTGACATTTATGTCAGCAAGCAATTTCTCCAAAACGTCATGTTTGGTCAGTTGGCTCTCATAATAGTGTTTCTGCCACATATTGTCAGGAATATAACGGCTATATTTATTCCATGCTTCTTGACCACTTAACGAAACAACGCTTTTTTTGTCCCAGAAAAAGTCCATCTTGACACGCATGTAATACTCAAGCATTGTTATGGCATACTTCACCCTAATGTCGTCAGGCATATTGACGATGTCGGATGGCAGCATCTTCATAAGTCGCTGCGATTCAAACGTTTCACCACTAATAACCACAACATACAACTGGTCGAGCAATGCCGACACACCAAGCGACGACATTTTGGCATCGGCAGCTACTTTACGACACAAACCGGCATAATAGACAGCAGAATCGCAGTCGAACTTCATATATTCATCATATATGCGCTTGTAGTAGTTGTAATGCTCCACCAGCTTCACGCTTCAATTCGTTTATAGCCTGCTGCTTTTGTTTCTCATATTTTTCATAATTTTCCACGACAGAATCCAACCTCTGCAAGTCGCGCTCTACACTGACGTCTTGTTCCTTTGCAGAAGTACCAATAGTAAAGAATATTGATAATATTAGTATGCCTATAGATTTCATGGTGCAAAATTACATAAAAAGAATGAAATAATACATACCATTCATAAATATTAAATTCAATGAAAAGCACTCGACATCTCCTTGATAATCTTCTTCAGTGTCGAGTTCCCGCCCGACACCCCCAAACACAAAAAAAGGTCTCCAAAGTCGTTAGACCTTGAAGACCCTAAGTAAAGAAGGCAGCCACCTACTCTCCCGCATTGCATTGCAGTACCATCGGCGCAAGC
>CALBYK010000044.1 GCA_937889855.1 uncultured Prevotella sp.
GTCTTGGTGCCGGTGTCCAGGACGCGCCCACATACATTCCGCTCTCGTTTTGCACCTCCCCGCCATCGCTGAACGCCGAGCTGAACAACGAGAAGTAGCGGTAAGAGTAGAAACGCTGTATGGCAGAGAGTGATAGCTGTTTGCTTGTCTTCCATATTATGGAGTTGAGTGTGGCGATGGCTCCATCGTTGTTGATGGCAGTCTCGCCCTTTATGTTTATTAGGTGGCTTGTGAACCCGTAGTTGATGCTTCCGTTCATGAAACTTTTCCCCGTTGGATAAATGTGTCTGAAAGTCTTGGACACGTCGGGGCTCAAATCCCTGTCAAATGTAGTATATACAAGGCTTGCTCCTAAGTCGAAACCATGATTGCGCCACTTTATGTTCCCGCCAGTTGTGGCTTGTGACGCATTGTGCTTGCGTTCCATCTCGCTTATTGTCCTGTGATAGCCTGTCCGCAAGATGGTTTTGATAGAGCCGTCATCGTTGAGTGTGGCGTCAATTTTGCGATAGGATGCAAATGCCGTCATCTCGACGTGCTGCCCAAGAGATATTGTAGCGGCAGCCCCCTGCAGATAGTAGGCGTCCGACCGTGACGTGTTGGCTGTTATGACGTTGGCAGGAGTAGACATGAGCAGGGATGAGGTCTTGCCAAGTGTGAATCCTGTGTTCATTACAAGTCCTGCCCCGAAACGTAGCTTGTATTGCCCCAAAGCCAGTGCCTTGAGAACACCGAGTTGACGCACAACAGCGTAGTATGAATAGTGGTCGTAGCCGAGGCTGTTGGCATTTGAGAAGAAAGGTTCGCCTGCGTCCTGTGTACCTGTAATGCCTACTTGCAGGCGTTGCCCGCACTTGAAGCTATATCTGAACCAGTGCTTGTATCTGTAGCCAAGGTATCCGTTTCTGTCGCCTTCACGTGTGTAGAAAGGTATACGTGCTGCGGCTACAAGCTCGTTTTTGCCATACTTTAGCAGGTCTTTGAAAGAAGGAAAAACGTCTTTCTTTGGCTCATCTCCAACGTATACAAAGCATTGCAGCAGTTTTATGCGTAATGGGTCGAGCGACTTAATCATAGAAAGCTCGCCAATTGATCGTAGTGGCCGATAGCGGTCGAGGTATTCGGTTAGTTCCTCAAGTTGTGTGGCATTAAGGAATGTGAGCAGTTTTAGGTCGTCATCGGTTGCCGTGTTGAGGTTTATCGGCGACATGCTAAGCTCGTTGAGCTGCTCATAGAAGTTCTCGAGATTGTCGTTCTCGATATCGTCGTAGTCGGATATCTGTGCGAAGTATTGCTGCCAGTTGTTGGCAGTATTAGTGATGTCTTGTGCATGGCATGGAAGAGCCATTGCCATAAGAAACGTGAGAAAAGGGTGTTTAGTCATATATATATAATGTGTGTAGAGGTTTAAGGTGTGAGTTTGATTGCTTTTGTCGGGAGGCATGATTTAGTAGTCATGCCTCCCTCGCGTTTTTTATTTTTTCTTTTTCCGCCAGAAAAACAGGTCGGAGAACCGTGTGAAGTCTTTTTTCATAATTATGCCTATACCCTGTGTGTTGAGGCTGTTGCGTGTGAAATATCTGTCGTTAGTCTTGTTGTAGACATTTATAGAGAGATTGCCGTTAGGGAACAACAGATATTTCAGGTCGAAGTCGCCAATGAAGCTCGTTGTTGCATA
>CALBYK010000045.1 GCA_937889855.1 uncultured Prevotella sp.
ACCAGATTGACAAGCTTGAGCTTGTTGTAGCTGACGAGCTTTGGACTCTGCCTAAATACCGTGAGCTGTTGTTCATACGGTAGTCTTTGGAAAACAATTGAATATTTGGAGGTGCCGGGACAGCCGGCGCTCAACATAAAAAATGCTACGTGCCATAGTGTATGCCAGGCACGTGACATTAAGCCAAAAACTTAACAGCAATCTATTTCTTTTATTGGTTGTTTAAGTTTGAAAGCCGCGACAGACTGTGAAGTCTATCGCGGCTGTTTTTGTCTTGCAGTGTATGACGTCACCAAAGTTCCATAGGTGATATGTCCTTGTCGAGTCGTCCCGACAAATAATAGTCGGCAAGGAACGGCAGGTTCTCCTGCGTTATGCGCCGTCCAATGTCCTTTAGATACTTGCTTGCGAACATGTTCGCGTCAGGCAGCATGTTGCCGGCAATCAGTCGGCACACAATCTCATAAGGGAAAGCGTTGCCTCGACCGCTGATGATGTCGAAGCAGTTCTGCTCGGCCTTGGCAGCGTCATAGTATGGATTGTCGGGCGAGCATATGCAGTGGGCGATGTTTATGGCGATGCTCAGGCCTGTGTACGGGCTTCCGTATACGATGACACCAGTTTCCTTTGCAGGCGGCAGCTTGAGATTCTTGGTCCTGTCATATCCAAGCGACTTTACAAACTCCACAGCGTCGTCCACATTGTCGGCAAAGACGAAGTTGGAGCCATAGCCGTTGTCCTTAAGCATATTATAGTCTTTGATGCTCTGCTTGTGGTTCAAGCGTTCGCGTTCCTCACGCACGTATTTCTGCAGATTCTTGTCATTGTCGGGCACGCTTACCGCTCCAATCTGCCACCATGTGCTTCCGAGGCGTACAACATTGGTGATGATGGCCACATCGCCATTTATGAACGGTGTGTAGTCGTTGATGTTGAACGACATCTTGTTAATCTTCAATACGTCCTTTTGGTATTGGTCCTTGGCATATATGTACTTCTCGTCCTCGCGCTCAACGACAAGAGTGCGATTGGGACGGTAGTCGGTGTCGGTCCACAACTTGTGTGCAGGGTGCATCTCGCTCACTTTCGCGAGCCATTCCTGCGACGTGAGCGACAGCAGGTTGGCGCGGCTGCCGAATATCTGGTCGGTCCTTACGGCAAAGGCACTTGCCTGGTTGTAGTTGCCGTTCTGGGCGAGCCACTGCATTGAGAGGGCAAGGCGCTTGTTGTTGCCTACATTGAAGAAGCAACCATACTGGAACCACTCCAAGGCCATGAAGTATGTGCCGAAGTCGTCCTCCTTGAGTGGCATGTCGCAAAGGAAGGTGTGCATACGCTCGTTCTCAGGAGCTGTCTCGTACTCGCTGTTGAGAATGTCGTATACCGACTTTGCCGCCGGCTCCAAAGTCCCGAACAATGGCGGTATGATGGTCTGCGCTTCTGCGTTCTGCTGGCTGTGGTGCCAGAGGATGAACTTTATGTCGGCGAGGTTTATCTCGTCCGGGTCGTATTCAGGGATGCCGTCACTACCCTCATGTATAAGACAACCCTCAATGGTCGACTCACCGAGATAGAACGGCACACACACTCCATAGCGTTTTTTACATTCCGTGGTGAAAGCCTTCCATATGCATGTTCCTGAGATGACGTCCTCAAAATATGCCGCCAGGCACAGAGCCAGATATTTGGCGTCCATGGGGTTGTTGAATTGGTGGATAAAGCAAGTTGTGTCGAGTGCGTGGTATATCCTGTTAGCCAGGTTAGTGTAGTAGATGTCCACGTCGTCAATTTTTGTGTATGGATGCATGGACATCCATTCTTGCGTGAAAATATTCTTTTTCATAGTTATATAGTGTTCATTTAACGCAAAGGTAAGCATAAAAAATCAACAAGCTGGCAGGATATGGCCGAAATTTGTTCCCGACTGCTGATTTTTTATTCATTACATTCCCGCTTTTTTGCCGCTATGAGTAGTTTAATTCGATTTTTTAAGCTAATTTTGTAGTCAGATTGACTGATCCTGCGGTTTCTTTTATAAATGTTCCCGCCATTTGTCGGTTATTTATATATCATCCTAAATCCGTAATAGATGAATCTGGCATTGCAGAAAATAATACAAAGACTTGCTTTTGTCATGCTTACCTTCCTAAGCGTGGCGTTTTCTGCCACTGCACAGAACAATCCCCAGCGTATAAGCGACAGCCTGTATTCAGCATACATAAAAGCCTATAATCTCCGCAAGACACCGCAAGCCGTACCGCTTGCCGACAGTCTGCGCCATGCGGCCATAGCCATTGGCGACCGCTACGGAGAGTGCTATGCCATGCAGATACTATTTCTCCACGAATTCTATAAACCCGACAACTTCAGTGGAGTGGAGCGCACGTTCAAGCCATACGTTGAAAAGGTGAAGGCATATGGATTAGCAACACTCTATTATTATGCGGTGTCCATGAAGGTGGCCTACTACTCACGGCAGAAACGCTACATAGAGGCGTTCATTTACCTTGACGAGCAAACAAAGCAAGCCGAGAAAAACGGGGACAAGGAAGGCTTGTGCTCCCTTTACCGCATGAAAGGAGTGATACAGCACTTTCGTGGTGAGCTGCCACAGGCGATAGCATCCTACAAGCAGGCCATTGACATGTATGAGAAAACTGGCTACCGGCGCTACATCTCACGTGAATACTTGAGTATTGCCGACTGCTACCGCATGGAGGGCGACTTCGAGTCGCTTGTCGAGGCGGCAGAGGAGGCGCGCCCTTATTGTGTCATACAGGACGACCGCACAAATGTGGCCATATACGAGTGTTACGGCTATTTCATGCTCGGACGCTACCAGGAGTTTCTTGACAGGTATGAATACATACAGACACACCGGCAGAAGATGGACAACAGCTATGTCATCATGAACAAGGCTGTTGAGGCTTGTCGCGCCATCTACGACAGCCGTAACGACGATGCCCTCAGGCTCATTGATGACATCAGCGCGGTGTCGCCAGAGGCAGGCTACAACATGTATGTGGCCTACTATAAGTTCAATGGCGACTATATGAGGGCGGTGGAGTATATGCGCAAACTGATACTCGCGCATTGCAGCCTGAACGAGAAGACATTCAGGCACGACCGTGACAGCCGCGACAGGGTGTTCCGCGACCAAAGGCTGGAGGCGGAGCGCGAGCGCATCATCAACAGCAACATGCATCTTCAGTTGTCGAACGTGGAGATGTCGCTCCACAACTCGTCGCTTGAGCTTGGCCGGTCGCGCGACGCGGCTCGTCTTGCACATATGAAGGCTGGGCGTGACTCGTTGTCGTACAGTCACCAGCAGTTGCTCACACGTCAGTTGCGTGACTCATTGTCTGCCCAGAATCTAATGCAGCAGGTACGTGACAGACGTGAGCGTACGGAGCGCTTGGTGCAGTCGGTGCTGCTTGTAGCGGCCCTTCTGGTGATGATGATGACGTTTGTATATATTGCGAGCAGGCGGCGTTTCGTGGCTAAGCTCAATGTGGCCAACGCCAAGCTAGACGAAGGCATACGTAACCTCAATGTCGCCATGGACCGTGCCTTGCAGTCGGGGCGCATGAAGACGCTCTTCATTCAAAACATGAGCCATGAGCTGCGTACGCCGCTCAATGCCATCGTGGGTTTCTCGCAACTGCTCACGAGCAGTGGCAATGAGCTTGACGACACCGAGAAGAAGAACATGGCGAAAATATATAGCCGACAACTCCGAATTGCTGACAACGCTTGTAAACGACATTCTCGACATGACCGACTTGCAGAGTGGACGCTACACGGTGAGCCTTTCCAGCATGCGTGTCAACGAGACGTGCCGTGAGGCTGTTGCCGCAGCGCGCCACAGACTTGCCGATGGGGTGGAGATGAAGATAGACACGCCGCTTGCCGACTCATATACCGTCGTCACCGACCAGCACCGCCTGCGCCAAGTGCTTGTCAACTTGCTCACCAATGCCGAGAAAAACACACCGAAGGGATGCATTGTCCTGTCGTGCTCGTTGTCTGAACATCCAGGTATGCTCACGTTCGCGGTGGCAGACACTGGAACGGGTGTGCCGAGGGACAGGCAGGCGGATATATTTGAGCGGTTCAAGAAGTCCGACCTTGGCAAGCCCGGAACCGGTCTCGGTCTCTACATATGCCGCACCATCGTCTCCAAACTCGGCGGCGAGATAAATATTGACTCTGAATACACCGGAGGCGCGCGTTTCTGGCTCACAATACCTATTGTACAATGAAAATGGGATTTCTACTTTTAATACGCCTTTATATCATAGCCGCCGTGTGGATGGCGGCTCCATGTGGCGTGCATGCGCAGGGCAAGTTGCCGTCGAAGCCGCGCTGCAGCGTCAGCACGCCAGTTCCGCCTGATGTTGACAGGGAAATGCGCCGCCTCTATATGGCGGGGTTGAGGAATTTCACCAATAATCTCGGGCTTGCCTATGCCGACACGCTCTACAAACTTTGCAAAAAGGAAGGCTTCGTGGATGGTCAGCTGAGCGCGATGATGCTGAGGGTGAAGAATGCCAGTGTCGAGAGGGGCAACCTTGAAAAGATGGACCGTGCCCTGCGCCCGCTTATGGGGCTTGCCATGAGCACCGGCAACATCGAGTATTTCTACAGCGGCGTGTCGTTTCGCGCAACGTATCTTATTAATGAGATGCGCTACAAGGACGCCATCGACTACCAGAACAAGATGATAAAATACGCCAAGGAGCACGGACACACTTATGGCATGATTGTAGGACTCGTGTCGCTTGGCAACATGTACCGCATGCACATGCAGATGGCGCAGGCTCTTGACGCATTTGGTCAGGTGCTTGAGCTTTATAAGAAATACCCTGTAAGGAAACACGACTTGGGAATAGACTACAAGCGTATCGTTGAGTGCTATCTCATATCATATGATTTTCAGAAGGCTGTGGAGATGGCAAACGTTGGCATATCGTCGTCGCATCTCGATGCAAGCATAGGCGGACTCTACTGTTATCGTGCCTTGGCGCAATTCATGCTAGGCCAGGACGTGGAGTTTGTCGACAGCTACAACCGCTACAAGGCATGCAGCCATGTGGCTCCAGATGTGCAGCCTTTAGTAAAGAACAGCGTGGAGGCGATGATGCTCATACACGAAGGCAAGTACAAGGAGGCAGAGGACCTTCTGGCAAGCAAGAAGATGGGCGGGTACAAGACATACGTGGAGATGGTGCTGTACAAGAGGCAGAACAGGCTTCCAGAGATGCTTGAGGCAATGCGCAAGTATAGCATTTTGCTGTATGGGGATAGCGGGGACGCGTTGCCAACCGATTTCATGCACATCAGCGGCGAGGTGATGAACAACCTTGCCGAGCTTGACCGGCAGAAGGCGGCCAATGAGAACTCGCGGCTGCACCTTACTTATTCAAGACTTGAGCTCAAGGCAACTGAACTTGAGCTTTTGCGCTCGCGTGACGCCGAGCATCTTGCCATGACGGCTGCCGAGGCGCGGCATATCTCGCTCACCAACCAGCGCCTGTTGTCACGGCAGCTGGGCGACTCGCTCGCCAACCAGCGCATGCTTCTCAACAACAAGGAACAACAACGGCTCGCGAGCCGCATCCGTTTCAGCATCGTCCTTGCGGCAATCGTGGCGGTGACGGTGTTAGCCTTGGTTTATCTGTGGCGCAACAAGAAGATGGCTGGAAAGCTCAAGAGGACCAACCTCAGCCTGCAGCGTACGCTCGACGACATCACCGTGGCAAGTGCCAAGGCACAGGAGTCCGACCGCCAGAAGACGGAGTTCATACAGAACATGAGTCACGAGATACGCACGCCGCTCAACGCTATCGTCGGATTCTCCCAGGTACTTACCGACTCAGGAACGGAGCTTGATGAAGAGGAACGGCAGAATGTGATAAAAATAATAAACGACAATTCCGGACTGCTCAACACTCTCATAAACGACATCCTCGACATGACAAGCATAGAGAGCGGACGTTATGAGATAAAGCGCGAGCGTGTGTCGGTCAACATGTTGTGTCACCGGGCACTCGACGCTACGCGCGAGCGCAAGGCCGAAGGCGTGCACATGAGGTTCGAGACCGGGCTGCCTGACGAATTCACCATCACCACCGACGGTTACCGTGTCATGCAGATTCTTGTAAACATGCTTTCCAACGCTGTTAAGAACACCAGCGAAGGGTCCATCGTCCTCGGGTGCTCGCTTGCCGACCATGCGGGCGCCCTCACGTTCACCGTCACCGATACCGGTTCTGGCGTTCCGTGTGGCATGTATGAGAAGATATTCGAGCGTTTCTACAAGGTCGACCAGTTCAAGCAGGGTGTAGGGCTTGGGCTCGGCATATGCCGCAGCATTGCCGCAAAGCTCGGCGGGGCCATCGACATAGACCGCACGTATACGGGCGGGGCGCGCTTCTGGTTTGCGCTACCGCTTGACGTGCGAACCGACTGACGCCAGTACAATACTTACACAATGGACGTTAATTTGCATTAATGGCACAAATAAAGTCGGTGTAAAATGCGTATGATTGGATTTTTATTGCTAAATTTGCACGCAATAAATTTTTAAGTTATATGTCATCATTTGTTGCTGATAAAATTGTAATGGACGGTCTCACTTATGACGACGTCCTTCTTATCCCCGCTTATTCAGAGGTACTGCCGAAAACGGTAGAGTTGAAAACCAAGTTCTCGCGTAACATCAGCCTGAATGTGCCTTTTGTCACAGCAGCCATGGACACCGTAACGGAGTCGGCTATGGCTATTGCCATCGCGCGTGAGGGCGGTATCGGTGTTATCCACAAGAACATGTCTATAGACGACCAGGCTCGCCAGGTGGCCATTGTGAAACGTGCCGAGAACGGCATGATTTACGATCCGGTGACGATACGCCGTGGGAAAACCGTGCAGGACGCGCTCAACATGATGGCCGAGTACCACATCGGTGGCATTCCGGTCGTCGACGAGGAGAACCATCTTGTAGGCATCGTCACCAACCGCGACCTTCGCTTTGAGCGTCATCTTGACAAACTTATCGACGACGTGATGACACACGAGAACCTCGTGACCACGCACATCAAGACCGACCTCGCAGCCGCAGCCGACATACTGCAGTCAAACAAAATCGAGAAACTTCCGGTTGTCGACAGCGACAATCATCTTGTTGGCCTTATCACCTACAAGGACATCACCAAGGCAAAGGACAAGCCGATGGCATGCAAGGACGAGAAGGGCCGTCTGCGTGTCGCTGCCGGTGTGGGCGTAACCGTCGACACTCTCGACCGCATGAGCGCTCTCGTTGAGGCTGGAGCCGACGCCATTGTCATCGACACAGCTCATGGCCACTCCAAGTATGTCATCGAGAAGCTGCGTGACGCCAAGGCCTCGTTCCCTAACGTTGACATCGTTGTAGGCAACGTTGCCACTGGAGCCGCTGCCAAGATGCTTGTTGACAACGGCGCCGACGCCGTTAAGGTAGGTATTGGCCCGGGCTCAATATGCACAACACGTGTCGTCGCAGGTGTGGGCGTGCCACAGTTGAGCGCCATATATGATGTCTACTCAGCCCTGCAGGGCACTGGTGTACCTTTGATTGCCGATGGCGGACTGCGCTACTCGGGCGATGTTGTCAAGGCTCTTGCTGCCGGCGGCAGCTCCGTGATGATTGGCTCGCTTGTCGCAGGCACAGAGGAGAGCCCCGGCGACACCATTATCTTCAACGGACGTAAGTTCAAGAGCTATCGTGGTATGGGCTCGCTTGAGGCTATGGAGAATGGCTCGAAGGACCGCTACTTCCAGGCAGGGACAAAGGATGTCAAGAAGCTCGTTCCGGAAGGCATCGCAGGACGTGTGCCTTACAAGGGAACTGTACAGGAGGTGATTTACCAGCTTGTGGGCGGTCTCCGCTCTGGTATGGGATACTGTGGAGCCGGCACAATAGAGGCTCTGCACGGAGCCAAGTTCACACGCATCACCAATGCCGGTGTGCTTGAGAGCCATCCCCACGACATCACCATCACAAGCGAGGCTCCTAACTACTCACGCCCACAGTAAGGCGTATGTGAGCCTCCTTTGTAAAAAGAATATACTTTTTTTATTCTGAGAGCTAAGCCTTCTTAAGTCTTCACAGGTTTTCCGCGCTCTGGCGTAAATAGGCCTATGAAGGCATAGGAAGGCTTAAGAGGGCTTATTAAGGCCTGTTTAGAACAACAAGAACTTTATCATCCTGAAAATGAAATTTCAATCTCTGTTGGCTGCTATGCTTCTTTTCGCAGGCAGCATTGGCGCACAGACCTCAGACCCCGTGTTGATGACTGTCAACGGGAAGCCGGTGCTGCGCTCTGAATTTGAGTATTCATACAACAAGAACAACTCGAAGACGGTTGTCGACAAGAAGAGCATAGCCGATTATGTACCGTTGTTTGTCAACTACAAGCTGAAGGTGGAGGCTGCCGAGGCTGCCGGCATCGACACGACGAGTGCATTCCGGAAAGAATATCTCATGTATCGCGACCAGCAGGTACGGCCATCGTTCATCAACGACAACGACGTTGAGAGCGAGGCACGCAAGATATACGACGAAACCAGGACGCGCGTCGTCGCAAATGGCGGACTCGTCCATCCTTGCCACATTCTTATAATGACAAAGCAGAAGGCAACGCAGGCTGAGATAGACGCAGCCAAGTTGCGTGCCGACTCTATATACAACGCGCTCAAGAGAGGTGCCGACTTTGCCGACCTTGCCCGCCGCCTGTCTGACGACAAGGGCTCGGGACGCCGTGGGGGCGACCTGGCATGGGTGCAGAAGGGACAGACCGTAAAGGAGTTTGAGGCGCAGGTGTTCGCCATGAAGCCTGGCGAGCTGTCCAAGCCGTTCCTCTCGCCGTTTGGCTACCACATCGTGAAGCTTGTAGGCAAGCAGGACTTCTTCCCGTACGACTCTGTGCGGACAGACATACGTCGCTTTATCGACCAGCGCGGACTGCGTGACCGTATCGTGTCGCAGAAGCTCGACTCGCTCGCCAAGGCTGCCGTACCGGCGACAACACCTGAGGCACTGCTCGACAAACGCACCGAGGAGATGGCCGCCAAAGACCCACAACTCGCCAATCTTATACGCGAGTATCACGACGGACTGCTGTTGTACGAAATCTCCAACCGCACCGTGTGGGACAAGGCTGCCAACGACAAGGCTGGGTTGGAAACTTTCTTCAAGAAAAACCGCAAACGCTACAAATGGACCGAACCGCGCTTCAAGGGCATTGCCTACAGTTGCAAGAACAAGGACGACGTGGATGCCGTTAAGGCGGCTGTGAAGGACGTCGACTTCGACAGCTGGGCAGAAACGCTCCGCAAGCAGTTCAATGACTCCACGCTGCGCATAAAGGTGGTGAAGGGCATATTCAAGAAGGGCGACAACGCGCTTGTCGACCGTGACGTGTTCGGCGAGGACACCACCTACACATCCCCCAAGGGTTACGACTATGCCTCGGTGTTCGGCAAGGTGCTCAAAGCTCCGAAGACGTATGAGGACGTGCGCGAGAGTGTTGTGTCCGACTATCAGGAGCAGCTTGAGAAACAGTGGGTGGAGACGCTGCGACGCCAGTATCCGGTCGTTGTCAACGAGGAGGTGCTTGCCACCGTAAACTGTCACTGACATGCTGCACCATCGAAAGAAATAATCGAAAAACATTAAATATATAGATGAACAAACAGAACAAATTGACAATAGCCTTGCTCGCACTTCTCACATGTGCTGGAGCAGTGGCAAGCGCAAGCCGGCATGCCGGCACCAACCGCCATGCGGCAGCCGATACGACAAATATAGCTGTCACGCTGCCCGACACGAGCATGTCGCGTCTGGTTGTGGCTGAGGAGGATGTGCCTGAGCACAGCGTCGTTGACGAGGTTATGTGGGTGGTAGGCGACCAGCCTATACTCAAGTCGGACGTTGAGATAATGCGTCTTCAGGGCGAGGCAGAGGGCATCGACTGGCACGGTGATCCCGACTGCGCCATACCCGAGCAGATTGCCGTGCAGAAACTATTTCTCCACCAGGCGGAGATTGACTCCATTGAGGTGACTGAGGGCGAGATAGCACAGAACATCGACATGCAGATAAACCGCTGGATTCAGCAGGCAGGCTCACGCGAGAAACTCGAGGAATACAAGAAGATGACCATATCGCAGATGCGCTCGCAGCTGCACGACGACTTCAAGAACAACCAGCTCATACAGCAGATGAAGGAGAAGCTCGTCAGCGACATCACCGTCACGCCGTCCGACGTGCGCAACTATTTCCGCAACATGCCCGAGGACAGCATCCCGTTTGTGCCTACCGAGGTGGAAGTGGAGATTATAACCCGCCAGCCAAAGGTGTCGCAGGAGGAGATTAACCGTGTGAAGAATGAGCTGCGCGACTACACGGAGCGCGTCAACAGGGGCGAGACGTCGTTTGCCACGCTCGCGCGTCTCTACTCCGAGGACCCAGGGTCGGCTCGGCAGGGAGGAGAGATGGACTATGTGGGACGTGGCATGCTCGACCCAGCGTTCGCCGCCGTGGCGTTCAACCTCACCGACCCTAAGAAGATATCCAAGATAGTGGAGTCGGAATACGGATTCCACATCATACAGCTCATAGACAAACGGGGCGACAAGATAAAGGTGCGCCACATATTGCGCGTGCCGCATGTCTCCGAGGCTGCTGTCGACTCCATGCGCACACGCCTCGACTCGCTTGCCACCGACATACGTGCAAGTAAAGTTTCTTTTGAGGAGGCGGCGTCTGTCGTTTCCGACGACAAGGACACGCGCAACAACCATGGCCTGATGTCGTACAACGGCGAGGACGGGCGCACATCAAAGTTCCAGATGAAGGACCTTCCTACCGAGGTGGCACGACAGGTGGAGAAGATGGAGGTGGGTGACGTGTCCAACGCCTTCAGGATGATTAACGAGAAGGGCAAGACCGTTGCCGCCATCGTGAAACTCAAGAGCCGCACTCCGGCCCACCGCGCCAGCATCACGGAGGACTACCAGGTGATGAAGAACGTAGTGCTTGCCAAAGAGCGCGCCGACTTCCTGCACCAGTGGGTTGTCAACAAAATCAAGACAACATACGTCAAGATGAACGACCGCTGCAAGAAGTGCAAGTTTGAGTATGAGGGCTGGATAAAGTGACAAGTAAGAACTAATAATTGAGAATTCGATAATTATGATTACCTTTTCGGGTATACATGTCTCAACACGAAACATTTGGCATAGGACAGTCGGTCTGACGGTTCTATGCCTTTTTATATTCTGCATCGTCTCCGCCATCGCCGCACCTTACAAAAAAAAGAAGCGGCATAAGACAGACGAGAGGGTGTATCTCGTCCATGCAGACGAGCTGAAGTTCGACCAGTATGGCACCGTCCCCGATGCGCAGATAGTCAAGGGGAGGGTGCACTTCTCGCACGCTGGCTCCAACCTTTGGTGCGACAGCGCCTACTTCTTCCAGGAGGCCAACTCAGTTGAGGCTTTCGGGCACGTGCGCTTCAAGCAGGGCGACACGCTGTCGCTCACATGCGACTATGCCGACTACGACGGGGCCGACCAGATGATGCACGCCCGGCGCAATGTGGTGCTCAAGCACCGCACGCAGACACTTTACACCGACTCGCTCGACTACGACAAGATGTACAGCCTCGCCTACTTCTTTGAGGGCGGCAAGCTTGTCGACGGCAAGGACAGGCTCGTCTCCGACTGGGGCGCGTACAGCACCGCCACGCGTGAGGCGTCGTTCTATTACGGCGTGGAGATGTACTCCGGCAAGAACCACATCACCACCGACACGCTTCATTATGACACGCGCACGTCCATAGCCCATGTCGTCGGACCGTCAACCATCACGTCCAAAGGCAGCATAATCCATACAAGCAATGCCTTCATGAATTCGCGCACCGACCGCTCGCAGCTCTTCGGGCGCTCCACAATCGTGGACAAGGACAAGTCGATAACGGGCGACTCGCTCTATCACGACAACAACAACGGCAACAACGAGGGATTCGGCAACGTGGTATACATCGACAAGGAGAACAAGAACGAACTTCACGCCGACCGGCTCTTCTACAACGAGAAGACCGGCTATGGCTACGCCACGTGCCGTGCCCTGCTGCTCGACTACTCGCAGAAGGATACGCTGTGGATGCATGCCGACTCGCTGAAGATTTACACTTTCAACATCAACACAGACTCCGTCTACCGCAAGGTGCACGCTTTTCCGCATGTGCGGGCCTACAGACAGGATGTACAGGCCGTGTGCGACTCGCTTGTGTTCAACTCGCAGGACTCGTGCATGACCATGTACCGCGACCCTATTGCCTGGAACGCCAACCGTCAGTTGCTCGGCGAGGTGATAAAGGTGTACATGAACGACTCTACCATACGCAAGGCGGAGATAATAGGGCAGGCCCTATCGGTGGAGCAGGTGGACAACAAGCAGCACTTCGACCAGATTTCGTCAACGCGCATGGACGCCTTCTTCACCGACGGGGCCATGCGCCGTGCCGATGCCACTGGCAACGTCAAGTCGCTCTACTACAACGCCGACGGGAAGGACTCGGTTCTTACAGAGCTCAACTATCTCGAGACCGACACCATGCGCATGTTCCTCTCAAAGGAGCGCAAGCTGGAGAAGATATGGGCGTCGAAGTCAACCGGCACGATGTATCCCGTAACGCAGATTCCGCCCGACCGTCATTTCCTTCCCGAATACGCGTGGTTTGACTATGTGCGGCCGCTTGACAAGGACGACATCTTCCGCTGGCGAGGCAAGCGCGGAGGCTCCGAGCTGAAGAAGATACACCGCCGCGAGGCTCCGCTCCAGCGTCTTGACCAGTGATGCTGGCATGCCTTGTTTGCGGCTTTTTTCAGCCTCCGACTGTTACCAATGCCGGGTAGCCGTGTTACTGAAGCCTGGTAGCACGTCTACCGCAGCCAGGTAATATTGTTACCAGACTACGGTAATATGCGTGACATTGCCCGGGGTAATAGCTTGTTGCGCAAAATTGATTCATAGAATGTATCATCGTTACATAAAGTAGGAGGGTATGGCATCCCTGCCATACCCTCCTACTTTATCCTGTTCACTTAGCTTCTTGAATATTTATGTATTTTGGCAATCGCCGCCCGCGCGGCTTTCACTACACTTTTCGTTTCAGCAATGAGCGCCGCGAGCTTCTCGACAGTCTGCGTCGCGGTGTTCCGCCAGAGCAGCTGGCTGAGCAGTCGCTCAATGGCGACAGCGCCAATACCTCCAGCACGGGTTGGCGCCGTCAGCGTCTGGCTCTACCGGGGTGCCTTGCTGTGATGGCACTGGCAGTTCTTGCCATGTTGCTTCTTGCCTTTCTCTTTTGTCTTGCTTAGGGGCGCGTGCCGGGCAGGCACGAAAATTTCTCAGCGGTAAGTTGACAATGTGGATTTTAATTCCTAAATTTGCAGTCTGATTACATAACAGCAGTCAGAATAACGCAGAAACAAATATGAGCGATATAATACAACTTCTTCCCGATTCGGTGGCTAACCAGATTGCAGCCGGCGAGGTGATACAGCGTCCGGCGAGTGTCATCAAGGAGTTGGTGGAGAACTCCATCGATGCCGGGGCAACCTCCATAAACGTGGTGTGTGTCGACTCCGGCCGCACCTCCATACAGGTGGTGGACAACGGCAAGGGCATGTCGGAGACCGACGCCCGCCTGTCCTTCGAGCGCCATGCCACGTCCAAGATACGCAAGGCGGCCGACCTCTTCAACCTCCATACCATGGGCTTTCGCGGCGAGGCGCTTGCCTCCATTGCAGCCGTGGCGCAGGTGAAGCTTAAGACGCGGCTCGAAGGCGACGAGGTGGGCACGCAACTGTCCATTGCCGGCTCCCGTTTCGTTAGTCAGGAGCCGTGCTCATGTCCAGTCGGTAGCAACTTCCTGATAGAGAATCTGTTCTACAATGTGCCCGTGCGCCGTAAGTTTCTCAAGTCGAACGCCACGGAGCTCAACAACATCATCACCGCCTTCGAGCGCATAGTGCTTGTCAACCCTGACGTGGCTTTCACCTTATATAATAACCAGACAGAGCTCTACAACCTCAAGGCCGGCGGATTGCGCCAGCGTATTGTTGACGTGTTCGGCAAGAAGATAAACCCCCAGCTCCTTCCGCTCGACATCGACACGACGATGTGCAGGCTCACTGGATTTGTGGGCAAGCCTGAGTCGGCACGCAAGAAGGGCGCGCGCCAATACTTCTTTGTGAACGGCCGTTTCATGAAGCACCCTTATTTTCACAAGGCAGTGATGTCGGCATATGAGCGGCTGGTGCCCGAAGGCGAGCAGGTGCCTTACTTCATCTACTTCACGGTCAAGCCCGAGGACATAGACGTCAACATCCACCCGACGAAGACAGAGATAAAGTTTGAGAACGAGCCCTCAATATGGCAGATACTGGCCGCAGCCGTAAAGGACGCGGTAGGTATGTTCAACGACGTAACAGCCATTGAGTTTGACACGGAGGGCAGACCGGAGATTCCCGCCCTTGGTGAGGACGACGACGTGGTGGCTCCCAAGCTGCAGTACAATCCCTCTTACAACCCGTTCACCGAGCATTCGCAGCAGCGTGGCGCAGCCGTGCCGCAGCAATGGGAGAGCCTGTACGATGGACTTGGCGGACGTTCGCAAAGCCGTCAGACTTCGTTGTTCGACAATGAAGGCATAATGCCTTCACGCCGTTTCTCCATGCCCGACATAGCCGACCCAGGCAGCGGCATAGCTGCTGCTGTAGAAAATATTTCTTCTCCCGACAATAGTGTCATGGCAGGAGAGAACACGAAGGAGACAGACGTACAGCCATCACTCAATGTGGACGGCGTCACCCAGCAGGCTTCGCCGATAGAGGAGAAGTCGCCGGTGCACTACCAGTACAAGGGACAATACATAATGACCGCTGTCAAGTCGGGACTGATGATTATCGACCAGCACCGTGCCCACATACGCATTCTCTACGAGCGCTATCTTGCCCAGATAGCCACCCGCAAGGCTTATAGCCAGAAGATGCTATTCCCCGAGACGGTGCAGTTCGGCCAGGCGGATGTGCAGACGCTGCAGGCTATACTCCCCGAGCTGCAGGCGGTGGGCTTTGAGCTTGCAGCAACAAGCGGCGGCAGCTACACGATAAGCTCTGTTCCTGCAGGCTTGGATGGAGTGAACTATGTGTCGCTTGTGCAGAATCTTGTCGCCTCGGCTCGCGAGAAACCAACATCGGCAATAGACGAGATAAACCATTCGCTTGCCCTCGACCTGGCACGCAGCGCGGCGGTGGCATACGGCCAGGTGCTCACCAACACGGAGATGGAGAACATTGTGAACGACCTCTTCGCATGTTCAAATTTCAACTACACACCTGATGGCAAGAAGGTGCTCACCATGCTTCGTCAAACCGAAATAGAACATCTGCTCGGTTAGGCCGAAGACGCTAAATAATTAGGATACAACGAAATAAAAAAGTGAAATAAATTGTTCTAAAAATAAGTTTTTTTAGACATTTAGGCAATATTTTCATCAAAAACGTATGCGAATTTAGTTTTTATTAGTAACTTTGCGGCGAAATATGGGGTGTTGTGCCCCAGCACAGACAAGAAAATATAGATTGTTAAATAAAAAAGGTTATGAAAAAGTTATTAATTGCTTTGGCAATGTGTGGCTTGTCAATGGGCGCTAACGCTCAGGAGACCACAGATCCTGTACAGAAGTACAGCGTTGCAACAAATTCTTTCTGGAGCAACTGGTTCATCCAGGCTAATCTGGCCGGAACCGCATTCTGGGGCAACCAGGAGGCAGGTAACGACTTCTCAAAGAGTCCGTTCAAGGGTTTCCGCAACAACCTTGGCTTCTCTGTAGCTATCGGTAAGTGGTTCACTCCGGGTATCGGACTTCGTACAAAGTTCAACGGCATCTGGGGTCGCTCGGTGGTTTCTACAGACGCCTCAACTAATGCAAACAAGTACTGGACATTGAGCGAGCATGTATTGTTCAACCTCAGCAATATGCTTTGCGGCTACAGTGAGACACGCGTATGGAACGCCATTCCTTATGCAGGCATCGGCATAAACCGTGACATGACTCACAACTGCTATGCTCCTACATGGGGTGTAGGCTTGCTCAACGAGTTCCGTCTCAACAAGAAGTGGGCTATCAACCTTGATGTCAACTACGAGCTTTCAGAGTGCGACTTCGACGGTCGTACAGCAGCCCTCCCTGGCTCAAGCACCAGCGACGGCCACTCAGCAAAGGGTCTCTTCGTAAACCACGACCGTGCCCTCAACGTAGAGGTAGGTTTGACCTACAACCTCGGCAAGGCTACATGGAGCAAGACTCCTGACGTTGACGCCATCAAGGCTCTCTCACAGAGCCAGATCGACGCTCTCAACGCCCAGCTCAACGACGCCAACGCAGAGAACGCACGCTTGAAGAACCTCCTCGCACAGAAGAAGGACGAGACTGCCGCTGCTGCTGTTAAGAACTACAACAACACTCCGTTGTCAGTATTCTTCAATATCAACAAGGCTACTGTGGCTTCTCGTAAGGATCTCGTTAACGTTAAGTCGCTCGCCGACTACGCTAAGGAGAACAACGCCAACCTCGTTGTTACAGGTTATGCCGACAGCGCTACAGGCTCAGCTTCTTACAACCAGAAGCTTTCTGAGCGTCGTGCCGAGACCGTTGCCAACGAGCTCGTCAAGATGGGCGTTAGCCGCGACCAGATCACAACAGAAGGCAAGGGTGGTGTAAAGGACCTCTCACCGGTTTCTTACAACCGTCGCGCTACTGTTAAGATTGCAGACTAATCAGCCAGTCTTTAAAGGCAAACAGACAAAACAAATACAGGGTGTCTCCGCGCATGCAGAGGCACCCTGTTTGCATATTATCACGTTTGCGGATAAATATGATTAGATACATTGATTAATGGTTATTAAACGTTTAAGCGATTATTAAGCAACATAAAAAAGTAATGATGCAACAGAACCTTATCGCTGCTGCTGCCATAGCGGCGCTGCAGCTACACGCGACGTCCGCGCTGGCGCAGGTGCACTATCCGCCTACACCGAAGGACAACACCGTAGACGAGTATTTCGGTGTGAGTGTGGCCGACCCCTACCGTTGGCTTGAGAATGACACCAGCCGGGCAACGGCTGAATGGGTTGAGGCAGAGAACCGCGTCACCCGCAACTATCTCGACCGCATCCCGATGCGCGGCAACATACTCAAACGCCTCAAGGAAACCGCCAACTACGAGAAGATAGGTCTGCCGTTCGAGAACAACGGCAAGTGGTATGTCTACCGCAACGACGGACTCCAAAACCAGAGCGTGCTCTATCAGATGGACCGTCCTGGCGCTCCTGCCAAGGAACAGCGAGTGTGGCTCGATCCAAACGCGCTGAGCAGTGACGGAACCGTTGCCCTGAAGGGCACATATTTCTCGCACGACGGCAAGTATATGGCGTATGTCATCTCCCGCAATGGGTCCGACTGGGAGGAGATATACGTCAAGGACTGCCTCACTGGACGTGATACCGACGACCACATACAGTGGGCAAAGTTCACGGCTGCCACATGGGTAGGCGACGGATTCTACTACAGCGCGTACGACGCGCCTGAGAAGGGCAAGGAGACATCAGCCAAGAACTCAGTCCAGAAGATTTACTTCCACCGTGTTGGAACGCCACAGTCGGCCGACCGTCTGTTCTATCAGAACCCTTCACAGCCGCTGCGCTTCTATAGTGTGTCCACGGATCGGGAGGAAACCACGATGTATCTCACGGAGGCAGGCATGGACAATGGCAATAATCTTTTTGTGCGCGACCTGCGCACCACCGGCTCCCAGTTCATACAGATGTGCTCCGACCCACGCTATATAT
>CALBYK010000046.1 GCA_937889855.1 uncultured Prevotella sp.
TTACCAAGCCTCGGTAACGATGAAACCACGCCCTGGTAACATGGTGTTACGGTGTGGTTTAACGCTTTGGATTGTAGTTTTAACAATTTCAGCTGGCTACTTACAGCCAGAAAAATTTGTATATATGGAGCATTTCATGTATTTTTGTATCACTTTACAACAAATACAACCCTCTATTTCAGATATGGAATACTTACAAGTTATACTTTTCGTCATTATACTCATTGCAGTCCTCTACTTCGGAGTGTGGCAGAAACATGCCGGCAGGGACAAGACAGAGAGTAAAGATAAAGACAGCTGTCCCACACCTGCTGCCCATACTGGCAGCCAAACGGAACCCACTGCCGACTTCACAGGCATGAAGACACATGATCTATGCAAGGCGTTACTTCATGAGCTAAACTGCAAAGTGACAGTGGCTGAAGACGACGACGACCGTATGGAATTCACTTTCCAAGGCGAGACATTCTGCCTCATTGCCTCCGACGACTGCCTGCTCGTGTCAATATACGACTTTTCATGGGGAAGTGTGCAACTGGACGACATAGACGAAGTGTCACGACTGCGCAAGGCCATAAATTCAGTGAACTTCAACTTCGGCGGACTGGCTATCGTATACTCCATTGACACAGAAAGCAACCGGATGGTTGTGCATACCAAACGCCAGATACTTGTCACGCCGGAGATACCAAACATCATCGACTACATCACCGCCATGCTTACTGGATTCTTCGAGATAAAGCGGGCGTTGACCCATGAGCTTGATGTCCTCAGAATAAAAGCCACAAAAGACAAATAGCATGAACGCATGCTGCTTTCTTCCTGATAATTGCAGCACACCACTACAATTATCAGGAAGAATCTTCAAAATTTCATCCAATAATTTTGGGCATTCATTCCTTTTGTGTAATTTTGCCACATACAATCCAACTTTACAAATGCTAACAACCCAAACAACCATATGGAACAGGATTTGACTTTTTTCGCAGCAACTGGACTAACCTCCACTTCAGCCAACCACATCGCCAACCTCGCCAAAGAATATGTGCAGGCACAGACACAGGAAATCGAGAACGTGGAGTTCTTCAACAGTTATCTCACAATCATCGGTTCAGACAAGGAACAGCGCGTCCAGCGAGGCTGGGACAAGGAGCAGATTGACGGAATTGCCGACCGTCTCCGCAACATTTCTAAAGCCAACTCACTCATTGCATGGCTGCGGGAAGCCATAAAGACGCGCACGCAGATGCTCGCCAAGCTGAAAGACATGTATATAGGCGACTATGTGCAGGAAGTAAAGTCGAAAGAAAGCTACACCATGCCCGTAAAGCCATCTATGGAGCCTGCCATCACACGGGAGCAATACATTGCAACCCTCTCAATAAAAGACCGCGCCCGCATCCTCGCGTTAGAAGCCAAGGCGGCAGCCTTCGGCAAGTTCATACATCCAGACGGACATCTCTCGGAAGCACGCAAGGAATACATGAAGATTAGATGTCAAGAGGCCGAGATTGACGGTAGCGGACGCGACACCATTCTCTACCGGCACGAGCCGAGTGTAGAGCTTGAGGAGATGGAGAATTGCTTCTTTGCTCTCCAGAGCGAATATCGCAAGGCTCAGGCCGAGCTCAACGGCTACAACCATAGCATTGACGAGGCCCTGCTTGATGATGAGGAGAAAAAACGCAGCGACTTTGACACGAAGAACGCCCGTTATCTGGCTGACATGGCTGAACTTGAGAAAGAGTTCAACGCCTATAAGGACCAGGAGCAACGCCGCATCTCGCGCATGAAGATTGTCATACCCAATGACTTGAAAGATATATACGACACAGTTTCAGGTCTCGGAAAATAAAAAGGATAGACCTGCCGGAACCCCACCGTACACACATACGGCAACAAGTAGCCGAGGACTGAACGCCTGCCGGGAAACCTCCGCTCATGTGTCCATCGCGGTGTCGCTAATGACTAACAAAAAATAAGGAAATAAGACAAGAAAAATAAAAAAAAACAAAAACTTTCGCACGCTATGCGTCTCAACAAGGCTGTGAAACCCTGACGGGCGGAGCCTCTGATTTTGCTTTCGTCTAAGCATACGTGCGGTTATCGTTCTTGATCTCCGGTTTCGTCTTCCTGACACCGCACTAAAGACACAGCTTGTTGCTGTTTTTTTCATAACAGGGAGAGTTGGCGTCCTCGCCACTCTCCCCGTTTTATATTTTTAGCTCACCTTGTTCAGTTTCTTAATTATTGAGAATATGAACAATGCAGCGACAAGACAAATCACCATCAAAGTGCCCCAAACAACAGGAAGCGGCTTGTCCCACATGTGTCCTGGTATGGACACAAGCTTGTTGCCCAAGGCAGTAGCGACAAACCATCCACCCATAATCATACCCTTATATTTAGGAGGAGCCACCTTCGACACGAAAGAGATGCCTATTGGCGAGAGCAGAAGCTCAGCGAATGTAAGTATGAGATATGTGCTCACAAGAAGGTTAGGCGTTACGTCAGCCACGTGGTTAGGATGGTCGGTAGCCGGCAATCCGATGCTGAACATTGTCATGAGAAAATAGGCAAAAGCAGCCACAAGCATGCCAAGACCTATCTTCACCGGAGCCTTCGGCTCCTTGCCCTTCTTGCCAAGCCAGCCGAAGAGAGAGCCACTACAAAGCAAGGGTTGAACTGCTGGAAGATAGGAGCGTCAATGCTCACCACGTCGCCTCCATGCTGCACATAAGTATAGACAAGTATGGCTGCCGGCACAATGATGAGGGCACCATTGATGAGCTTGCTCTTTGCCGAGCTTTCCTTGGAGCTGGTAAGCAGTCCCACGATGCCATAAACCATAAGGATGCACCACACAAGGTTTATCACGTTGAACTCCATGCCTGTCACACCAGTAGCCTCACGCGACGTGAACTCGTCGGCAAACCATGTAAGGGTGAGTCCATTCTGGTGGAAAGCCATCCAGAAGAATATAACCACAGCGAACACAAGGCAGAGGCACACGATGCGCTCCTTGGTTTCTGCCGGGCTCATTTCCTCAACATTCTCCGCATTTCCCTCCTTGCTTGCCTTATCGCTCACGAGCACCTGCTTGTAGGTTGACTTGCCAAGCACATATATAAGAATTGACACAATCACCGAAACACAAGCCACGGCAAAGGCGAAGTGGTAGGAGTCGGCCTTAGAGTAGCCAAGCGAGTTCTG
Source organism: uncultured Prevotella sp. (assembly GCA_937889855.1). GTDB lineage: Bacteria > Bacteroidota > Bacteroidia > Bacteroidales > Bacteroidaceae > Prevotella. The sequence goes on from CALBYK010000046.1 coordinate 3,214, forward strand.
CGCCCAAGCCATTATCATTGTAGCGGCTGTAGGAGCGAAAAGCGCACCGATGTTGATGGCCATGTAGAAGAGCGAGAATCCGGAGTCGCGCTGAGAGGCATACTTCGGGTCGTTGTAGAGGTCGCCAATCATCACTTGAAGGTTGCCCTTGAAGAAACCCGTACCAAGACTGACAAACAACAGCGCTATGCCCATGGCAGCCACAGCCACCGTGCCGCCTCCCAATGGAATGGACAGGAAAAGATAGCCAAGGAACATGATGAAGATACCGATGATTACCATCTTGTTGTAGCCCCATTTATCGGCTGCCATACCGCCTATGAGCGGAAGGAAATAGACTGCGGTGAGAAACCACGTGTAGATTTCTGAAGCCATGCCGGCGTCAAACCCGAAGTTCTCACCAAGGAACAATGCAAAGACTGCAAGCATCGTGTAATAGCCGAAACGCTCGCCAGTGTTTGCCAATGCTAAGGTCCACAGACCCTTTGGTTGATTTTCGAACATAAAAAGAATTTAATTTGGTTTTGGTTTATGATATGTTTTTACTTGCTTCGCGTTATGTCAAAAAGATAGGTGAGCTTGATGACGATGTTGGAGTGGTTGGACTTCGCGAAGTAGTCGCGCTTGGAGTCGCCATAGATGTTGCCGAGTCCATAATAGTAACGCCCCTCAAGAAGAAAATGGCCGACACGCGGAATGCTGTACTCCACACCAAGTCCTGCTGCTATACCATAGTCGAACTTGTTCTCAACAGCCATTGTGTCCTGTGCGCATGTTTGGTTGGAACGGTCGGCTGTGTTGCGGTCGGCAAAGTTGAAGTTGGTCTTGGTAGACTCACCGAGCATGTATCCGAACTGCGGACCCGCC
>CALBYK010000047.1 GCA_937889855.1 uncultured Prevotella sp.
GCCTATCGACGCCACTGTGGCATCTGCTGACGCCGACCTCACCAAGGACGAGGTGAAAAGCTACAACGTCTATGCCGACGGCAAGCTCATCGGCAACACCACCGACGGCTCATACGTGCTGTCCGACCTTGCTGAGGGCGAACACATCATTGGTGTGAGCACCGTCTACAACAACGGTGCCGAGTCGGACGCAAGCAACGCCAACGTGAGCATCACTCCCGACGACTCTCAGCTGGCTGGTGTCGAGAAGGTGAATGTGGCAAACACCACTACCACCGCCATAAACGCCACATGGGACGCTCCAGCCGACCACGACAAGGTGAAGGTGCAGTACTGCAACGAGCAGGCTTCCGACCAGGGCGTGACAGCACCCGACAACACCATCCAGGTATGCGCACTCTTCCCGTCGAAGACCTTCCGCGGACGCGACGGATATGTCATCACATCGGCACGTTTCTATCCTGTGGCTGACGCCACTTACACAGTGTACATCTACAAAGACGACGAAATTATCAGCCAGACTGACGTCAACGACTACACCGTAGGACAGTGGAACACCGTTAAACTTGAGGAGCCTATCGACATCAACCCCAAGAGCTCATACCGCCTTGTCATCGACTGCTATGACCTTGATTCCAATGCATTGTCTATCGGTGTTGACAGCAACAATCCTGTGGGTAGCTACTCCGACCTCTACTCTATCGACAATGGCGAAAGCTGGAACCCGCTGTCTTCGGCTGGTGTATGGGCAAACTGGATGATTGGCCTCAACATCGAGAACAAGAAATCTGTAGCCCTTCCTGTTGCAGGCTACGACGTGTCTATCGACGGTGTCAAGAAGAATGCCGAGATGATCACCAGTCAATCATTCAGCTACGACTTCGGCAAGACCGACACCAACGAGCACACTATCCAGGTTGATGTCTACTACACTGTCAAGCCTACAAGCGTGAGCGGCGGCGTGACACGATTCAACATCGGCACAACTGGCATCGGCGAGAACACCATCGACCGCATAGAGATGCGTCAGGGCAACAACGAAATCACCGTAACCGGCAACAACGTCACTTCTGTAACAATCATGTCTACTGATGGCGCTACTGTTGCCAAGGCCAACGGAAACACTGTCTCTATCAATAATGTGGACCGTGGCGTATACGTTGTGAAGGCTGTTGTCAACAATGAGACCGTGACAAGAAAGATTATGATTGAGAAATAAAGACACCTGGACATGCTTTAAACAATGGCATGCCTGACCATCAAAAAAGTGTTGCTGCGGTTTGTATGCCGCCGCAACACTTTTTTTATTGGCGTTTGGCACCACATTCCTTTCCATTATCAGCAAGAAATGGTTAACTTTGCACTGGAAAAACCATAGTTTTTTAGCTGACACAATATGAAAAGCATTAAGGATAACTACAAGTTTCTAACAACAGCCCCCGTCCACCATGTCATACTGACAATGGCGGCACCAACAATTATCAGCATGCTCGTGACAAGTCTTTACAACATGGCCGACACCTATTTTGTGGGACGCATCAACACACAATGCACGGCAGCAGTAGGCATTTCGTTCTCCGTAATGGCAATAATACAGGCCATCGGCTTCTTCTTCGGACACGGCTCTGGCAACTACATATCACGCAAGCTCGGGGCAAAGCAGCACGATGATGCGGCACGCATGGCAGCCACGGGATTCTTCTACAGTTTCTCCTTCGGGCTGCTTCTTGCCATCGTCAGCCACATGTTTCTTGACAAACTTGCCATTGTTCTTGGCTCAACACCTACCATACAGCCATACACAAAGACATATCTCGGAATCATTCTTCTCGGTGCACCGTTCATGACATCGTCGTTCACGATGAACAACCAGATGCGCTTCCAGGGCAACGCTCTCTTCGCAATGATAGGCATCGTGACTGGAGCCGTGCTCAACGTGTTCCTCGCACCGCTCTTCATATTCGTCTTCGACATGGGCATAGCCGGAGCAGCCACAGCCACACTCATATCGCAGATTTGCAGTTTCTGCATACTGTTCGCCATGACACGCCGCCGACAAAACATACATATCCTGCCACGCAATTTCTCTTTCTCAATACAGTTTGTCAAAGAGATTATAGCCGGAGGCACGCCTTCGTTGTCGCGCCAGGGACTCGGCAGCATAGCCACAATGATGCTGAACGTGGCAGCCGGGGCTTTCGGTGACGCCGCCATCGCCGCAATGTCCATAGTGGGACGCTGCTGCTACTTCGTCTACTCGGCAATAATAGGCTTGGGACAAGGGTTTCAGCCTCTATGCGGATTCTGCTATGGCGCACGGCTTTACGGCAGAGTGAAAGAAGGATTCATGTATTGCGTGAAAATAGGAACCATCTTCCTCACTTCTGTAGCAGTAGTGGGCTTCGCCTTCGCAGAGCAAATAATAGAGGAGTTCCGCAGGGACACAGAGGTGATAGCCATAGGAACAGTTGCATTGCGCTGGCAGCTCGTCACGTTTCCGCTCATCGCCACCATTATAGTGAGCAACATGCTGCTGCAGACCATACGCAAGCCTATACGCGCAAACATCCTTGCCGCATCGCGTAGCGGGCTGTTCTTCATCCCTCTCGTGATTGTCCTGCCACATGTGTTAGGGTTGTTCGGGCTGGAAATTTCACAGGCCATTGCCGATGTGTGCGCTTTTGCTATAACAATACCGATAGCATGGAGCGCGTTCAGCGACATGAACAAACAACAATAACATGGAGAGGGGGCGCCATCGCCCCGACACGCAGATGGATATTTTTCTTGCGATGCCGGAGGCGAGAACGCCCCCTCTTCCATGTTATACTGCCGAGGGCGAGATGCCCCCTCCATATTATTTAGTCTTGATAATAGACCCTCTTCACGCGGTTGCTTATGCCTGTAAGCACCTCATAAGGGATGGTGTCGATGGCATCGGAGAGCACAGTTACAGGCAATTCCTCGCCAAAGATAGTCACCTGGTCGCCTTCCTTGCAGTCAATGCCAGTAACGTCAATCATTGCTACGTCCATGCAGATGTTACCCACATAATCGGCTTTCTTGCCGTTCACGAGGCAATAACAATGGCGGTTGCCGAGATGACGGTTGAGCCCGTCGGCATATCCGATAGGAATGGCGGCAATGCGCGAGTCGCGAGCCAGCACGCCCTTACGGCTGTAGCCAACGGTCTCGCCTGCCGGCAAGTCATGAATCTGAAGAATGGTGGTCTTCAGCGTGGTCACGTTGTTTATCATCGAGTTGTCACGAGAGTCGTAGCCATACAGTCCAAGACCGAGCCGGCACATGTCGAGCTGCCGTTCCGGGAAGTGCTCAATGCCGGCGGAATTGTCGATGTGGCGCAGAATCTTGTGCGGAAAGGCGGCGCAGAGCTGTGAGCTGCCCTTCTCAAATAGCTCAAACTGATGGGCTGAGAAATCATCGAACGAGTCGGAGTCGCTGCCCACGAAATGTGAGAACACCGAACGCGGGATGACAGCCGACTGGTGCTGCAGACGGTCTATAAGCTCAGGCATATCCTTAAGCGGGTCGAAGCCGAGGCGGTGCATGCCAGTGTCGAGCTTGATGTGTACGGGGAAGTTGCTTATACCATTCTTCTGAGCCTCACGCACGAGGGCATCGAGCAGACGGAAGGAATACACCTCCGGCTCAAGGTCGTAGTCGAACATGGTCTTGAACGCCGACATCTCGGGGTTCATAATCATGATGTTAGACGTAATGCCGTTCTTGCGCAGCGTCACACCCTCATCGGCAACTGCCACGGCAAGATAGTCAACGCGGTGATCCTGCAGTGTCTTGGCTATCTCCACGGCTCCGGCTCCATAGGCGTCAGCCTTAATCATGCACACGAGCTTTGTCTCAGGCTTCATGAACGAGCGGTAGAAGTTGAGGTTCTTGACCACACCGGAGAGATTAACCTCAAGTATCGTTTCGTGCACCTTCTGCACCAGCAACTCCGTGATGTTGTCGAACCCGAAGCGGCGAGCACCTTTAATAAGTATCACCTCATCGCGCAGCGACTCAAACACGGCACTGTGTATGAACGACGTGACGTCAT
>CALBYK010000048.1 GCA_937889855.1 uncultured Prevotella sp.
TCGAGCTACCGCGTCACCGTGGCCGGCGAGGTTACCTCGCCGAAGGTGGTGCCGGTGTCCACAGAGAAAATGAGCGTGCTTGAGGCTCTTGCCCAGGCTGGCGACCTTACCATATATGGCCGCCGTGACAACGTTCTCCTCATACGAGAGAAACCAGATGGACAGAAGGAGGCACACCGCCTCAACCTCAATGACGCCAACATCATCAACTCGCCGTACTATTATGTACAGCAGAACGACTATATATATGTAGAGCCTAACTCTGTTAAGGCAAAGAACTCTGCTATCGGTCAGTCTACGACGTTGTGGTTCTCATTCGTGAGCATCTTGACGTCTGTGGCTTCATTGGTGGTTAATATCATCAGAAATTAGTGCTATTATGCATGTCAAAGCGTTGGGCTTCGGGCTTGACGCTTAATTTTTATATGTAAGTCTTCATTCAGAAACACAATAGAAGTAAAAAACACAAATCAGAAAGGATAATAACCGTGGAACCATTAAAGCATGAGTGTGGCGTGGCAATGATTCGCTTGCTGAAGCCGCTTGAATACTATCAGGAGAAGTACGGCACATGGATGTTCGGACTCAACAAGCTCTATCTCATGATGGAGAAGCAGCACAACCGTGGGCAGGAAGGCGCCGGCATGGCGTGCGTGAAGCTCGACGGACAGCCTGGTACGGAGTATATGTTTCGTGAGCGTGCCGAGGGCAAGGACGCCATAACCGAGATTTTCGGCCGCGTGCAGAAAGAATTTGCCGCCCTGTCGCCAGAGCTTCTTGCCGACGCCGATTTCGCCAAGGACCATCTGCCATTTGCCGGCGAACTCTATATGGGACACTTGCGCTATTCCACGACAGGAAAGAAGGGGCTCTCGTATGTGCACCCGTTCCTTCGCCGCAACAACTGGCAGGCAAAGAACCTCTGCATCTGCGGCAACTTCAACATGACCAACATCGACGAGATATTCCAGAAGATGCTCTCGCGGGGAATGTTCCCGCGCATCTACAGCGACGGCTACACGCTGCTCGAGCTGATGGGACACCGTCTTGACCGTGAGGCTGAGCGCAACTTTGTTGAGGCTCAGAAGCAGGGACTCACGGGCATGGACATCACACATTATATAGATGAGCATATGGATATGGCAAATGTGCTCAAGACATCAATGCCCGACTTCGACGGTGGCTATGTGATGTGTGGACTGACAGGCTCCGGCGAGATGTTCTCCATGCGTGACCCGTGGGGCATACGCCCAGCGTTCTACTACGCAAACGACGAGTTTGTGGCTGTGGCGTCTGAGCGCCCCGTATTGCAGACTACATTCGACCTTGAATGTGAGGACATTGAGGAACTTCAGCCGGGGCAGGCACTGCTCGTGAGCCGCGACGGCTGCACACGCATGGAACAGATATTGAAACAGCGCGGCGACTCGGCATGCTCGTTCGAGCGTATATACTTCAGCCGGGGCTCAGACCGCGACATTTACCGCGAGCGCAAGCAGCTTGGCGCCTTGCTCGTGCCGCAGATAATGAAGGCTGTAGACGGTGACATTGACCATACCGTCTTTTCCTTTATCCCGAATACTGCGGAGGTGGCCTACTACGGCATGCTGTCGGGATTCAAGAAATACTCAAACGAGCTGAAGGTAAAGAAAATACAGCAGCTTGACCACCGTCCCACAGACGAGGAGCTGCATGCTATACTCGACACGTATGTGCGTTCGGAGAAAGTGGCCATCAAGGACATAAAGCTGCGCACATTCATCACCGAGGGCAACTCGCGCAACGACCTCGCCTCGCATGTATACGACATAACCTACGGATGCATAGAGCCTAACGTCGACAACCTCGTCGTGATTGACGACTCTATCGTGCGCGGCACGACATTGAAGGAGAGTATCCTGCGCATTCTCGATAGACTACACCCAAAGAAGATTGTCATTGTGTCGTCGGCACCGCAGATACGCTACCCGGACTATTACGGCATCGACATGCCGCGCCTTGAGGAGTTCTGCGTGTTCCGTGCCGTTATGGAACTGATAAAGGAGCGCGGAATGCAAGACCTCTTGAAACGTGTCTACGAGTCGTGCAAGCTCGAGCTGCTCAAGCCGAAGGATATGATGCGCAACTGCGTTCGCGACGTCTACAAGCCATTCACTATTGATGAGATTAACAAGAAGATTGTTGAGATGTTGCGTCCGGAAGGGTTGGAAACACCTGTTGAACTGGTATATCAGTCAATCGACGGACTGCACGAGGCAATACCTGACCACAAGGGCGACTGGTACTTCACAGGAAAGTATCCTACACCGGGCGGCACAAAACTCTGCAACCAGGCATTTGTCAATTATATGGAGAAACTGATGTAACTGGGAGAGGGGGCGTCCTCGCCCCCGACAACACCACAAAATATTTGAGGCTATCTCCCTATAATATCGGAGGCGAGACGCCTACAGTCCCAGTTAAGACGCGCCCTGAAAGGGTAAAAGTATCAAGACACAACGTTAGACTTTTGCACTTTCAGGGCGTCCTTGCGCGATTATGTGGCGGCAGCGGAGGACGGAGATCTCCGCCACGGAAAAAAGAAAACAAAAAGAATAAAAAATCGAGAAGATATATCACAAGTATGAGAAATGTAACTTTAGTATTGGAAGACGGAACCAAGTTCCATGGTAAGTCGTTTGGTTATGAGGCGCCAGTAGCAGGAGAGGTCGTTTTCAACACGGCGATGATGGGTTATCCTGAGTCGCTCACCGACCCTTCATATGCCGGACAGCTCATGACACTGACCTATCCGCTTGTAGGAAACTATGGCGTGCCGCCGTTCACCTTCGAGGAGAACGGGCTGCCCACGTTCATGGAGAGTGACAAAATATATGCTTCGGCTATCATCGTAGCCGATTACAGCGAGCAGTACAGCCACTGGAACGCCGTGGAGAGCCTTGCCTCTTGGCTCAAGCGTGAGAAGGTGCCAGGCATCACAGGCATCGACACGCGTGAGCTGACAAAGGTGCTGCGCGAGCATGGTGTCATGATGGGCAAGATTCTCTTTGATGATGAGCCGGAGAATGTCCCCACCGCCGAATATGCTGGAGTTAATTTTGTCGACAAGGTGAGCTGCAAGGAAATCATCCGCTACAACGAGGGTGCCGACAAGAAGGTGGTGCTCGTCGACTGCGGCGTGAAGGCCAACATCATCCGTTGCCTTATCAACCGCGGCTGCGAAGTAATCCGTGTGCCTTGGAACTACGACTACACCGATATGGAGTTCGATGGCCTGTTCCTTGCCAACGGTCCTGGCGACCCTGATATGTGCGAGGATGCCGTGAAGATTATCCAGAAGCAGATGAGCCGTTCGGACAAGCCTATATGCGGCATTTGCATGGGCAACCAGTTGCTTGCCAAGGCAGCCGGTGCACATATATATAAGCTGAAGTACGGCCATCGCTCGCACAACCAGCCGGTGCGTATGGTCGGCACCGACAAGTGCTTCGTCACTTCGCAGAACCATGGCTATGCCGTTGACGCGAAGACTCTCGGTGCTGATTGGGAGGAGCTGTTTGTAAATATGAACGATGGCTCAAACGAGGGTATACGCCATAAGTCAAAGCCTTGGTTCTCAAGCCAGTTCCACCCGGAGGCTTGCTCGGGTCCGGTCGACACGGAGTTCATGTTCGACAAGTTTGTGGAGGCGTTGAAGAAATAAGTAGCTTAAGAAATTAAAGTATTTAGAGAAGTTAAAGAAGTTACAGCCAAATGTCTTGTAGGGTGTAAATTATAGTTAATATTATATTTTTAAAGGGAATGGCTTTTACTT
>CALBYK010000049.1 GCA_937889855.1 uncultured Prevotella sp.
TCCGTCCAAAGGGTACTGTTGGTAAAATCCCATTCTTGGTCGGGGATGCTGGCGCGAATCGATTTTACTGCCGACGGTGTGCCGTTAGGCAGATAGGTAACGGCCTTCACTATCGCATTTTTGCTTACGGTGAAGGGAGCGGTATAGAGGTTGCTTTCCCGGGTAGGCGTGGTGCCATCGGTGGTATAATAAGTGGTGAGCCCTGTGGTGCCGGCGCTGCTTTCGCCAGGTATGATTGTCACCAAGAAGGCTACATCATTGCTGATTTGCGGTGTGGTGACAGTCTCGGCACTACTGCTCTCCACCGAAAGATTGGTGATGCAGACGTAGTTGTAACTCTGTATGTCCATTTGGGTTGTGCTGTCACCGCCAACGATGTATGTCACACCTGAGGCGAGGCGAGTGCCTGATGCGAGCAATGTCTTTGTGGCGTCACCTTTGACATAACAGTTTTCTGAAATGATAGTAGGCATGGTCTTGCCAGCCAAACCGAATGTTATCTCATCACCAGGCTGGAGGTTGAGCACAGAGAAGTGGGCATCGTTGTTGTAGTTGAACAATCCTGTGTTGTTCATTCCCTCTCCTTGATTGCGGAAATTGAGCCGACTGGAGCCTTGGTCGAAAGCTATACGGCCATGGAATTTCTGTTGCTTGCCGCCAATGGTCATATAGTCGGCAATTTTCACATTATGATTGTCGGCAGTGACAACGCTTTTGTCGGTCATCGCGAACGAGGCATTCTTCAGGGCCGCCTGATAGAAATCCCACGACTGAGTGGTAATGCCGTTAGCATAGAGACACTCTTTGATAGCAGTTTCAAGTTGGCTGTTGAGCTCTTGCTGAATCTTGGCAGAGAAATAATAACGTTTGGCCTTCACCTCGTCGAGCTTAGCTTGCAGGGCTGTGCGGCCTTGGCTGTATTTTTCACTGTTTGCCAACACGTCTTCCGCCCTACTGATAAGATTTTTCAAGGATGTCTGGCGATTACAGATGCTGTCTACGAAAAGACTATTACGGTCTACCTCCACATTGTCCTTATAGAAAGCGACGACTATTTTGTCGTAAATGGCAGAAGGCTTTGACAGTCCTTTCAGCGCTACATTCTCTGAACCATAAGCGGGGATGGCATGTACGGTGCCTGTAGAGAGTATCGCTCCTGATGGAGTCATTACCTTGACCGTCATTTCGGTGCTTGTCGACAAGCCATAGTTGTCAACCTTGACGGTTGAGATGTAATTGTCGGCATCGATGTCTGGAATCATGGCCGACACCATAGCTGGCTCATAGTTGACATAAGGCAGTTTGGCATAGCCGTACACGATGTCACCGGCATTGGTCTCACCAATCATCTTGGGTGCGAATTCGTCGGCTGTGATGCCACTGGCACCGGCAACGCCTGTGAATGTCACAATAAGGTTTCCGTCAGCGTCATACTCTGACGACGTTGCCGTAAAGCCATTGCCATGGTTCACTTTGTCGTAACTGCCAAACACGAGCGACGAGAGGTTGATGTCGGCAGGATTAAAGTCGGCCTCTTTCATGATTCTCACCCGGATGTTTGTGGTAGAGGCGGTGATAACATCCGTGTTCAGGACTTCCATCATTCTGCTCTTGACGAGTGGTGCAATGATGTTTTTGGAAGAGTGGCCATCGTTCGGACCCGCGTCTGCATCTTTTACGGCGTCTACCACGGCAAAATGTATGTAGGTAGCGCGTCCGATGCTGTCGGTCTGGACTTTGGGACGCTCTAATTTGTACCAGTCCTCCACATCACCGTTTGTGTGCTTGATAACTCCCGTTTGATAGGCCACGCCAGGCTCGTTAATCCAATGGATGCCATCCAAAGAGCGACTGAGGTTGGCCACCTTTGCGTCATAGTCGTTGACTATCATATAATACTGCATATGATCGTGCCAGATGACAGGGTCTTCCAAATAGCGTGTGCGACTGCCCACGTAAGCGGTGTGGTCGGTTTGTTGGTAATAGTCGCTGACTCCATCACGGCTGACCCATACACAGCCACCACGGTCCATCATCAGAAACGAGCCGTCTGAACGACGGGCGAACGTGCAATTAGAAAGACTTACCGTACGGTCATTACCACGCTCCAAGCGACGGTCGCGAAGGTGCCAATTGAAATTACCCAAAGTCCATGTTGTTGATGAAGTGAGCGTTGGCTCATTGCTGATATAGCGGCGCTCTATATTATAGACCACTGTGCGACCGTCCTTCAAGCGATAAGCCTCGGTATTGTGGCCGGCTCCCAATTCCTCTTGCCACACGAATCCGCGGTCAGGATAGTCACTGACGCCATGGTAACAACGAGAACCTGTCAGCCATGTGTCGTGTCCCTTTGGTGAGTTCTCTGGCCATCCGGCAACAAATATGTGCCACTTGCCGTCATCGCCTTTGAGGGCATTTCCGCCCCAATAAGAATAGGTGTTGTCCTCGATGCCATTGTCTTTCCAACGGCCCAAGGTACCTGTCCAACTATAGCCTTTCAGGGAACCAGGCGTGGTCCCCCAATCGGCAGTTGTTGCTGCTATACTGCCATGAATAGGCAGGATGTAGTCGACAAATTGTCCTCCTCTCTTAAAAGAGTCGGCTTGTGCCATCAATGTGGTTGTCAAAGCTACGGTTAATAATGCTATTTTTCTCATCTTTATTAATTTGTTTGGATTGTTTTAAGTTTCTTTCCACCAATATTTCATTGTTTTTTTATAAAGCACGTGTTCCACAGACACCCTCCCCTTAGTTGTCTGTTTGCGGTCGGACGCCAGAGTAAGGTATTCGCTCTATGAGCAATTCCTTGTTGTCGCCATTGAAAAAGCGAACTACCAGCATATCGGTATGAAGAGGCACTGTGTCATTTGTCAGCGTCAAGGAGACACAGGCATGACTGTAAGCATCAATGGAAGGTACCGTGCCCTCGGCAAGGAGCGTTTTCTTGTCGGCAGCATATACCCGCACAGTGACAGGCCGGGACGCAGTCTGTCCGTAATTCTGAATGGTGACGCATCGCGCCTCCAAGTTGGGACAAAGGGCAGAGAGCAGTTCTGGGCGAGCATTGACTTGTGGCATACGCACATAGCTGAACGCCACAGAGCCATTGCGCTTCTGTCCTAACAGCTTGGGGGCCCATTCGCCGGGGACGATGCCGCTGTCGTCTGCCTTGCCTGAGAATGTCACAATCAAATCGTTACCCTGAGCGGCAATCTTCTTAACCTTCAAGCCTTTACCATAATTTACATAACTGTGACATCCGAACCGGAGTGTTTTGACATTCAAATCTCTTTTAGGCTTGAAGCCCTTCTCACTCTTGATTCTTATTATATAGACATCGCCATCAGCCTTTATCATTTCCGTGAGCAAAGGCTTTTGCAACGGAAGCACAATATTCTTTGACGAGTGACTGTCGCCGCCTTTGTCTTCTTTCTTCACACAGTCAATCACCGCAAAGTTTATATACGCAGCACGTCCTTCGCTGTCTTGATATATATGCGGGCGCTCATATTTATACCACCATTCCTCTGTGCCGTCCTTATGGACGGAGAAGATGTGCGGGAACTGCTTGTCATCGGCACAATATGCCGCGCCAGCCTCGGTAATCCACTTACGCCCATCGAGTGAGCGCATGTAATAGGCTTTGCGAGCATGCCAGTCGTTGACAATCATGTGGTATTGCACGGAGTCGCGCCACAGCACGGGATCCTCATAATAGCGGCGGTTGCCCTCGTAAACGCTATGGTCGGTTAGCTGATGCCAAGAGTCATGGAGTCCATCCCTGCTCACCCATATAGAACCTCCACGGTCGACCATCA
>CALBYK010000050.1 GCA_937889855.1 uncultured Prevotella sp.
TTCTCCTTCGGTTGGCGGCTTTCACCAGGAAGGACGGTCTCCAGCTTCACCTCGTCCCCGTTGACTTTCATTATGGTGTTGCCTGGATACACCTTGCCCTTATATACAGAGCGGTAGACCACCTCAATGCCTTTCGCGTTCTTAAATTTCTTTGCATAGTTCTGAGCCTCAGCCGCTGTAAAAGCAAGAACGCCGGCAAACAGAATGCAGATTCTCTTGTTCATTTGTTCTGTTTTTGTTGTTATGTTATTAAGTAAGTTGTTTTTCCACTTATTTCTTTGTCCATGCAAAGGTAGTCAAAATAAACCACATCATAACAACTATTGTCACGTTTTTGCTTTCATTCCACTTATAGCTACAGGTCGGCACGCAATCCGATATGGACGCTGAATGTCCATGGCTTGTCCTTGAATATGGTCTCCACATTGCTTTTATTGTCAATGTAATAGCGGATGCCCGGCTCAGCGAACACTCCCACCTTCGGCACAACCATCAGTTGCACACCGGCAGCTGCCCCTACAGAAAATTGCGTACGGTCATGGTCTATATTTGTCGTGGTCTCACCGGCGGTCATCTTTGACGACACATTGAAGTCGGCTTGCGCTCCTGCCGTGGCATATGTCTGCAGGCGGCTGTTACCCCACACCGTGTATTTAACACCAAGAGGCACACCTATATAATGTAGACGTTGTGTTGACTTGATGTTGTCATTGCCGGATGAGCTTACAAAGTCGGTCACAGCACGTGTATATACCAGACCCGTCGTTAGCTGCAGACGACCTGTGAGCGAATAGCCTACAGAGATGCCGAAACTTACCGGAAGAGAGTGGTGTTTCACTTCCTTGTATTTTGGCAGTAGGGCTTGGTAAACCGTTGACATATATCCTACGGCACCGTTGTCTGGCGACCCGTTGTCAACAAACAAAGGCGACTTCATTGCATACATGCCAGGATAACCCATGCTGCCATTGTCCACAATCACGCCACCTGTATGTACCCCAACGCTCCATCCCGCATCCGAGCTGCGTTTTTTTTCACCGCGATCCGAATAAGAGGCAATAAGCGTGTTTTCACGCGAGTGTGCCGGCTTTGAATACTTCTCTTTAAGTGAGCCTTTGTCTGAGGATGAGCCACGCTCTACATCGTCTTCGTCTGGTGCCGCGACGACCTGTGCATTGAAGTCGGAACTTGCCTGCGTCTGCAAGTTATCCGCCAACAGACCATAATGCGGCTGTTTTTCCTCTGTTTCCGTGTCTTTCGACAAGACACGCTTCTCTACAGTCGCCACAACCCTCTCAACCAGCGAGGCGTCAGGCGACGGCATCTTTGAACTGGCTACAGTCCCGGCAACGCACGGCGAACCAGCCCGCTGCAGTTTGCCGCATGTGTCATGACTGCCGCCATCACGGTAAACCACCACAACAACACCCAGCACAGCAGCCGCAACAGCTACCCACGCAAGCAGAGGCACAATGTGGCGGTTGGGACGCTTGGGCATGTCTATCCTTTGCTCAATCTTGCTCCACAATTCGTCGGGCACCTGAACTTCGCGGTTTGCAAGACGCCTACGCATATCATCTGTCCAATTGTTGTGTTTCATATTATCTCCTTTTTCCTGTAATCGTTTATCATACGCGCCAACATCTTCTTGGCATGAAAAAACTGTGATGCCGATGTGCTTGGCGTGATTCCAAGTTCCTTGGCTATCTCCTTATGGCTAAGGCCGCCAAACACATACAGATTCAGCACGACACGGTAGCCTTCGGGAAGCGAGGCTATCAGCTCGGTGAGTTTATCGTCAGATATCTGGTCTATGTCTGGCTCTTCCCTTTCCGCACAATCGGGAATGTCGTCGGTGAATGTCAGCCCCGACCTCCTCCGCAGGAATCCAAGCGCCTCATTGGCTACGATGCGCGACATCCACGAGCGGAGCGTTCCCTCGCCACGATACTCAAACTGCCGAATCGACTGGAACGCCTTGACGAAGGCATCCTGCACTATATCGCACGCGTCATCCCGGTCCGGGACATACCGCAGCGCAATTGCCATAGCCAATCCCGAACACCGGTCGTAGAGCCGACGCATCGCCGCCCTGTCCCCGCTTTGTATGTCGTGAACGATTTGTTCTTCCAATTTCATCCTACCGTCATTTTTTACGTGTCGCCGTGAACACCATCTTCAATGCCGACGGCACCTGTCCACCGCCGTCCAACTGGTATGACGTTACATGAATAACAAGTGTCAGAACTCCCGATTTTGAGAGTGTCCCCCACGACAAGTCGTCATCGCCCTGCGACTGTGACGAAATATTCAATCCCAATGTGCCTGGCTTATCGCCTACAAGCACGGGGATGTTCCACACCGCCGGCTGCAGCATGTATAATAAGGTGTTGTCAGAGGTGGAAGTGACGACAAACTGCGATTCCACAATCATGCTGAAATAGTCTGCAGCTGGCACCACGCTGCCATCCGGGAAAAATTGGCGCACAATCTCTGCACGGGGCACACCACGCAGCCTGAACACGCCCGTCGACGAGTCACGCATATCGATGGCAGCAACTCCTTGCCATCCCGAAGCCATCCCGAGGCTCCACTTGCCTTCATACACGGCTTCGGAGCTGCTCATATTGCTTGCACCCCAACGCTGCGATGATTCATCATCCTGGGCGCACGACACCGTAAGCAGGGCAACAGCCGTCGCTGCCAAGACCAATATGGCAACGCGTATATCCTTCATATTTACCATTGATATATTTATCTTCAACTGCATACATAAATAATGTGCAAAATTATATATTATTGCATGAAACCCGAGAATAAGTTGAAAAAAACTTAGACCACATTATTTATATATCCATTCAAAATTTGTACTTTTGCATGAACTATAAAAATAAAAGAAATAACCAAAAGTGGATGACTTTTTAACATTATGAAAATAGGATTGTTTATACCCTGTTACGTCGACGCGCTCTACCCCGAGGTGGGGGTCGCCACATACAAGCTACTCAAGAGCTTGGGGCTCGACGTGACCTATCCCCTCAACCAGACATGCTGCGGACAGCCAATGGCAAACGCAGGATTCGAGAAGATGGCAGGCAAGATAGCCGACCATTTCGACCAACTGTTCAACGACTTCGACTATGTCGTTGCCCCATCGGCCTCATGCGCCGCATTTGTAAAACTATACCACCCGCGATTGGCAAAGGGCGAGCACCAGTGTCTCACCTCAAAGAAAATCATGGACGTTGTAGAGTTTCTGCACGACGTGGTGAAGCCGAAAAGCCTCAAGGCAAGCTTCCCGCATGTGGTCAGCGTGCACAACTCATGCCATGGCGTGCGCGAGCTCGGACTCTCGTCGCCATCAGAGCGCCACATCCCGCAGTTCAACAAGATTATCGACCTCCTGCAGCTTGTCAACGGCATCACCATACGAGAGCCGGAGCGCAAAGACGAGTGCTGCGGCTTCGGCGGCATGTTCTCCATCGAGGAGCCTGACGTGTCAAAGCGAATGGGAGAAGACAAAATCGAGCGCCATATGGCAACAGGAGCCGAATATGTCACAGGACCCGACTCATCGTGCCTCATGCACATGCAAGGCATCGCCAAAAGAGAGAACAAACCTATCAAGTTCATCCACGTAGTACAGATATTAGCAGCAGGACTATGAGCACACTACATTCGGAAGCGGCACGACGCTTCAACGCAAACCACGAGAAGACAACATGGCACGACGCGACATTCTGGTCGGTACGCCAAAAACGGGACGCGATGGCGGAGGAACTGCCTGAATGGGAGGACCTGCGCGAACACGCAAGCCAGATAAAACGCCACACCATAACACACCTTGCCGACTATCTTGAGCAATTCGCCTCACAACTCGAGAGCCGTGGTGTCCATGTGCATTGGGCACGCACCGCCGACGACTTCAACGGCATTGTGCTCAGCATTCTGCAGCAGCATGGCGTGAAGAAGATGGTCAAGTCGAAGTCAATGCTCACCGAGGAGTGTGGCATGAACCCGTTCCTCGAGCAGCACGGCATAGACGTGGTGGAGACCGACCTCGGCGAGCGCATTCTGCAGCTTCTCCACCAGAAGCCGAGCCACATCGTCATGCCTGCCATACATCTCAAGCGCGAGGAGGTGGGACGCATGTTCGAGGAGAAAGGCATCAGCAAGGAGATTGGCAACTACGACCCTACGTACCTCACACGCTGCGCACGCATGCATCTGCGCAGCCAGTTCATGGAGGCTGGAGCAGGCATGACCGGCTGCAACTTCGGCGTGGCTAAGACAGGCGACATCGTGGTGTGTACCAACGAGGGCAACGCCGACATGTCCACGTCAATGCCCAAACTGCACCTTGTGGCTATGGGCATAGAGAAGATTGTGCCAGACTACCGCTCGCTCGCCGTCTTCCAGCGTCTGCTCTGCCGCTCGGCGACAGGACAACCCACCACCGCATACACGTCACACTTCCGCCAGGCACGACCGGGTGCCGAGATGCACGTCATTCTCGTTGACAACGGGCGCAGCGACATCCTCGCCGACCCCGACCATTGGGAGACGCTCAAGTGCATACGCTGCGGCTCGTGCATGAACACATGCCCCGTCTACCGACGTTCGGGAGGCTACTCCTACACATATTTCATACCAGGGCCCATCGGCATCAACCTCGGCATGCTCCGCGACCCTCAGCGTTTCAGCGACAACGTGTCGGCTTGCACGCTCTGCCTGTCGTGCGACAACGTTTGCCCGTCGAAAGTGGGTCCCGGCTCGCAGGTCTATCTGTGGCGCCAGAAGCTCGACTCGCTCCACCGTGCCGACAAGATGAAGAAAGTGATGTCTGAAGGCATGGAGGTGCTTTTCGACCACCCACAGCTCTACGCCTCAGCGCTTAAAATCGCCCCACTCGCCAACATCATACCCGATGGCATGACCCACATCCGCGCCATCAACCCATGGGGCGTGGCGCACGCCATGCCACATTTCGCCGGTGAGTCGTTCCAAGAGATGTGGAAAAAAGGAAAAGTAAAATAGGAGGTGTCGAGCATAAGCTCGGCACCCCCTTTAAAATAGCAACAATGTATAAAGAAGAACTCTTAAACAAGCTTCGCCGCAACACCCGCGAACAATACGACATGCCCACCACTGAGGTGGCAGGCATAGCATACGATGACACCATACAGCAGTTCATCTCCATGAGCGAGACGGTAGGCAGCAAGGTGATAGTAGCAAAGCCTGGCGACAACCTCGACGACCTCGTGCACCAAGCCTACCCAGAGGCCAAGGTCATAGCCTCTAACCTTGAGCAGCTTACCATAGCCACACTCAACCCCGACACCGTGACCGACGCCCAGGCTCTCAACGGCACAGACGTTGAGAGCCTGGGCGTCGGTCACGGCTGCGTGTGGATACCGCAAGCCATGAAGGAGAAAGCCATTTGCTTCATCTCCGAGTATCTCGTCATCGTGCTCCCCAAAAGCGGCATCGTTGGCAATATGCACGAGGCCTACGCGCGCATCACCATGCCCGAGACCGGACTGGGCACATTCATCTCTGGGCCATCCAAAACCGCCGACATCGAGCAGGCTCTCGTCATGGGAGCACAGGCGGCACGCGGCGTGACGGTGATAATCACCGAATAACTGGGAGTTGGGGCAAAAAATAGGCATCTGTGTTTTGCCCCAACCTTCCATACTCCCCACTCCACAAATCCTACCATTTAAGCACACCATACCGCACTTTACGCCATAATCCATACAATTTACACAAAATAAGATGATTTTGCCATAAAATCCATCTTCCCAAAAAAACATTCTATCATCGGCTTTACGGCTTATTTTCAACATTAAAAATTTTGCATATTTGCAAAATTGTCTTAACTTTGCAAGTAAAATAGTATGTCCACACCAACACAGACATACATTTCCACAATTATTATGCGTGCATTGTCTAATGCAAAACCTCGACGAGGCGAGGCTAATCCTCCAACCATTGGGTTTGCCCCCAATGTCCTCCCCGAAGCCAACGGCTCACACACAGGGGTGTCGGTAAGAAGTGGCCATCCGCCAACAACACCAACCTCCCAACATGCCACCAAATGGTTTGTACTGCGCATCACCTACAACCGCGCCATGCAAGCCAACGCTTTTCTCAACAACCACGGCATCGAGACCTTCATGCCACTGCGCTACACCACACGAACCGTAAACGGCAAACAACGACGAGTCACCACCCCACTCCTACCCAACCTGCTCTTTGCCCACACCAACACAACTACACTAAACAATCTACTGAGAAGTCTCAAACTTACCCCCCCCGATTCATTTTCTGAGACATCCAAGACAAAAGACAAACTCTTGCCATCCAAACTCATTACCTTTTATTACAACCATTTTCACACTGGAAATAACGGCAGAAATCCGCCATTGACCGTTCCCGATGACGCCATGAACAACTTCATCCGCCTCACCTCCATCAACAACGAGCACATCCGTATAGTGCGACCCGAACAATGCCACTACAAGAGCGGCGATCTGGTGCGCATCATAGACGGCGAATTCAAGGGCATCTGCGGACGGGTGGCACGAGTGGCAGGACAACAACGCGTGGTCGTGGAGCTGCATGGCGTGTGCCTGGTGACAACGGCGTATGTGCCGAGCGGGTTCATTGAGAATGTACTGAGAAAAGACAAACAAACATAATCTGCAATCATATGAAACTAAAACAGCTTTTATTGTATTTAATCTTATTGCTGACATGCTCAGCGACAAGTGCGCAAGACTTGCGGAAATTCAAAATTGTGAGTTTTGAGAAAGACCAGTTTGACATGTCGGCACGCAACTCTGCAAAAAAAATTGACGGCAATGGTGACATGTATGCTCTCATCAAGGTTACATCTGCCAATCCAGACGACAAACTCACAGAGTACGACTTCAACTTCAGCAACCTGCGCAGCATCAAGGAGATGCACGATGGCGAACTGTGGGTATACGTACAGCGCAACGCCAAGATGGTAAGCGTGTCGCGCAAGGGATTTGCCAAGGTAAACCGCTACGACCTGCAAACAACAATTGAGCCAGGAGTCAACTATGTGATGGTGCTGTCACCTGACGCTAAGGTACTGAAGACACAGATGGTGACGTTTAATGTGAAGCCGGCCAAGTCGAATGCTCTAATTACCGTTGTCAACACAACAAAAGACGGCACAGAGCAAATATTCGGCACTGTCGACCAAAACGGCTCTGTAGCGAGAGCTCTTGAATATGGCATTTATACATACAAGGTGATTTCCGACAACTACTTCCAGTCAGAGGGACGCTTCACGCTGAAAGATCAGGCGAAAACACATATCGAGGATGTCACCCTGAAGCCTAACTGCGGAACTATCTCCTTCAAATGTCCTGACGAGAGTTGCGAGGTCTACGTTGACGGCATATCGAAGGGAAAGGGTGCTATTGTAGCCGTGGAGCTGAAGACTGGCGACCACCAGGTGGAGTGCAGAAAGGAAGGCCACCGTCCATCATCGGAAATGATAAGCGTGAGCCTGGGCGAACAACGCACAGTAAAACTCAAGGAACCTACTCCTATATACAGCACACTCGCCGTTGTGTCCACTCCACTTGGAGCTGAGATTTATGTTGATGATGTAAGGCGCGGCAAGACTCCTATGAACATCAACGACATCATTGTGGGCAAGCACACCGTAAAGCTCACCTACCCCGACTACCGTACTGTCAAAAAGGACGTTGAGGTGCTCGAGAATCAAACAGCCAATGTAAACATTACTCTCTACAACATGGGCACTTTCCACATCAACTCCACGCCCGAGGGTGCCGCACTGTTCATTAACGGCAAGGAAATTGGCGCCACCCCGCAGACCATTGACCTCATTGCTGGCGACCACAAGGTGATGCTGAAGCAGCGCAAGTACAGAACATTTAAAAGCAATGTGCACTTCCTCATCTCCGACTCCATAAAGGTTTTCAAGATGCGCCGCGAGATGTTCCGCAATTGGGACATCTATTTGCAGACGGGCTTCAACACACAGACAGACATTACAGCCAGTATTGGAGCCAACTGGAGGATGGTCAATGTGCAGTTCGACTATTATAAAGCGGTAGACAAAGAGGAAGAAGTAAGAATGTTTCGCCCCAACTCTTATGGCATTGAAAATGACAACATGGACGTATCGGCCGACCATGCTATCGGGGCACGCGTAGGCTACAACCTCACTACCGGACGCTTCCGCTTCACGCCACAGATAGGATTTCAATGCACAAGTATTAAAGGCGAGTTCTATGCTGACAATTGGGAAGCAAAAAGCATAAAGACCTACTGTGCGAGCAGCATCTTCGCCTTGCGCATGCAGCTTGCCATCTTCAAATGGCTACAGTTTGTGGTCACACCCGAATGCATAAGCAAGATGTCGTCAGGCAAGTTCTACGACGAGCTTTGTGGATATAATTCCAGCATCAAGAACTTTGGAACATGCTTCAGGGCCAATGGAGCGCTTTGCTTCAGCTTCTAACGGCATAATTCATTAACTATAAATACAGAATAAGATGAAATACAAATATCTTTCACTCGGCATTGTGCTGTGCTCCGCACTAATGACCGGATGCACGGAGGACATCTCTGAACTGAACAACAGCACCGCTTTTATTGCCCAGGAAGGCAAAGACTACTATTTTTACATAAACCAACAGTCTTTTGATTTCTCTAATTATGAAGATAAAGAACAGTTTATATACAATATCCCAAACGACATAACATTCACTATGTCGTCGGACGCTCCCGACTGGCTAAGCATTGCTGACAAATGCATTGTCGCAAGCAAAAACACAAGTACAAATTCAAGACAAGCCATCTTCACAATCAACGCTAATCTGGACAACGGAATGTCGTTCCCATACACCATGAGCGCCACACAAAGCGGAGCTGAAGGGTATCTGAGATGGGAGGACAATTCGTCATCCGCCACTATAAGCGGAAAAGAACAGACCATAAACATTCCCGTCGATACAAATTTCGATGACCTGACTTTGGCATGGAGTCCTTCGTACAGCACTACACCAAATAACCATGTCAACTTAAGCTATGACAAGGACAAGAAACAGGTGATTGTACACGTCAACGGGAACTCATCAAGCAACACACTTTATTTCTATGTCACGGCAAGCGCATATGACAACAATTATGGAAGTCGTGAGATTACATACTCATTCACGCAAAAACCGGCAGACATAAATGTCACACCCTCATCTTT
>CALBYK010000051.1 GCA_937889855.1 uncultured Prevotella sp.
AACGTCAATAAGGAGCATTACCGTCAGCTCACGCTCCTCCTCAAACACCTTCACGTATGGCTTACGGAAACGTGCCGTGACATTCCAGTCAATATCCCTCACATCATCGCCAAACTGATACTCACGCACTTCCGCGAAGGCCATACCCCTGCCCTTAAAGGCGGAATGGTATTGCCCGGCGAAAATATTCTGGCTAAGCCCGCGTGTCTTTATCTCAATCTTGCGGACTTTCTTTAATATATCAGACGTTTCCAACATTATACAAACATCTATTCAAATCAAGGCACTTCCACCTTATTAATAATCTTAGAGACTATCTCCTCACTTGTGACGTTGCTTGCCTCTGCCTCATAGGAGAGACCTATACGATGGCGCATCACGTCATGAGCCACGGCACGCACGTCCTCAGGAACAACATAGCCACGGCGTTTGATGAAGGCATAAGCACGAGCGGCCTTAGCAAGACTAATACTTGCACGCGGAGAGCCACCAAACGTTATCATATCCTTCAGCTCCACAAGGCCATATTTCTCCGGATAGCGCGACGCGAACACAATGTCGGCAATATACTGTTCTATCTTCTCGTCAATATACACCTCGTTCACAACCTCACGTGCCTTCAGTATCTCCTCTGCCGTTGTGACCGGAAGCACCTGCTTATGCTCTCCCTTGATATTCTCGCGTATGATAATCTTTTCCTCTTCCAAAGTGGGGTAGCCGATTATGACCTTGAGCATGAATCGGTCCACCTGTGCTTCCGGCAACTGGTATGTGCCCTCCTGTTCAATAGGGTTCTGGGTTGCCATCACAAGGAACGGATTCGGGAGTTTGAATGTCTGCTCGCCAATCGTGACCTGATGCTCCTGCATAGCCTCAAGCAATGCGCTCTGCACCTTTGCCGGAGCACGGTTTATCTCGTCGGCAAGAACGAAGTTTGCAAATACCGGTCCCTTCTTGACGTGAAAGTTCTCGTCCTTCTGAGAGTAGACAAGCGTACCTATCACATCGGCAGGAAGGAGGTCTGGCGTAAACTGTATTCTGCTATAGTCGGCGTCTATGAGTTGAGAAAGGGTTTTTATGGCAAGTGTCTTTGCCAATCCTGGCACACCCTCAAGAAGGATATGCCCGTCGCTAAGGAGAGATATTAGCAATGACTCTACAAGATGTTTCTGTCCGACAATAACTTGGTTCATACCCGTCACCAGATTGGTGACAAAGCTGCTTTGCTGTTCAATTCGAGCGTTTAGCTGGCGAATGTCTATTGATTCTGACATTTTTATTTGTTTTAATTTCTGTAAAATACTCTTCTTTATATTTGTTTCATTAAAGACCTATTGCATACGGTCCCTCGTTCAATGCGCAAAATTACAGAATTATTATTTCAGAGGCGAAATATGCTGTCTAAAATATATTAAAATGTCACAATTTATTACTATCATCCAATGTCAATCGGCTATTTTCACGCCAAAATGCCCTGAGAGTTCCTCGTAAACGCGCTGCACCGGGAATCCCATGACATTATAATAGCTGCCATTGATGCCTGTTACACCTATATATCCTATCCATTCTTGTATGCCATAAGCACCAGCCTTGTCGAATGGTTTATAGAGGTTTACGTAATGGCTGATTTCCTCGTCAGTCAATTGTCTGAAAGTCACGTCTGTGGCCACCGAGAAGCTACGCCGTTCACATGACGTCTTCATGCAGACTCCCGTCACGACCTGATGGGTGCGCCCACTTATATCCCGCAACATACGGCAAGCTTGGGTTGCATCTTTTGGCTTGCCAAGTATGTCTTTGCCTACAACCACAACCGTATCGGCTGTTATAAGAAGCTCACCTTTGACCACAGTGTACGCATCGGCTTTCTCGTTTGCTATATACTCAGCCACATCATGCGGCGGAAGTGTTTCAGGGTAGTCCTCGCCCACTCCATTTACCACTCTAACCTCAAAATCCACTCCAAGTCCGCCAAGCAGCTCCTTGCGACGTGGAGAATTGCTCGCCAATATTATCTTCATACTATCTATACTGTTTAACAATTGTTCTTAAACTACCATCCGAACGCCACTTCGTCGTCCATCCATTTTCCCTGTGCCTTTAGCACCTGTTCGAGAATCTCACGTCCCACGCCATAGCCTCCTTTTCTATCACACACATATCTGCTTACGGCCTTTATGTCGGAGCAAGCGTCCTTAGGACAACAAGGACAACCAACACGGCACATTACGGCATGGTCAGGTATGTCGTCACCAACATAGACAACTTCTTCATCACTAATATTGCATTCGCTGAGAAGACGCTCATAAACTTCAAGCTTGTTCTTAGCCCCCATGAATATGTCTGTAACTCCAAGTCCGCTATAACGCTTATAGACAGCCTTTGTACTTCCGCCTGTAATTATGGCGACACGCAATCCTTTCTTACAAGCCAGCTGTATGGCATACCCGTCCTTTATGTTCACAGTTCTCAGAGGCTCACCTTCCGCCGAAAGCGTTATTGTCTCGGCAGAGAGCACTCCATCAACATCAAATACCACTAATTTGATTCTGCTCAAGTCGTAATCTATCATCCTATTCAACTATTCGGTTTAACAATCATTCATAATTATCTCTGACATAAGCTTGTACATAGAGTGCAAGTCAGGCGTATCTTCGAGCATTTCCATATGCTTCTCCATTACATTATAGTCGTGTCTGGCCGCAGGGCCCGTTTGCGCTTCTTTTGGAGCAAGGCTGTGTATCTTACGGGTTGTCTCGTCTATCAGTGGGAGCAGAACACGGAAATCCACGCCATGACTCTCAAGCATGCGAGCCGCCTGCGCATAACAGGCATTAGTGAAATTGCAGGCAAAAACCGCCGCAAGATGCAGCCAGCGCCTGTCGTTGCCTGAGAGTTGCTGTACATGCGAAGTGAGAAGGCGTGCGAACGTCTCTATCGTTGAAAAAGTAGCCGCGTCAGAGGCTTCAACAAAACATGACACGCTGTCAAAATCCAAGTCTTTCTTTTTGGTGAATGTCTGCATTGGATACACCACACCGTAGTGGGCGCAATGTCCCTTGAACATGTCCATAGGCATGGTGCCTGCCGTATGTATAAATACTCCGTCATGGCAATGGTGGCAAAGCTTCTCTATCACGTCCATCATCGCCACATCCGCTACCGAGACAACATATATGTCGGCTGTCGTGTCCAGACACCGCATGTCAGCGGTAGCCAAGCATCGCACCCGGGCAGCAAGTTCCTCTGCCGACTCCAAGTGACGGCTCCATATCTGCACCGGCGCAGTTCCCCTCTCCGCAAGTCGCAACGCTATATGTGTCGCAACGTTGCCAGCGCCAACCATTACTATCTTCATACCTTAAATTTGTATTAATAATTAGCTTTCCCAAATAAATTAATGCAAACTTACAAAAAAAAGGACAAACCAGCATCTATTTCATAAAAAATCCGCCGACAAAAACCCGGAACAATCCCGAAGGCATCCCTAAGCCCAAAACCGACAAAACACTTCGTTTTCCCAATTATGCATGCAAATAAACATTATATCAATAATAACTTGCCGTTATTTGAAAAAGATTTACTATTTTTGCCGAATGAAAGAAGAGGTAAGTATCCGATTGATATCTAAAGAATCAGATTTGCCCGACATTGCAAGCCGGAATTTCTTTCATAGCGTAGAGTTTTTCCGAATACTAGAAGCTACGCCTATGCAAGAGCCGCGCATGGCCATAGCAATGGACGAGCGCGGAAAGGTAGTGGCACATATGCTCACTATTGTCACATACCACAAGTCTCTTCTACCTCCTGCACTATACTCACACGGACGTGTGTATGGCGAAGGGGAATACGACGAGGGCATAGAGCGCGAGGAAATGTTCAGGCGTTTTCTGGATGTTGTGACAGAGAGCTTCAAGCACAGGATGTGCCTATACATAGAGTTCAGCCACCTTGGCAGCAAGATGTTTGGATATGAAAGCTTCCGCTCCAAAGGATATTTTCC
>CALBYK010000052.1 GCA_937889855.1 uncultured Prevotella sp.
CGCCTTGTTGGCGGCGACAGTGCTGTTGCCGGCTATCGCTGTGGCGCCGTTCCTCACAAGTGAGAATCGGTCAATTGACGTGTCGGCTCTATGAATGGTGATGTCGCCGTCGATGCCGTAGGTCATGCCCGTGATGTTGTCCTTCAGGCGGTAGGCGTCGCGCTCAAAACCGTTGGCAGTGCGGAACGAGAAGGTGATGTCTTGCTGGGCTGATGTGCACATTCCGAGCGGTACAACGTCTGCCAGCGGTATGATGTCGTAGGCATTACCGCCACTGATGGCAAACAGACTCAGTTCGGGGCGCACCTCGTTGTCGAAGAGTGTGGGCGATGAGTATGCGCCAGACTCTACGAATGTCAGCGAAGCCACTGTCTTTGTTGAGTCGGCTGTTGCCGATACGCGCAGTTGCGGGGCGTTGCTTGCCAGTGTCGGTGTCGCGTCGTCGTCGCTGGCAGATAGCATGTCGGTGGTGAGCGTCACGTTGACCGATGTAGCGGCATCGGCCGTCTCTATGAATACCGACTGCATAGGGGCGATGGTCTTCACGTCGCCGTTGTAGACAAAGGTGCCGTCGTCGTTGCGCGTCACGGTGAGCACGGCACCGTTGAGTTCTGTCTTCACCGCCTTCACGTTGTCGTTGTAGTTGAGGAAGTGGCCTATGTCGATATGGCTCATAAACGGGTTGCCGAGCATGAATGTCGTCGTTGCCTTGTCGGCTGTGAGCGTTATGGGAAACTCTGTCTGCGCCTTGTAGACGGTGCGGCTCGCTCCGTCGGAGGTGCTCAGCGTGAGGTTGCCGTCGTTGGCGGTCTCGTAGATGAAGCGGTAAGGCAGCATCGGGTCGCGCTCGATACTCTCCTTCACTCCGTCAATCTTCGTGTGGTCGTAGTCGCTGTAGTAGTTGTACTCGGTGTGCGTCTTGGGGAAGCGGAACAGGAAGGAGTCGGCTCCCGTCGTCCCCTCGTCCACCCATACAGCCACGCCGCCACCCATCGGGTAGTTGTAGGCAAGGTTGTTGAAGTGGTGCGACCAGTTGGTGGCGTCGACCGTCACCGTGAGGTAGTCGTCGGCAGCATTGCCCGTGGTCCACTTGTGCGACTTCTCCGTGGCGAGCCACAAGCGCTGGTAGACAGTGGGGTTGAAGCGCTGCTCGGGGTAGTTGTCGGCAGTAAGCTCGGCAAACGTCTCGGGGGCAGCCACCGTGTTGTTGACGAACATGTCGCCCGTATACATCTGCTTCAGTGGTGCCGAGAAGTTGTAGTAGCGGTTGGGCTGCATCTTCGCCTCCACCCAAGCGCGGTTGTAGTTGAGCTCCTGCGTGCGCTCCACGGCCGACTTCGGTTCGAAGAAGATGTCATTGCAGCAGTATTCGTCGCCCGTTTTCACCTCGCCGGGTTCGAGCACGGGATAGTGCTTGGCACTTGATGGGATGATGACGTTGGTGCAGCAGTAAGGGGCACCGTCGCTCCAGTTGTCCCACTTGTTCCAGTCGTTGTTGGATGCGGTGGTGAGCCATGTGGTCTGTCGCGGGTACACGGTGTAGTCGACACTGTTGATGAAGTTGCCGCTTCCGTCGTAGAACATCATCTGATAGCGTCCGGGAGTCATCGTGACATATTCGTAGTTGATCAGGCCCGTCGTGGCGTCCGACTTCAGAGTCACCTCGCCGATGCCCGGCTCGCCAAACTCGATGGTGTAGTCGGTATCGACATATCCCTTGGCTTGAATCTTGATGGTGTCGCCCACGCACACCTTGTTCACAGCCACGTCGAGCGGTTCCTGCGCACACGAGTTAGGGTCCTTGCAGTCGGGAATGCCGTCGTTGTCGACATCGCCTCGCAGGAACAGTCCGTAGAACTTCTGCGGCTCTGCCGCATCGACAACACCGCCTATGGTGATGCGCACCTCGTCGTAGATGTGCTTGGGCTGAACGAAGAGGTAGTTCTTGTCGCCATATCCCGCCACGTCGGCGCCGAGCACACTCCAGTCCGATTTCTTGTCGCCAGTGGCTTTGCCCTGGTAGAAGGTCTCCACGGTGAGCCAGTTGCCCACACCGATGTTAGCCACGTAGGTTTTCTGGTCGACGATGATGCCTATTTGGTGGTGATAGTCCATCGTCCTGCCTACGTTGACAGCCACTACCTGTCCCGAGCCTACAGCCACGGTGTTGAGCACGAGCATTGCCGTAGACATATCGTTGTCGATGAGATAGCTCAGGTCGTCGATGGTGTTAGCTACGCTCACCACTTCAATGTTTTTTGTGGCGTCGGCGTTGATAGTAGTGTGTGTATTCTCGTTGCTGAGCAGCGTCACGCTGCAGCCCATCGGGTCGCTGCATGCGGCGTCGGCATCCTCGATGAAGGCAAAGTAGATATGGAGGTTGGAGCCGCGCAGATTGAGCACGCCAGATGTCCACAGCATAATCTCGTCCACCTGCATAGGCTGTCCGTCGTTGTCGGTCTCGGGCACGGCGATGCTGTATCGCGTGCGCTGCACACCGGCCTGAGTGGCAACATCGGCCTGCACACCGTTAGACTCGGAGATGACGTGTCGATACACCTCCTTGCCCTGATGGTAGCAGCGTATCTGCAGGTATTGCAGCAGCGAGAGGTCAATGCCCGTCACGAAGTTGGCCACGACAAATCCCATGCGCTTTGGCTTCATTCTGGCAGCAGCCTCCTCTACAGACTCCCCGTCGTGGCGGTCGGTGGCGTCGTACATCAGTCCACCGTCGGTGCGCTTCACACCCGTGATGCGCAGATTGCTGGCGAGGCTCAGTCCGCCGATATAAGTGGCGTAGTCCTCGGTCGACTTGGTTACGATGGCATCGGCATTCTGCAGGTCGGAAGCCGAGATGAGGCTGCCCGACGAGCCGTAGATGTCGGTCGACACCTCGTAGGTGCCGTTCTCCATGCCGTTGTTCATTGGTCGTGTGCACGTGAGGTCCTCGTTGCCGAAGTGTCCCACGCTGAGCCACATCTCGTCTGAGCAGCCGTCAGTGGCTGTGGCACGAAACAGATAGTAGCCCGGCGATAGATTCGTCACGTAGCCGGTAGGCGTTACCGACGGCGCAGCCGATGTGTCGTCGTCGGGAATTGACTTCTCCAGTGTCCACGTCACGCTCACGTCGGGGTTCGACCTGAGCTGGAACGATGTCTGCCCAGGGCACAGGTCGGTGTCGGGCGACGGGTTTATCTGGCAGTGGTGAGGCACTTCGGGCTTGTTCTTCACGAAACCGTAGTGTATGCCTATCGCGCCGAGGTCGACGCTCAGCACCGTGTGGAAACGAATCTCGCATCCCGAGAACGGTTGCTCGACCGTGACCGATGCCGTGCCGTTGCCGCCCTTCGCCACGCTGAGGTTGAGCACGCCTGCCGACACCGTCTCCTCCTGCACCTTGTTGCCGTTGCGGTCGAAGAGTATGAGTCGTATCCATGCTCCCGCGTCGAGAGCCAGTCCGGAACCCACGTTGTAGTTGAAGCCCACTTCCATGCCCTTGCCGAACACCTCGTCGTCGGTGCCGTCGGTGCGCTTCATCATAAACTTGGCACCGCCTTGATAGCCCACCGATAGTATAGGCGTCACGGCTATGTAGTTGCTCGTGTCGTAGTCGGTGAGTTTGCTCATCACATCCGATGTGAAGGGGAACGGAATGCCAAGCAGCACAGGGTCCCAGCCTTTCACATAGTCGAGCTCGGCTGATGCTTCGGGGTTGCCCGTCGCCGCCATGTAGTCGTTATATAGCGATATGCCGCCCTTGAGCGTGTGGCCGCTATCGTCGGTGCCGTCGTAGGTTATGGGATATTCTTGAGAGTTGCCCACGAAGGCATACTTCACCTTGAGCAGATCGCCCACGCCCACCTGCACGCCGCCCGAGTGGTCGAGTGAAATCTCGTCGAACAGCCAGTCGCTCTCAGCGGTGAGCATGATGCACGCCTCGTCGGAACCAGGAATCTGTATCAGCTTGAGCGTCACGCCGCTGCCGTCCTGTCCCTCCTGCACGGCTTTCACGCCCAGTAGCTTGCCGTCGCGGTAGAAGCCTATTGACATGGCCTTGATTACATCGAGCGTGAGCACGGCATTGCCCGAGCCAGCCACGATGCAGTAGCCCGCCTTGGTGCCCTTGGCGTAGTAGTTACGCATGTCGCGGATGCTCACGATGGGGTCGACGGTGACGGCGGCGCTCACCACCTTGTTGAATTCGGCATAGTCCTCAAGATCCTCATTGGTCAGTGCGTTCATGGTCTTGTTCCATCCGCCCACACCAACGACGGTGATGAGTTTGTTGACAGTGCATCCTTCGCCTACAAGGGCGCGTCGGTTGCGCATTCGGCGGAAGTGGAGGTTGGGGTATTTGGTTGCCGTGCTGTCGAAATCCTCATACTCTTTAGACTGGTCGGGCATGTCGCTCCAGTCCTCGGTGTAGATGGTGATGCCGTGGCGGCTTGCTGCGTCGCGTGCCTCGGCACTCTCGAAGTAAGGACTGGTGAAGTCGTCCTGAGCCATGACGCCGGTGAAGCAACAGAGGATGGATATTATAATGAAATATAGTCGTTTCATATTCTTTATGTGTTAATGAGGTTATGTCAAAACTCGCAATTTGTGACCTCCGCCACGGACACAGTTGTGATTTTATAGTTTGTGTTTCATTATTGTCTCCGAGTTGTCGCAGGTGAACACGTATTTGTGGTTGCGCCGAAAGTAGAACACGTTGCCTATGGCGTCGGGCGATATCACACCGGTAGCGTTGTCGCCTGATATTACGTCCTCGGTGCAGATTTGTCCCATGTCGTATCGATAGTCGATAGCAGCCGCACTCATATACACTCTCAGTGCAAGATGTGTCTTGCCGGGCAGTACCCATGCTGATATTGTGGTGTATTCATTTTCTGTGTCTTTCGCGCTATATCCTATTGGCGAATAATATTGGGTGTCGAGCAATGAGGCGGCAGAATTGAAACAGCCGTAGTCGTAGAGTCCTGCTTCGGTGTAGATATTGTCGGCTGCGAGATAAGCGGCATCGACATCGTGAGTTGTGCCTACGGGTGTGTGTTTCTCAAGTTTCACCTTCAGCTCCACCTTTGCCATGCCACGATACAGTGTTCCCGTGAGCGGCACGTCGGCATTGTCGTCGTAGGCATATTTTATTGTCTTGCTGCCGGTATGTCCTTGTGCATAGCAGTCGCCGTAGAACAGTTGAGGAATGGCGATGGCAAGTTTACCCACCTTTGAGGAGGAGTTTCTATAATGGCTTGAGAGGCTGTCAATATTTATATTATCAAACTTTGCCTTAAACTCGTCGAGTGTCGTCCCGTCTTTCAGGTTGAGCTTCATCCACGAATCGATGCCTTCGTCGAGTGTGTTCTTTACTGGATACACGGGCGCAAAATCCTTGTTGTAGGCAAGCGCGATCACGCGGTATTCATAGCCGTAGGTCTTCTTTATCTTTCCTTCGGCCACGCGGTGCTTGTGTGTCTTGTTGTAGAAGTCGTCGCCGTCGGGATAGTCCTTGTCGTCGGTGTCGGTCACACTGATGCGCACGTCGTTCTGCGCGTCGTAGACAAACGGGGTGTCGTCGGTGGTCGACGCGGCGGAGAGGTCGGAGCTGTCGGCGCGGCGGAAGGTGATGATGCGCACCTCGTTGATTTCCTTTAGTTCTTCCTGTCCGTCGTCGTCGCCAGTGCCTTCAGAGCCGTCGATGTTGGAGTCGCCCGCTCCGGGAGGTGCGGCGCGTGTGCCGTCGTCGGGATCGACATTCCATGTAGAGCCAATCTCTACGTGCACAGGCACCTCGGTAGTGGCGGCTTGCGGTGCGGCGTCGGGGACGGGAGCGGGAGCGGTGTCGCTGCTGTCACATGCTGAAAGTGCAGTAGCAGCGAGAAACATTGCGGTTATTGATTTCAGGATATTGCTCATATTACTTAACTTCAAATTCATGCTTCTTGACGAAAGCCGGTTCCACTTCTATCGTGACGCTAATCTGCTGTGTGTCGGCCGTGGCATTGGTGAAGTCGGCGTTGAGGTTGACGCGCACGTTGCTGTAGGAGTAGAATCGGTAAGTAAGGTTGCTGTATATGTAGCACTCTGTGTCGGAGTGTTTCAACT